>NZ_LT629693.1:3526568-3827352 GCF_900099825.1 Bradyrhizobium ottawaense | reverse complement strand
TGCTGATGGACATCCAGATGCCGCAGCTCAACGGCATCGACGCCACCAAACGCATCCGTCAACTCGAAGCCGGCCAGTCCGGACGCCGGACGCCGATCCTCGCGCTCACCGCCAACACGCTGGTGGAAGATCGCTACGCCTGCTTCGAGTCCGGCATGGACGGATTCCTGATCAAGCCGCTCGATCGCGACAAGCTCGCCGAGGCGCTGGCGGGTCTGGCGGCGTCACGGCACATCGCGGCGTAGCTTGTAGGGTGGGTTAGGCGAAGCCGTAACCCACCAACTTCGTGCAGCGCGGGTGGTCCGGACGGTGGGTTACGCTTCGCTAACCCACCCTACGAAGTCAGGATTACAGCCGCCGCAGCGCGACGGTCTCGACCAGATGATCGGCGCGCTTTTTCAGGATCAGCGTTGCGCGCGGCCGGGTCGGCAGAATATTGTCCTCGAGATTGGCGAGGTTGGTGCGTTCCCAGATCGCGATCGCGGTCGCAGTCGCCTCCTCGTCCGAGAGCAGCGCGTAGCGATTGAAATACGAGCGCGGATCGTGGAACGCGGTATCGCGTAGCGCCAGGAAGCGGCGGATAAACCAGTTGCGCAGCACCGGCTCCTCGGCGTCGATATAGACCGAGAAGTCGAAGAAGTCGGAGACCACAGGCACCGCCTTGCCGTCGCGCGGCAGCCGGCCGGTCTGCAACACATTGACGCCCTCGACGATCAGGATGTCCGGCCGGTCGATCTCGATCCACTCGTTCGGAACGATGTCGTAGGTCATGTGCGAATAGACCGGCGCCCGCACCTTGCGCCGCCCGGCCTTGATGTCGGAGAGAAACGACAGCAGCATCGGCAGGTCGTAGCTCTCCGGAAAGCCCTTCTTCTGCATCAGGCCCTCCCGCTCGAGCGCGGCCTTGGGAAACAGAAAACCGTCGGTGGTGACGAGCTCGACCTTGGGCCGCGGCGACCAGCGCGCCAGCAGCGCCTGCAGCACGCGCGCGGTGGTCGATTTGCCGACCGCCACCGAACCGGCAACGCCGATGATATAGGGCACCTTGCGATCCCGGATGGCGAGGAACTGGCGCTGCGCCTGGTACAGCCGCAGCGTCGAATCGACATAGATCGACAGCAGCCGCGACAGCGGAAGATAAATGTCCTCGACTTCGCGCAGGTCGAGCCGGTCGTGCATCGAGCGCAGCCGCTCGAATTCGCCGGGCTCCAGCGTCATCGGCGTGTCGTCGCGCAGTCGCGCCCACTGTTCGCGGGAGAACAGCCGGTAGGGATTATACTGTTGGTCGGGGGCGCGAATATCCATGATGCGTCTCTTGAACTAGTCGCGCTTGCGCGAAGCCTTCTCTTCAAGTCCGGACATATTCTGGCGCTGGCCCAATGCGGCTTCGACCTCTTCGAGCGTCACGCCGCGCGACTTCAGCAGCACCAGCAGATGAAACAGCAGATCGGCACTTTCGCCGATCAGGTGATCGCGATCGTTCTCGACGGCCGCAATCACGGTCTCGACCGCTTCCTCGCCCAGCTTCTTGGCGCAGTGCTCCGCGCCCTTGTCGAGCAATTTGCGGGTATAGGACGCCTCTCCGCCCGATGCGGCCCGTGCATCGATGGTGGCGGCCAGATCATGGACCGTGAAACGCGACATCAACTGAACTCAACTCATGCGCCCGGCAACAGGCCGATGGCGCCATCCCGGGTAGGACTTAGCACTTTTGTGACAGCGAGTCGTCATGGATCGAGCCGCATCGGCAGCCCGGCCCGGACCATGTGCTCCTTGGCCTCACGTATGGTAAATTCGCCGAAATGGAAGATCGAGGCCGCCAGCACCGCGGTGGCGTGGCCCTTGCGGATGCCGTCGACGAGGTGGTCGAGATTGCCGACGCCACCGGACGCGATTACCGGTACGGAGACACTGTCGGCGACCGCCTGTGTCAGCGGCAAGTCGAACCCCTGCCGCGTGCCGTCGCGGTCCATTGAGGTCAGCAGGATTTCGCCGGCGCCGAGCGAGACCACCTCCTGGGCGTATTCGATGGCGTCGATCCCGGTGGAATTGCGGCCGCCATGGGTGAAGATCTCCCAGCGCTCGCCACCACCGCCGCGCTTGACCCGCTTGGCGTCGATCGCAACCACGATGCACTGCTCGCCGAACTTTTCAGCGCCCTGCTTGACGAATTCACGGTTGCTGACGGCCGCGGAGTTGATCGAGACCTTGTCGGCCCCGGAGCGCAGCAGGACCTTGATATCGTCGACGGTGCGCACCCCGCCGCCGACCGTCAGCGGCATGAAGCACGCCTCCGCGGTCCGCCGCACGACGTCGAGCATGGTGCCGCGATTTTCATGGGTGGCGGTGATGTCGAGGAAGCAAAGCTCGTCGGCGCCGGCCGCGTCATAGGCAATCGCCGCTTCGACGGGATCGCCGGCGTCGCGCAGATCGACGAAGTTGACGCCCTTGACCACACGCCCGTCCTTGACGTCGAGGCAGGGGATCACGCGAACCTTGAACATCAGAAAACTCCTATTGGCGCATGATCCATTCGGAAAACCGGTTCCCACTTTTCCGGATCATGCGCTACGCCGCGGCGCGCGCGTTGCGGATCAGCGTCAACGCCGCAGCCGGATCGAGCCGGCCGTCGTAAAGCGCGCGGCCAGCGATGGCGCCGGCGAGCTTTGCGGCGCGCGGCTGCAACAGCGCCTTGACGTCCTCGATCGAGGCAAAACCGCCGGACGCGATGACGGGAATCGAGATCGCCTCGGCGAGCGCAATGGTCGCGTCGAGATTGAGGCCCTTCAGCAGGCCGTCGCGCGCGATGTCGGTGAAGATGATCGCGGCGACGCCGGCATCCTCGAACCGCTGCGCGATTTCGAGGACGGTCACCTGCGAGGTCTCGGCCCAGCCTTCGACCGCGACCTTGCCGTCGCGCGCATCGAGTCCGACCGCGACGCGGCCGGGAAATTTTCGCGCGGCGCTCTTTACCAGCTCCGGATCGCGCACCGCGGCGGTGCCGATGATGACCCGCGCGATGCCCTTGTCGAGCCAGGCTTCCACGGTCTTGAGATCGCGAATGCCGCCGCCGAGCTGCACCGGCATGGTCACCGCCTTCAGCATCGCCTCGACGGCCACAGCGTTCATCGGCTTGCCGGCAAAGGCGCCATCGAGATCGACGACGTGCAGATACTCGAATCCTTGCGCGGCAAAGGACCGCGCCTGCGCGGCGGGATCGAGGTTGAACACGGTCGCGCGCGACATGTCGCCCTGCTCGAGGCGCACGCACTGGCCATTTTTCAGGTCGACGGCGGGAAAAAGGATCACGGCTTCCACTTCAAAAAGTTCGAGATCAAAGCCAGCCCGAAGCGCTGGCTCTTCTCGGGATGGAACTGGGTGCCGATCGCGGTGTCCTTACCCACCATCGCCGTGACCGGTCCGCCGTAATCGGCGCGCAACAGCACGTCGGCCTCGCTGGCCGCATTGAGGTGATAGGAGTGAACGAAATAGGCGTGACGGCCCTTCGGTCCGAGCGGCAGGCGCTCCAGCACCGGATGCTCCCCGACCATGTCGAGCGTGTTCCAGCCCATGTGCGGAATCTTCAGATTCTCCTCGCGCGGCGAGATCTTCTCGACGTCGCCCGCGATCCAGTTGAAGCCGTCGGTCGTGACATGCTCCTTGCCGCGCGTCGCCATCAACTGCATGCCCACGCAGATGCCGAAGAATGGCCGCGCCTTGGCGCGCACCGCTTCGGTCATCGCTTCCAGCATGCCGTCAAGCGAATCGAGGCCGCGGCGGCAATCGGCGAAGGCGCCGACGCCGGGCAGCACGATGCGATCGGCGCGAAACACGACTTCAGGGTCGCGCGTCACCACGATCTTCTGCGGGTCCTGCATGGTCCGCGAGGCGCGCTCAAACGCTTTCGCGGCAGAGTGCAGATTGCCGGAACCATAATCGATGATAGCAACGCTCATCGCGACCCTCCCGGCTCCGGAAACAATCCGATGATCCCGCCTTGCGGCAACGGCGGC
Organism: Bradyrhizobium ottawaense; assembly: GCF_900099825.1. Taxonomy (NCBI): domain Bacteria; kingdom Pseudomonadati; phylum Pseudomonadota; class Alphaproteobacteria; order Hyphomicrobiales; family Nitrobacteraceae; genus Bradyrhizobium; species Bradyrhizobium ottawaense. The sequence goes on along the minus strand of NZ_LT629693.1, from coordinate 3,823,339 downwards.
GGCTTCGAAAACGGCTGGCCCGGAATATTGCGCGTCGGCGGCGGGCCGCCGCGATCGACCGCCCATTGATCGTTGGTGAGGCCGCGCTGCCTGGCGGTCCAGCGATCGAAGAAGCGGCGCTCGGCCGATTCCGCGTCGTCGGCCACCACGATATCGAGCTGACGCCATTTGCGGCCCGACAGCGTCCAGCGCTGCAGGCTGGCGGCTTCGAATCCCATCAGGATGGCAAGCAGAAGATCGACGAACAGGATTGCTCCGCGACCGGCGCCGAGCGCCGTCATTCCGAAGTCGATGGCAAGCGTCACCGCGACCCAGCCGATCAGCGCCAGCCACAGCCGGTTCCAGACCAGCCAGATCACGCTCGCGACCGCGGCCCAGAAATGGAAGCCGTCGCGCACGAATACGAACTTGTCGGTCGCCGCAAGATCGGCGCCGATGGCCACGGGGGCATGCACTGTGTAGACCGGCATCGAGACTCTCCGCCGCGAAGAACGAGGTCAGCCGCCGAGCTGACCCTTGGTGGAAGGCACTTCGCCTGCGTTGCGCGGGTCGATTGCAACGGCCGCACGCAGCGCCCTGGCCAGACCCTTGAAGCAGGATTCGGCGATATGATGGCTGTTCTCGCCATATAGGGTCTCGACGTGCAAAGTCACGCCCGCATTGATGGTGAAGGCGTTGAACCATTCGCGCACCAGCTCGGTATCGAACTCGCCGACCTTGTCGCGCGGAAAATCCACCTTGAACACCAGCACCGGGCGACCCGAAATGTCGATCACGACGCGGCTCAGCGTCTCGTCCATCGGCATGTGGATCGAGGCATAGCGGGTGATGCCGGCCATGGTGCCGAGCGCCTGCTTCACGGCCTGCCCGAGCGCGATCCCGACGTCTTCGGTGGTGTGGTGGTGGTCGACATGGAGATCGCCATCCGCCTTGACCGTGATGTCGATACGCGAATGCCGGGCCAGCAGGTCGAGCATATGGTCGAAGAAGCCGATACCGGTCGAAACCTTGGACACGCCCGTGCCGTCGAGGTTTACCGCCACCTCGATGTCGGTTTCCTTGGTCTTGCGCTTGATGGACGCTGTGCGCATGGAAAGTGCTTCCCTTATGCTTTCCTTGGGCCGATTCTTGAGTGGACTGGCCGAAAACGCGGCCCTTTTAACAGGCCGATGGTGCCTTCGCTACTGCGGGATGACGCCTAAATGACCGACTTCCGCCTATGGTGACCGGAATTGGCGGCGAAATGGCGCGATTGTAACCCCCGGCGCAAATCCCTAAATCTGGCCCGACAAGAGGGTAATTCATGCAAGCATCCCAGAATGAGCCGGCGGTCTGGCACGGCACCACGATTTTGACGGTCCGCAAGGGCGGCAAGGTGGTGATCGGCGGCGACGGCCAGGTCTCGATCGGCCAGACCGTGATCAAGTCCAACGCCAAAAAGGTCCGCAAACTCGGCAAGGGCGACGTCATCGGCGGCTTCGCCGGCGCCACCGCCGATGCCTTCACCCTGTTCGAGCGGCTGGAGAGCAAGCTCGAGCAATATCCGGGGCAACTGACCCGCGCCGCGGTCGAGCTCGCCAAGGACTGGCGGACCGACCGCTATCTGCGCCGGCTGGAAGCGATGATGATCGTCGCCGACAAGGACGTCTCGCTGGTCCTGACCGGCACCGGCGACGTGCTCGAGCCGGAAGCCGGCGTGATGGCGATCGGCTCCGGCGGCAATTACGCACTGGCCGCCGCCCGCGCGCTGGTCGACTCCGACAAGGATGCCGAGACCATCGTGCGCCGTGCGCTCGATATCGCCGCCGACATCTGCGTCTACACCAACCGCAACGTGACCATCGAAACGCTGTAGCAGCGTGGGGGCCTCTGATGGTCGGCAATCCATGACCGCCGGCTACACGACCGGAAAATCTCCCGCCGCCAGCCATATTTCGCCATGGCAGTGGCTCGCGGTTGCGGCCGCTATCCTCGCAGTCCAGGCGTCGATCCTCTACGCGATGGGACGGCTGCCGATCTGCGCCTGCGGCACCGTCAAGCTATGGCACGGCGTGGTGCAGAGTTCGGAAAATTCGCAGCACATCACCGACTGGTACACGCTGTCGCATATCCTGCACGGCTTTCTGTTTTACGGCGCGGCCTTCCTCGCCTTCCCGCGCCTCGCCTGGCAGGGCCGCTTGATCCTCGCGATGCTGGTCGAAGGCGGCTGGGAACTGGTCGAGAATTCCAACTGGATTATCGAACGCTATCGCGCCGGAACCATCTCGCTGGACTACTTCGGCGATTCCATCGTCAACTCGGTCTCCGATAATCTGGCGATGATCGGCGGCTTCCTGTTCGCCAAGAAATTTCCGGTCGCGGCTACCGTCGGGCTGGCGCTGTTGTTCGAACTGGTGCTGGCGCTCCATATTCGCGACAATCTGACGCTGAACATCATCATGCTGATTCATCCTTTCGAGGCCATCAAACAGTGGCAGGCCGGACCGCCGATCATTTGATGCCGCGAAATGTGACTTGTTCTCACGACATTCGAGCCCTAGCTAGGAAGTATGACCGAATTTTCCCCTCGCGAAATCGTCTCCGAACTTGACCGCTATATCGTCGGCCAGTCCGACGCCAAACGCGCGGTATCGATCGCGTTGCGCAACCGATGGCGGCGGTTGCAGCTCACCGGCAACCTGCGCGAAGAAGTGCTGCCGAAAAATATCCTGATGATCGGGCCGACCGGCGTCGGCAAGACCGAAATCGCGCGGCGGCTGGCGAAACTTGCCGGCGCGCCGTTCATCAAGGTCGAAGCCACCAAATTCACCGAGGTCGGCTATGTCGGCCGCGACGTCGAGCAGATCATCCGCGATCTCGTCGAAGTTGCGATCTCGCAGGTGCGCGAACGCAAGCGCAAGGATGTCCAGGCCCGCGCGCAACAGGCGGCTGAGGAGCGCGTGCTCGACGCGCTGGTCGGGCCCGCCTCCAGCCCGGCGACGCGGGATTCATTCCGCAAAAAACTGCGCGCCGGCGAGCTCAACGACAAGGAAATCGAGATCGAGACGCAATCGTCCGGCAGCGGCATGCCGATGTTCGAAATCCCGGGCATGCCGGGCGCGCAACTGGGCGCGATCTCGATCGGCGACATTTTTGGCAAATTGGGCGGACGACCCAAGACCCGTCGCCTGACGGTCGAGAGCTCGCACGAAATTCTGATCAACGAGGAATCCGACAAGCTCCTGGACAGCGAACAACTCGTGCAGGAAGCGATCAACGCGGTCGAGAACAACGGCATCGTGTTCCTCGACGAGATCGACAAGATATGCGTGCGCGACGGCCGCACGGGTGGCGACGTCTCGCGCGAGGGCGTGCAGCGCGATCTGCTGCCGCTGATCGAAGGCACCACGGTCTCGACCAAGCATGGCGCGGTCAAGACCGACCACATCCTGTTCATCGCGTCAGGCGCCTTCCACATCGCCAAACCCTCGGATCTGTTACCGGAGCTGCAGGGCCGGTTGCCGATCCGCGTCGAGCTTTCGGCGCTGACCCGCGACGACATGCGCCGGATCCTCACCGAGCCGGAAGCCTCGCTGATCAAGCAATATGTCGCGCTGATGCAGACCGAGGGGGTGACGCTCGACATCACCGACGGCGCGATCGATGCGCTGGCCGACGTCGCGGTTGCCGTCAACTCGACCGTGGAGAATATCGGCGCGCGGCGGCTGCAGACGGTGATGGAGCGCGTGCTTGACGAGATTTCCTTTGCCGCGCCGGATCGCGGCGGCGAGACCATCAAGGTCGACGCCGACTATGTGCAGAAGCATGTCGGCGACCTCGCCAAGAACGCCGATCTGAGCCGGTTTATTTTGTAGGCTCGCTGTCGTCCCCGCCTAGTGCGCGATTCCGCACGGGCGCGGGGACCCATAGCCACAAATGGTTGTTATTGCGCCGGCTGTGGCTCCAACCCAGCTCAACAATCAGCAACGGTGGTTATGGGTCCCGGCTCGCGCTTCGCTTGGCCGGGACGACATCGAGAATAATTGCGCCCTACGCGCTCCCCATGTGATAGTCCGCGCCTGATCTGGTCGTTTCGGGTGCCGAATGAATTTGCGGGTATGGGAAAACCCCTGGCGGTTGATGCTCGTCGTCAATGCCGCCGTCATCTTCGGGGTTTTCCTCCACAAGATCAGGCTGTCGCCCTTCGTCCCCTACATCCATCTCTTGGTCGACTATCATTTCGGCTTCACCAAACGCGCGCTGATCGGCGCGATCGTCGGTCTGTTCGACGCCACGGTGCCGGTGTGGCTGGTGTTCGCGCTCGGCGGCGCGGTGTGGCTGATCACGGCGGGCCTGTTCGTGCATCTGTTCCGGCGGACGTTCGGCCTCGATGAAAAGCATTGGCCGCTGTTCGTTTTCATCGCCGGCTCGCCGTTCTACCTGAAGAATTTTATGCACACGCTCGGCCATTTCGACATCTATGGCTGCCTGTTCGCAATTGTTCTGCTGCTGATTCCAGCCCGCTCGCTTTTCTATGTGCTGCTCGCGGCGCTGTTCTCGGCCGTGCTCGTCATGATCCACCACATCCATCTCTTGATGTATGTGCCGACCATCGCCGCCATCGTGGTGCTGCGTTATTACCTGGTGCTGGGCGTAAGCCGGCAAAACGTAGCCGTTGGAATCATGCTGCTCGCGGCCGTCGGCGCACTGTTCGTTGCCGCGCAATTCTACGGCACGATGGCGGTGCCGGAGCCGGAATTTACGGCCTATCTGCGAAACCGAATGGCGGATTCATCGCGGAACGACCTGCTCAGCTTTGCCTATATCTGGTACCAACCGCTGGCGAAGGAAGTTTCGGATACCTGGGAACGACTGCCGCACAATCTCCTCGGCATTCCCGTGTTTGCGCTGCTGATCTGGCTGCACACGCCGCTGTGGCGATATTTTCGCGCCCTGATCGCAGCCCTCAGCATTGACGCGCATCGCCGCATCGTCACCGCGGCGATCTCTGTGATCAGCCTCGCTTATCTCGTGATGTTCGCGATGGTGTTCGATTATTCCCGGTGGATTTCGAACTGGGCCGTGTGCCTGTTCCTGGTCCTGCACGCCGTGAAGATGTTGCCGGCCTCACAGGACGTGCCGCCGATTTCGACGGACGATCGAAGGACGATGGTCCTCGGCTGGATCGTGACGCTGATCCCGCGCGTCGGGATCGTTCGGCCGTTCTGATGGGCTAGAGTCTCGAACGTCTGACCCGGACATACAGCGCGCCCTCGCCGCCATGGCCGATACCCGCTTCCTCGAACCCGACCACCAGCGCGCGGAATTCCGGCAGGCCGAGCCAGAGCGGCACCTGGCGGCGCAACACGCCGCGCTCGGATTCGGATCCCATCTTGCCCTTGCCGGTGATGATGAGCACGAAGGTCAGCCCGTCATGATGGGCGCGCTGCAGAAAGCCGAACAGCGCGCGGTGCGCACGCGTCTGCGTCATGCCATGCAGGTCGAGCCTGGCATCGATCTCCTTGCGGCCACGCGACAGGTGCGAACGCTCGCGGCGGCCGATCGGCGCCAGCGGCGGCGGTGCCGGTCTTGGCGGGGAAACGATCGGCGCCGGCAGCGGCGGCTTTGGCGAGGCCACCGGTTTCGGCGCGGCCTTGGCCTCGATTTCCGGCGAAGCGGCCGGCGGCTTCGGCGCGCGCTGCCGCTTGCGCAGCGGCTTGACCTGCTTGGCCACGCTCTCCCAGAGCGCGTGCTCCTCCTCGCTGAGGCCACGCTTGCGCCGCGGCGGCAGCGGCAATTCAGGAATCAAACTCGAAGACCGGCGTTTCATCGGCGATATCGGCGGCCACGGCGAAGCTTTTCGGGAGCCGGCGCAGTGCTCGGGCGCGCTTCCGGCAGCGGCACCGGTTTTACGACCGTGGCTTGAGCAGTGGAAGCGGCTTGGGCAGTTGGAGTGGCCGGCTTTTGCGTCGAGCCTGCCGCCGGTGGCGTTACCGCCGGAGCACCAATTTTCTGATCCTTCAGCGGATCGGTTTGCGAAAACAGCTTTGCGATTTTTCCCGACGGGCGCGCGTCCGGCACCGGCACCAGGCGGCCGCGCGCCGCGGGATCGAGGCTCTTCGGGACCAGAATGACGAAACGCATATTGTTCTTGAGGCGGCCCGCGATCTTCCCGGCGTCGACGCCGGCGCCGAAATAGAGATCGGCGCGCGCAGGCCCGACGATGGCGGAGCCGGTGTCCTGCGCGATCATCAGCCGGTGAAACGGCGTCTTCGACACTTCAGATTCGATCGGCAGCTGGCCTTCGATGAAGAACGGCGTGCCGTAGACGTGCAACGACTTGTCGACCGCGATCGAGCGGCCCGGCGTCAGCGGCACGCCCTGGGCGCCGACGGCCTCATCCTTGTCGGAGAGTTGCACCTCGCGGAAGAAGATGTAGGACCTGTTCTGCCGCCGCAGTTCGTCGGCGCCATCGGGATTTTGCTCCATCCACTCCCGGATCTTCTGCATCGACATCTGATCCTTGGGGATGATGCCCCTATCGATCAGGATGCGGCCGACCGGCGTGTAGGGATAGCCGTTATGCGCATCGTAATTGATGCGGATGGTTGAACCGTCGTCGAGGTTTACGCGGGCGGAGCCCTGGATCTGCGAGAACAGCAAATCGGTCTGATTCCTCAGCCAGCAGATTTCGAGACCGCGTCCCTCGATCGCGCCATCCTCGATCTCGGCGCGGTCGTAATAGGGCACCAGCTTGCGGCGGCCGATCTTGCGGAACACCTGTCCCTTGTTGGGCAATCCGGCCGAATTCTGGTTGGTGCCCCGGACGAACAGATTGGAGGGACGGCGATAGACCGGCACATTGTAGACTTCGTTCTGGGTCTTCGAGCCGTCGATCACGGGCTCATAGTAACCGGTGACGAACCCCTCGCCCTCGCCAAGCCGCGAGATCCGAAGCGGCAGAAAATGTTCTTCGAAGAAGCCTTTCGCCCCGGCGCCGTCGGACAAATCGAGGCCCTTGGTGATGCGACAGGGATCCCGCAGCGAGGTGCCGAGCGCCTTCGGCTCGGCGGGAGGCGTCGTCTGCGCCGCGATCGGCTTGCAACTGGTGCGGAAGGCCTTGTACGCCGCGAGATGATCGTCCTCGCTCCAGCCCGCGATATCGGCCCAGGCCACCGGCGCATACTGGGTGCCGGTGATTTGAAGCGGCAATTCGAGCTGCGGGTATGGCAGTTGACGGACGGCTGCTACCGGCGGACGGGAATGCCAGCGTGAATGACGGGCGGCATACGCATCCGAGGCAGCGATCGACAACGCCAAAGCAGCCACGCCAATCGCAAGCCCTGCAAGGCTGTGCGCTTTAGCCCGCGCTTCCCGTGCCAACCAGCTTCCAGTTCGGATCGCGAGAGGTGGTGTCGCGGGCGAATGTCCAGACATCGGTGATATCGGCGACCTTATCCGGGTTGCCATCGACAATGGTGCCGGCCTTGTCGCGGGTGACCGAGATCATCTGCGACACGAAGCGAACCGTCAGTTGCGCCGCCCGGTCGCGGGCTTCCGCGCCGACCAGTTCGGCCTTGTCGATCGAAACGAAGCGTGTCTCGGTTTTCTGCTCGTGCTTCTCGCGATCCTTGATCACGCCGTCGAAGCTGTCATAGACCTCCGACGACAGCAGGTCCTTCAGCGCGCGGCGATCGCCGTTGGCAAAGGCCAGCACGATCATTTCATAGGCGCTGCGCGCACCGGAAATGAAGTGCTTGGGATCGAACGAGGAATCCTGGGCGACAATGGCATCGAGGCCCTGCGCGAGCGGGGTGCCCTGCTCGGCGATGCCCTTCCAGCGGTCGGTCGGCGGCGCGACATCCGCAGTCGGCGCCAGCGGCGCCTGGTCGATGACGGCACCCGGCATCGGAACGACGTTGTTGTCCTGGGTACGCTGCACGACGTTGGGCGCGGCGCGATCATAGGGCGGCCGCTCGCTCCCGGTGCGCTGTCCGAGGACGCTGCGCAGGCGCAGGAAAATAAAGACCGCCAACGCCAGGAAGATGATGGTGTAAATATCGAACACGTCTTATTCGCTTTCTGGTTCTAACGCCGGCAACGGCCCCGGCGGTCGAGTGTTCCATAGAGCCCGGTTCTGATTGAATCAGAACCCGGCTCTCGTCTTGAAGTTTTGACGCGCTTTCTTGACGTGAACCGGTGACCACTTCACTCGAAAACGCTCTTGAGAGCCCTCTTACACGTCTTCCTTAAGAGTTTACCCCGGGGAACGGCAGAGATTACATCATCAATTGAGTCTGCAGCATGTAGGCACGAAACTTTGCCCAGCCAATGGCGCGTTTTGGCGCGGGTGAAGTTTAGCGCGTTTTGACCGCGAGGGGAAACCCGATGATGCCCGGAAATCACGTATATTCAACTATTTAGGCGCTCGCCGGGGTAGCCGGCGGCGGCGTATGAGCCATATCCGGCACAAATCACCGCCGGTCCGCTTGGCCGCCGGCCCGTCGTCCTTGTGGAATGAGGCGGGGCTATGATAGCCACTCGCCCGGCAAAGGCATTTCCGCCCTCCGAGCGAATTCAGACGAAAATCCGGTCTCCGCTCGCCAGCGCTTCAGGAGAGAGTTTCATGACCAACGGTAACGGCGCGCCTCCCGAGCAGGCCCCTCCCCAACTCAACGTGCTGGCCCAGTATACCAAGGACCTGTCGTTCGAAAATCCGAACGCCCCCGCCTCCCTGGCGCCGCAGCAGCAGCAGCCGGCGATCAGCATCCAGATCAATGTCGGCGCCAACAACGTCTCCGAGAACGAGTTCGAGGTAACGCTTTCGGTCGAAGGCAAGGCTGAAAACGGCGGCAAGGTGATGTTCAGCTTCGAGCTCGCTTATGCCGGCGTGTTCCGGATCGTCAACGTGCCGAAGGAAAACCTGCACCCGCTGGTCATGATCGAGTGTCCGCGGCTGCTGTTCCCGTTCGCGCGCGAAATCATCGCAACCGCGGTGCGCGACGGCGGCTTCCCGCCGCTGATGCTGGATCCCGTCGATTTTGTCGGTCTGTACCGCCAGAATATGGAACGGCAGGCTGCGGAGCAGGTCGCTTCCGGCGTGAAACCGAGCTGAACAAACGTAGCGGCGGTTAGCCGCTGACATAGCGTTTTCGAGCGAAGCATGCCCTCGGACTTGATCCGTGGGTGGTCGCCGGTTCGCGTAAAGAAAACGCGTCAAATAAAAGAGTAGAGCCCGGTTCTGATGCAATCAGAACCGATAAGGCTCTAACCTGCGAGAAACTCGTTCCAGATCGGCTTGTCGCCCAGCGTGGCCACGAAAGCGCGATGCGCTTCGCGGTCGGCGTCGGTGATCCGCGGCGCCAGGGGAACCTCGCGCTGCCGTCGCGGGGTTTCGCCGATGCCGTTGGTCTGGTTCCCCCGGGTTTCGGACGCCAGGACAAGCTGCGACTGCCGCGCCCCGATCAGGTCGATATAGACTTCCGCCAGCAGCTCGGCGTCGAGCAGCGCGCCGTGCTTGGTGCGGCGGGAATTGTCGATCGCGTAGCGCGAACAGAGATCATCCAGCCGGTTTGACACGCCCGGATGCTTGCGGCGCGCCAGCAGCAGCGTGTCGACCAGCCGGTCGCGCGGGATCGGCTGCCGCTTGATGCGATCGAGTTCGGCATTGATGAAGCTGATGTCGAACGACGCGTTGTGGATCACCAGCGGCGCATCCGCGATGAATTCCAGAAACTCCTCGACCACTTCGGTAAACAGCGGCTTCGTGGCCAGGAACTCGGCGGACAGGCCATGCACGGCAAATGCTTCCGCCGGCATGTTGCGCTCGGGATTGATGTAGCGGTGGAAGGTCTGCCCCGTCGGCATCCGGTTGTAGATCTCAATGCAGCCGATTTCGACCAGCCGGTCACCGCGCAGCGGATCGAGGCCTGTGGTTTCGGTATCGAGAACGATTTCGCGCATGGCTCTTCAGGAAATTGAGTTCAAGGCGAATCAGGACCGCCGCTGCGGCATCTTAACGACCTCGGCCAGAATGTCGCGGATCCGAGTCCGCACCGGGTCCAGTCCGTGCGAGGTATCCACCACGAAATCCGCGCGCTTGCGTTTTTCCGCATCGGGCAACTGCCGCGCCAGGATGGCGTCGAGCGCCTCATGAGTCATGGTGCCGCGCGCGAGAATCCGCTCACGCTGGCTTTCCGGCGTTGTGGTGACCACCACCACGGCATCGACGCGCTTCTCGCCGCCGGTCTCGAACAACAGCGGGATATCCATCACCACGACGGGAGCGCCGGATCGCTCGGCCTCGGCCAGGAATTTCTGGCGGGAGGCGCCGAGCATCGGGTGAACGATCTGCTCGAGCTGCTTGATGGCGGCCGGATCGTGCACGACCTTGGCCGAGAGTTTGGCGCGGTCGACCTTGCCGTCGACGGTGGTGCCGGGAAACGCGGCTTCCACCGCCGGCGCCGCCTCGCCTTCGTAGATTTTGTGAACCGCCGCATCGGCGTCGTAGACCGGCACGCCCGCTTCCATAAACAGTTTTGCGGTGGTGGATTTTCCCATTCCGATCGAGCCGGTCAGTCCAAGGATCAGCATCAAGGTCGCCGTTTTCTCAAAAGATTTTCAGATACCGAGCAGCCGTTCGCGGCGCAGGAACTCAAGCAAGGGCAGCAGCGGCAGGCCGAGGATGGTGAAATGATCGCCCTCGATGCGCTCGAACAGATGCACCCCGAGACCCTCCAGTTGATAGGCGCCGACGCTGGTCGTCACCGCTTCGCCGGCCGCATCGAGATAGGCTGATATCTCGCTGTCGCTCAGATGCCGCATCGTCATTTTGGCGATGCTGACATCGGCAAACACTATCTTGCCGTCGCGGGCGACCGCAACGGCGGAATGCAGCGCATGACTGTTGCCGGCAAGCAAACGCAATTGCTCCGCTGCCTGCGCCCTGCCCGATGGCTTGCTGAACAGCCGTTCTCCCAACGCCAGCGTCTGGTCTGCGCCGATCACATGGCGGCCGGGATTTTTTGACGCCACGAACAGCGCCTTCTCGCGCGCCAGGAGGCCGGCAATCTCGCCGGGCGACGTGAGGCCGGCATTTTTTTGTACCGCACGTTCGTCGATGTCGGCCGGAACCGCTTCGAAACTGATCCCGGCATCGCCGAGCAGCATCTGCCGCGCGCGGCTTTGCGAGGCCAGTATCAGGGGATGGTTTCCACGCCAGACGGTCATCGCGTCGTCACTATTCCGGAAGCCGCTGGCGCTGGCGATCTGTAAACAGCTTCATAACAGCGGCGGCCGTTTCCTCGATCGATCGCCGCGTCACGTCGAGCTGCGCCCAACTGAACCTGGCACTGAGTTTTCGCGCATAGGCCACTTCATCGGTGACGGATTGACGATCGATGTAATCGTCGTTGCCGGTCTCGGCGCCCATGCTCAACAGCCGATTCTGCCGGACCTGGATCAGCCGTTCCGGCGTCGCATGGAGGCTGACGACCAGCGGCTTTTTCAATGTCTCGAGTTGATGCGGCAGCGGAATGCCGGGCACCAGCGGCACGTTCGCGGTGCGAATCCCGCGGTTGGCGAGATAGATCGAGGTCGGCGTCTTCGAGGTGCGGGACACGCCGACCAGAACCACGTCGGCGTCTTCGAGGCCTTCGACGTGCTGGCCGTCATCATGAATCATCGTGTAGTTCAGGGCGTCGATGCGCTTGAAATATTCCGCGTTCAGGACGTGCTGGGCGCCGACGCGACCGGTGGTGGCCGCACCGAGATAGGCCTCGAACAACTGCATCACAGGCCCGATGATCGACAGGCTCGGAATATTGATATCCCGGCATTTGGCTTCGAGACGGCTAACCAGATCCTTTTCCAACAGCGTGAAGAGCACGATGCCCGGCGCCTCCTCGATCTCGTCGAGCACGCGATCGAGCTGCTTCTGACTGCGCACCAGCGGATAGACATGTTCAACCGCCGACACGTTGGCGTACTGCGCGGCCACCGCGCGCGCCACCGTGATCAGCGTCTCACCGGTCGAATCGGAGACCAGATGAAGATGAAAATAGTTGCCGGTCGTGGGCACCAGAACCCCTGTGTAATCTGTGAATCCCTGTGGAGCTTAACCGAGATAATCGGCCCTGGATCGCCACGTCAGGGATAACCCGGACTTTTCTTCACAGGGCCTCCCGTGAGGACAACTCAAATCGCAGGTCCCGACGGTAGTGGGAAGATGTGGACTTGTCTCTTCATAACCCGACCACGGATCGGCGCAAGCGCTTGAAGCACGTAGCATTATTCGCAACAGCGCATTGACGCGCGGAATCGGTGATGACTGTGAACAAGTCCGGCAGAAATACGGGACGATTTTGTGTGAGTCCAATTCACCGCTACTTAGACTCAAACCTAAGATTCTAAAATTATTAGTTTAGAGAAGCGGTGCTTTGCGGATATGTCTCGCTCCCACGCTGGCGAAGGCTCTCTGCAACGTCGGCGTGACTGCAAGGTTTCAGGGCAAGGGCGATCGCGATGTACGAGTGGATCAAGGCGCTGCATGTGATTGCGGTCATCGCGTGGATGGCCGGCATGCTCTACCTGCCGCGGTTGTTCGTCTACCATTGCGAGGCGGAGATCGGCTCGAAACAGTCCGAGACGTTCAAGATCATGGAACGGCGGCTGCTGAAAGCGATCATCAATCCCGCCATGATCGTCACCTGGCTGGCCGGGCTGTACCTGGCGTGGAGCGGCCACTGGTACACGTCCGGCTGGTTTCACGGCAAATTTGCGCTGGTGCTGCTGTTGTCGGGCGTCCACGGCTTTTTTTCCCGTTGCGTGAAGGACTTTGCCGCTGACCGAAATACCAGAAGCCAGAAATTCTATCGAATTATCAATGAGGTACCGACAGTCCTGATGATCCTGATCGTTATTCTGGTCGTGGTAAAGCCGTTCTAGGCGATGCATTCGCCTGATATCCCGCCTGCTGACCTGCTTGCGGAACGTCCGACGATTTTCTATATTGCCGAAATCCCACCCCTCGCAGGCGGATGTGGTCGTGTTCCGGTTTCCTCATTGGACCGGCCGCCGCATCAGGTTTGAAGCCTCACCGGCGCTTTCCTTGCTTAGACCTGCGGACCTTCCATTTCTCCTGTCCGCTTTTTCTTAAAGCCACCTCGCACCCCTTCCCCCCAAGACACTCCACAGGACCACCCCAATGCGGGAAATGAAACTCCAGGACCTCAAAGCTAAAACGCCGGCCGAGCTCGTCTCGTTCGCGGAAGAGAACGGGGTCGAAAACGCCAGCACGATGCGCAAGCAGGAGCTGATGTTTGCCATTCTCAAGCAACTCGCGATTCAAGAAACCGACATTATCGGCGAAGGCGTCGTTGAGGTTCTCTCCGACGGCTTCGGATTCTTGCGCTCGCCCGATGCGAATTATCTGCCGGGCCCGGACGACATCTACGTTTCGCCTTCGCAGATCCGCCGCTTCGGTCTTCGCACCGGCGACACCATCGAAGGCCACATCCGCAGCCCGAAGGAAGGCGAACGCTATTTCGCGCTGCTGAAGGTCAACACCCTCAATTTCGAAGATCCGGAAAAGTCGAAGCACAAAGTCAATTTCGACAATTTGACGCCGCTGTTTCCTGATCAGCGCTTCCGGCTCGAACTCGAAGATCCGACCCGAAAAGACCTTTCTGCAAGGGTTATCGACATCGTCGCCCCGATCGGCAAAGGCCAGCGCGCCTTGATCGTGGCGCCGCCGCGCACCGGCAAGACGGTGCTGATGCAGAACATCGCGCACTCGATCACCGCCAATCATCCGGAATGCTACCTGATCGTGCTGCTGATCGACGAACGTCCGGAAGAAGTCACGGACATGCAGCGCTCGGTGAAGGGCGAGGTGGTGTCATCGACCTTCGACGAACCGGCGGTGCGTCACGTCCAGGTCGCCGAGATGGTGATCGAGAAGGCCAAGCGTCTCGTTGAACACGGCCGCGACGTCGTCATCCTGCTCGACTCGATTACGCGTCTGGGCCGCGCCTACAACACCGTGGTGCCGTCATCCGGCAAGGTGCTGACCGGCGGCGTCGACGCCAACGCGTTGCAGCGGCCGAAGCGATTCTTCGGTGCCGCGCGCAACATCGAGGAGGGCGGTTCGCTCACGATCATCGCGACCGCGCTGGTCGATACCGGCAGCCGCATGGACGAAGTCATCTTCGAGGAGTTCAAGGGCACCGGTAACTCCGAACTGATTCTGGACCGCAAGGTCTCGGACAAGCGGACCTTCCCGGCGATCGATATCTCGCGCTCCGGCACCCGCAAGGAAGAGCTGATCACCGATCCGCAGCTCCTGAAGAAAATGTATGTGCTGCGCCGGATCCTCAATCCGATGGGCACCATGGATGCGATCGACTTCCTGCTCGACAAGCTCCGCAACACCAAGAACAACTCGGAATTCTTCGATTCCATGAATACCTAAGCCATCGGTTCGGGTTTGATCAGGGCGTCTCGTGCAAGCGGGGCGCCCTTTTTCATGCTGCAGGCATTGCTGCAGCAGACCTGCAGCACGAGGACGAGCTCCTGTGCGGCGAGATATTCAGATAAGTATCTGATATTTATTGGTTATTTAGAGTGCCGCTGCGGGCAGGGCGATCGCTGAGAATTTTTGCAACATCATTGCTGCATCAATCCTGCGGCGTGACGCTTTCGGGTGAGGCCACTTCCTGCGCTTCAGGTGCAGGCGGCCAGGCTGAAATTGCGTTGCCTTTTCAAGGTCTCCTGCACAAATAGGCGATGCATCCGCGGGATCAGACCATTTTTGCGCTGTCGTCAGGCCGGCCGCCGAGCGCCATCGCGATGGTGCGGGTTTCGGGTCCGCAGGCCGGGCCGCTATTGAGCGCCCTGGGCGGAAAAGTCCCGCCGGCGCGTGCGGCTACCCGGGCACTGCTTCGCGATGTCGGCCAGCAGCCGATCGACGATGCTGTGGTGGTGTGGTTTCCGGGACCGGCCAGTGCGACCGGTGAGGATGTTGCCGAGTTCCACGTCCACGGCGGCCGGGCGGTGCTGGCCGCCTTGTTTGCGGCGCTGGCTGGGTTCGAAAATGTTCGCACCGCCGACCCGGGCGAATTTACCCGGCGGGCGTTCGAGAACGGCAAGCTCGACCTGACCGAAGCCGAAGGCCTCGACGATCTCATTCACGCCGACACCGATCGTCAGCGCCGCCAGGCGCTGCGCCAGCTCAAGGGATTGCTCGGCGACAGAGCGCGCGACTGGCGCGCACGGATCATAGAAGCGTCGGCACTGATCGAGGCGGGCATCGATTTTTCGGACGAGGGTGACGTGCCGGCGGAATTGATTGCGCCTGCGATGGCGAAAATCAAGACGCTGCTGGCGGAGATTCAGGAAGTCCTTGCGGCACAGGGACAAAGTGAACGGCTGCGCGACGGCTTGGTGGTCGCGATCGCGGGTCCGCCGAATGTCGGAAAATCGACGCTGATGAATCAGCTGGCGCGGCGCGAGGTTGCGATCGTATCGCCGCACGCCGGCACCACGCGCGACGTCATCGAAGTGCAGCTCGATCTCGACGGCTATCCGGTGACTGTCATCGACACCGCCGGCATTCGCGAGACCGACGATCCCGTAGAACAGGAGGGCGTGCGCCGCGCCCGGGCCCGCGCAGCGGATGCCGACCTGGTGCTGTGGCTCGCCGATTCGCCGCAAGCCCGGATGGAGCAGCAGGGCGCGGCGCCGGTTTGGCTGGTGCGGAACAAGATTGATATCGCGGCACCGGGTCGGCCAATGGCCCAGGGGCAAGGGAAAGCGGGGTTCGAGATCTCGGCTAGCCGCGGTGACGGATTGCCGGAGTTGATCGCCGCGCTGGTCGGCTTTGCGCAGGATTACTTTGGCGGCAATGAAGGCGGGTTGATCGGCCGAACCCGGCAGCGAAAATTGCTGGAGGAAACGGCGGCTTCGCTGCGACGCAGCATCGGTGTTGTCGGGGAGGGCGAGGAACTCGCGGCTGAGGAGCTCCGAACGGCAGCTCATTCCTTGGGAAGACTGCTTGGCCGGGTCGACGTCGAGGATATCCTTGATGTGATCTTCCGTGAGTTTTGTGTTGGAAAATAATATTTCTTTGTTCATTTCATAGCGACGCTGTTTCACGTGAAACACTTTCGGGAACCTCGCCGTTTCACGTGAAACAATCGGCAGCTCTTGCGGCATTTCCAGCTTTCCGGTTTTGCGACTTCGGGATAGAAGTCGCGGCATGATTTCCAAGGCGGATTCAGTGGCGGATTCATTCGACGTCATCGTCATCGGCGGCGGCCATGCCGGCTGCGAAGCCGCGAGCGCGGCTGCGCGGATGGGCGCGAAGACCGCCCTGGTGACGCACCGTTTCGCGACCATCGGCGCCATGTCCTGTAACCCCGCCATCGGCGGTCTCGGCAAGGGCCATCTGGTGCGCGAGGTCGATGCCCTGGATGGCTTGATGGGCCGGGTCGCCGACGCCGGCGGCATCCAGTTCCGGATGCTGAACCGCCGCAAGGGTCCGGCTGTCCGAGGGCCAAGGGCCCAAGCGGACCGGAAGCTTTACGCCGCCGCCATGCAGGCCGCGATTATCGACACCGCCAATCTCAGCGTCATCGAAGGCGAGGCGGACGAACTGATCGTCTCCGGCGGCCGGGTTACCGGCATCCGCCTCGGCGATGGCCGCGAACTCGCTTGCGGCGCTGTGGTCGTTACGACCGGCACGTTCCTGCGCGGGCTGATTCATCTCGGCGAAAAGAACTGGCCGGCGGGCCGGGTCGATGAAGCTCCGGCCATGGGGCTCTCGGCCTCGTTCGAACGCGCCGGCTTTACCCTTGGCCGGTTGAAGACCGGCACGCCGCCGCGGCTCGATGGGAGCACCATCGACTGGTCGGCGGTTGAGATGCAGCCGGGCGACGATCCGCCGGAGCCGTTTTCGGTCATGACCGACCGGATCACGACGCCGCAGATCCAGTGCGGCATCACCCGGACGACGCCGGCGACCCATGAGGTGATCCGGGCCAACGTGCATCGTTCGCCGATGTATTCCGGCCAGATCAAGAGCAGCGGTCCGCGCTATTGCCCTTCGATCGAGGACAAGATCGTCCGCTTCGGCGACCGCGACGGCCACCAGATTTTTCTTGAGCCGGAAGGTCTCGACGACTCCACGGTCTACCCCAACGGTATCTCGACCTCGCTGCCGGAGGAGGTTCAGCTGGCGATCCTGGCGACCATTCCCGGTCTCGAGCGGGTCAGGATGGTCCGGCCGGGCTATGCCATCGAATATGACCATGTCGATCCCCGTGAACTTGAGCCGACCCTGCAGACCAAGCGTCTGCCGGGCCTGTTCCTGGCCGGGCAGATCAACGGCACCACCGGATATGAAGAAGCGGCGGCGCAGGGGATTGTCGCAGGTCTGAACGCCGCCCTGATGGCGGGCAGTGCCGATCCGATCGTCTTCGATCGCGCCGACGGCTATCTTGGGGTCATGATCGACGACCTCGTGACCCGCGGGATTACCGAGCCGTATCGGATGTTCACCTCCAGGGCCGAGTATCGCCTGACCCTGCGGGCCGACAATGCCGACCAGCGCCTGACAGACAAGGGAATTGCCTTGGGCTGTGTTGGCCCGGCGCGTTCGGCGCGCCATGCCGCGAAGATGGCCGCGCTCAATGCCGCGAAGTCGCTGGCGAAGTCGTTGGCAATTACTCCCAATGAAGCGGCCAAGCACGGCCTGGCGCTGAACAAGGACGGTCATCGCCGCACCGCGTTCGAGCTGCTGGCCTATCCGGACGTCGAATGGAGCATGCTGCGCGGGATCTGGCCGGAGCTATCGGCCATTGACCCATCGATCGCGTTTCATCTGGAGATCGACGCCAAATACGACGTCTATCTGAAGCGCCAGACCGCTGACGTCGATGCCTTCCGGCGCGACGAAGGGCTGGTTCTGACTGATATCGATTACGCCGAGGTACCTGGGCTCTCCAACGAGGCGCGTGCAAAGCTCGAGGCGGCGCGACCGCGCACCGTGGGGCAGGCGGGCCGGCTCGATGGTTTGACGCCAGCGGCGCTGGGAATTCTCGCGGCCTATCTGCGACGCGAAGCGCGACGGAGGACGTCGAAGGTCAGCGCGTAGGGGAGTGTTTCACGTGAAACGGGGTGGGGGGTTGCGCCTCGCTCCCGCGGCCGTCATTGCGAGGAGCGTAGCGACGACTTGTCCGCCGTAGCTCCGTGAGCGAAGGCGGAAGCAATCCATACTTTGCGGGCGGCTAGGTGGATTGCTTCGCTGCGCTCGCAATGACAGCGTCGACCGGTCAACCCCAGCAGATTCCTATGCCCAAAGCCCCCATCTCACCCATCCACCCATCCGACAAGGCTGCGGCTCTGGCCCTCACTCCGGTTTCACGTGAAACAGAGGCGCGGCTGGATCGCTATGTCGATCTCCTGGTGGCGTGGCAGGCGAAAACCAATCTCGTCGCGCCGTCGACACTTCCAAATCTTTGGACCCGGCACATCTCGGATTCGCTGCAGCTCTTGAGTCTGGCGCCGTCGGCGAAGACATGGGTCGACCTCGGCAGCGGCGGCGGCTTTCCCGGTGTGGTGTTGGCGTGTGCGTTGGCGGAGACGCCAGGCGCAAATATTCATTTGATCGAGCGCAACGCCAAGAAGGCCGCCTTCCTGCGCGAGGCGATCCGCGTCACCTCGGCGGCGGGGACCGTGCATCTGGCTGACATCGGGGATAGTGTGGATAGAATCGCCGGACCGATCGATTGCGTCACTGCACGGGCGCTGGCTCCGTTACATCAACTCATCGGTTTCGCGGAACCGGTGGTGAGAAAGGGCGCGAAAGCGCTGTTTCTCAAGGGCCAAGATGTAGAGGCTGAATTGACCGAAGCCACTAAATATTGGAATATTACGCCACGACTCCACTCCAGCCGCACCAGCGGAAACGGCTGGATCGTCGAACTCGACCAAATCGATCGGCGAACGAGCTCCGCGACGGCAGACGGAAATCAAGTGTGATGGTAATTGATCAAGTTTATCAAGAGGATAGGGCACCCATGCGGGCCGGCCATCCGCGTATCCTGTCGCTCGCCAACCAGAAGGGCGGCGTCGGCAAGACCACCACCGCGATCAATCTCGGCACCGCACTCGCAGCGATTGGCGAACGCGTGCTGATCGTCGATCTCGATCCGCAGGGCAACGCTTCCACCGGTCTCGGGATCGATCGGCGCAGCCGCAACTGCTCGACCTATGACGTTCTGATCGGCGAAGCGCCGCTGCGCGAGGCGGTGGTCGCCACCGCGGTGCCGCGGCTGCACATCGCCTCCTCGACGATGGATCTGTCGGGCCTCGAACTGGAATTGGGATCGACGCCCGGCCGCGCGTTCCGCCTGCGCGATGCGATCGCCGCGCTCAATCAAAATGCCGAGGCCGGGTCCGAGTACACCTATGTGCTGATCGATTGCCCGCCGTCGCTCAATCTTCTCACCGTCAACGCGATGGCGGCGTCGGATGCGATCCTGGTGCCGCTGCAATGCGAGTTCTTCGCGCTCGAAGGTCTGTCGCAATTGCTGCAGACGGTGGAGCAGGTGCGCTCGACGCTCAATCCCAACCTGTCGATCCACGGCATCGTGCTGACCATGTTCGACTCGCGCAACAACCTGTCGAACCAGGTCGTCGCCGACGTCCGGCAGTTCATGGGCTCCAAGGTCTACAACACCATGATCCCGCGCAACGTGCGGATCTCCGAGGCGCCGTCCTACGGCAAGCCGGTGCTGGTCTACGATCTCAAATGCGTCGGCAGCGATGCGTATCTGAAGCTCGCGACCGAAGTGATCCAGCGCGAGCGCGAGCTGAAGACGCATTGAGCTACGTAGGGTGGGCAAAGGCGTCTTCGCCGTGCCCACCACCTTCACCACCCTACGAATTTCTAGTTCCGGAGTGATGCGAAGTGAATCCAAGGGAGTTGGCAATGGCCGACGAAGCGCGTTCGCGACTGGGCCGCGGTCTTGCAAGTCTGATCGGAGATGTCGGCGGCGAGGCCGCGCATGTCGACCGGCCGCGCAACCAGCGCAAGGTGCCGATCGAATTCCTGAAACCCAATCCGCGCAACCCGCGCCGGACTTTTTCCGATTCCGAACTCGGCGAGCTCGCCGCCTCCGTCAAGCAGCATGGCGTGATCCAGCCGATCGTGGTGCGCCCGGTCAAGGGCGCGCAGGATCGCTTTGAGATCATCGCCGGCGAACGCCGCTGGCGCGCGTCGCAGCTCGCCGGCCTGCACGAAGTGCCGATCGTCCCCTTGGACGTCAGCGACGCCGATGCGCTCGAAATCGCGATCATCGAAAACGTGCAGCGCGAAGACCTCAACGCGATGGAAGAGGCGCAGGGCTATCACGCGCTGGCGGACGAATTCAAACGCAGCCAGGAAGACATCGCCAAGATCGTCGGGAAGAGCCGCAGCCACGTCGCCAACATGATGCGGCTGACCAAACTGCCGTCGGAGGTGCAGGCCTATATCGCCACGGGCGAATTGTCGGCCGGCCATGCCCGTGCGCTGATCGGCGTGCCCGACCCGCTGACCGCCGCGAAGCGCATCGTCGCCGAAGGCCTCAGCGTACGACAGACCGAAGCGCTGGCGCATGAGGAAGGCGTGCCGGAGCGCAAGCCGCAGAAGGCGCGCAGTGGCGGTGGCGCCAAGGTCAAGGACCCCGATACGATCGCATTGGAAAAGCGCGTCAGCGACGCGCTCGGTCTTGCCGTGACGGTTAACCACCGCGATCCCGGCGGCAGCGTGCAGATCAACTATCGCAACCTCGAACAGCTCGACGAAGTAATGCGGCGGTTGGCGCGGGGAAGTTAGTCACCGTCGTCCCGGCGAACGCCGGGACCCATACCGCGTTGTGCTATCGATTAAGCAAGATCGCTAACGCCTTCTCCAACAACTGGTGACGGTGGTTATGGGTCCCGGCGTTCGCCGGGACGACACCGAGAAAGCTACCCCCGTCGCCGCGCATTGACAGCGATCGAAAGCAGCGTGCGTTGCGCGATCGCGGACGCCAGCGTGGCCTGCTTGCGCATGTCGAACGCGGCGGTGGCGAGCTGCTCGATGATGGCGACGAGCTTGGCCGGGCTGAAATTGCGCAGCGCGATTTCGACATTGGCCTTGCGCGAGAAATGGACGCGCGGATATCCGCTCTCCAGCAGGACCGAGGTCGGCGTGCCCTCGGCCACCGCCAGCGATGATTTGTGCAGCCATGCCGCCTGGCGCTGCGCGGCCATGATGATCACGCCGGGATAGGTGCCGGCGACCATCGCTTTCGCAAACTCGCTCTCGACCAGATCCGGCTTGCCCGCAAAGGCGCTGTCGACGATCGGGTCGAGCTTTAGTTCGGAAGCGTCGGAAACCACGGTCATGACGTCGTCGAGCGTCACCTCGCCCTGGCCATGGGAATAAAGCGCGAGCTTGCGAAGCTCGTTGCGGGAGGCCTGCCGGTCGCCGCCGAGCAGCGCCGCCAACACCGCGCGCGCGTCCGGCGCGATGCGCAGGTTGGAGACGCGCAGCTCGTCATCGATCAATTTAGCGAGGTCGCGCTCGGTGTCGGGATAGCAGGCGATGGCGACGGCGGTCTTGGCGCGTTCGCAGGCCTTGCGCAGCGCCGACTCCGGCCGCAACTCGCCGGCCTCGATCACGATGCGGCAATCCTTCAGCGGCATGTCCGCCAGCGTGTCGACTCCGCCAGCGAAACTGCGCGAGCCGGCGCGCACCCGAATGGCGCGGCGGCCGCCGAACAGCGGCACCGTCATCGCTTCGTCGACCAGCCGCGAAGGCTCGGCCGCCAGTTCGTCGCCATCCAGCCGGACCAGCGAGAAGGGATCGTTGGGATCGTCGACCGCAGACGCCAACAAGGCATCGGCGCGTTCGCGCACGAGGCCGGCGTCGGGACCGTAAAGCAGGATGATGGGGCGGCCGGCATCGGGCCGGGCGAGAAAAGCGTCGATCTCTTTTCCGCGGAGCGCGACCAAGGATCAGGTGCCGGCGACGAAGAACGACGCCAACCGGGTCTGGATGTTTTCCGCGATTTCGTTGGCGGCGCGATCTTCGGCGTCGCGGAAGGCGCGGGCACGGGCGAAGCGCTGCAGCTGGCCCGGGATATCGTAGGACACGCGGGAGAAGGTGGTGCCGGTCATGACCGATTTGTTGGTGGCGAGGTCGATCAGATTGTACTGCGCGTCGATGCCGTAGTTCTCGCTGGTCGGCAGTCCCGTGGCCTGATCGATCATCAGCGAAGAGCGGCTGGAGTTGAAGCGAAGCACCAGCCGATGGGTCGGCGGCATTCCGGTGGCGGTGCCGTAGAGCTTGAACGCCAGCGCGTTGCGGATTTCGACCTGGATGCGGGCTTCGCGCGACGCGTTGTTCTTGTCGACCGGCGGGACTTCCACGCCCATCAGCTTTTCGCGCAGCCCTGGGGTGCCGTCGGCATGCTCGGCATACATCGGCTGGAAGCAGCCGGCCGTCAGCGCTGCCAGAGCGGCCACGGCGAGCAGCCGAGCGACGATCCGGGTGTTAGCCAACGACATTCACAATCCTCATCGGAACCACGATCACCTTGCGGACGGACTTGCCGCCGAGGGCCAGTTTTACCGCATCGAGTGCCAGAACGGCAGCCTCAATTTCCGGATTTTGGGCGCCCCGTGGCACGGTTACATCACCCCGCTTTTTGCCGTTGACCTGGACCACCAGCGTCACGGTGTCTTCAACCAGCAAATCGCGTTCGATTTGGGGCCAATTGGCCTCCGAAATCAGCCCGGATTGCCCCAATACCGTCCAGCACTCCTCGGCCAGATGCGGCATCATGGGCGCAAACAGTTGAACAAGGATGACGGAGGCCTCCTGGACTGCCCAGGCGAGATCGGGCGCAGGGGTTCCCTCGCGCGCCAGCACCTCGGCCAGCGCATTGGCGAATTCGCGGATATGGGCGAGACAGACATTGAAATGCAGCCGCTCAATACCTGAGGACACCTTGTCCAGCGCGCCATGGGCCGCTTTCCGCAGCGCCAGGGCGTCCGGGCCGAACGCCGCCGGCCGGGCCGCCGGGGCTGATTTGGCAAGGTCAGCGGATTCGTTCACCAGCCGCCACAGCCGCTGCACGAAGCGCGAGGCGCCCTGCACGCGCTCGTCGCTCCAGATCACGTCGCGATCGGGCGGCGAGTCCGACAGCATGAACCAGCGCGCGACATCGGCGCCATAGGTCGCGATGATGTCGTCGGGGTCGACGGTGTTCTTCTTCGACTTCGACATCTTCTCGATGGCGCCGACATGGATGTCTTCGCCTGTCGTGAGCAGCGTGGCGCGCTTGCCGTTGGCGGCGGTCTCGATCTTCACTTCCGCCGGCGTCACGTAGGAGCCGTCGGCCTTCTGATAGGTCTCGTGCACCACCATGCCCTGCGTGAACATGCCGGCAAACGGCTCGTCCATGCCGATATGTCCGGTCGCCTTCATCGCACGGGTGAAGAAGCGGCTGTACAGCAGATGCAGGATCGCGTGCTCGACGCCGCCGATATACTGGTCGACCGGCATCATCCGGTTCGCAACTTCTGGCGTCGTCGGCGCCTTGTCGTTCCAGGGGTCGGTGAAGCGCGCGAAATACCAGGACGAGTCCACGAAGGTATCCATGGTGTCGGTTTCGCGCTGGGCTTTGCCGCCGCATTTCGGGCAGGCGACGTGCTTCCAGGTCGGATGATGGTCGAGCGCGTTGCCGGGCTTGTCGAAGGAGACATCCTCGGGCAGCACGACCGGCAGATCCGCATCGGGCACTGGCACGACGTCGCATTTCGGGCAATGGATCACCGGGATCGGGCAGCCCCAATAGCGCTGCCGTGAGATGCCCCAGTCGCGCAGGCGAAAGTTCACCTGCCGCTCGCCGACCGGCATGTTGCCGCGAACCTCGGTTTCCAGCCGCTTTGCGACTTCTTCCTTGGCCTGCTCGATGGTCATGCCATCGAGGAAGCGCGAATTGATCATGCGGCCGTCGCCGTCATAGGCGGTGTCGGTGATGACAAAGGTGGCCGGGTCCTGGCCCTCGGGGCAGACCACCGGCGTGACGCCGAGGCCGTATTTGTTGACGAAGTCGAGATCGCGCTGGTCGTGCCCCGGGCAACCGAAGATCGCGCCGGTGCCGTATTCCATCAGCACGAAGTTGGCGACGTAAACCGGAATCTTCCAGCTTGGGTCGAACGGATGCACGGCGCGGATGCCGGTGTCGAAACCCTGCTTCTCAGCGGTGTCGATGATTTCCTGCGCGGTGCCGATCTTCTTCACCTCGGCGATGAACTCGGCGAGCTTCGGATTCTTTGCAGCCGCTGCCTGTGCCAGCGGATGATCGGCCGCGATCGCCATGAACTTGGCGCCGAACAGCGTGTCGGGCCGCGTCGTGAAAATCTTCAGCTCGGACTCGCCGGCCGGCGTCGTTGCCGGATCGAGCGCGAAGCGCACCAGCAAGCCTTCGGAGCGGCCGATCCAGTTGCGCTGCATCAGGCGGACCTTGTCGGGCCAGCGATCCAGGCCATCCAAAGCGTCCAGCAGTTCCTGCGAGTACTTCGTGATCTTGAAGACCCACTGGTTCATCTCGCGCTGCTCGACGACAGCGCCGGAGCGCCAGCCGCGGCCGTCGATCACCTGCTCGTTGGCGAGCACGGTCATGTCGACCGGGTCCCAGTTGATCTTGCGCTTCTCGCGTTCGGCGAGGCCTTCGCGCAGAAAATCCAAAAACATCCTCTGCTGGTGCTTGTAGTAGCTGGGGTCGCAGGTCGCGAATTCGCGTGACCAGTCGAGCGACAGCCCGATCGACTGCAGCTGTTTCTTCATCGCGGCGATGTTGTCGTAGGTCCAGGCTTTCGGCGCCACCTTGCGCTCGATCGCGGCGTTCTCCGCCGGCAGTCCGAACGCGTCCCAGCCCATCGGGTGCAGCACGTTAAAACCCTTGGCGCGCATGAACCGCGCCAGCACGTCGCCCAGCGTGTAATTGCGGACATGCCCGATATGGATGCGCCCGGACGGGTAGGGGAACATCTCGAGCACGTAATATTTCGGCCGCGGATCGTCGTTTTTGGAGGCGAAGATCGCCTTCTGGTCCCACTGGCGTTGCCAGCGCGGCTCGGAATCACGGGCGTTATAGCGTTCGGAGGTCATGAAATCGCAGGGCTTTTTGTGGATTCGGGGGCCCGTTTAGGGACGGCGGACTAGGCCACAAAAGCGGCTGTGGGGTCAACGGGTCGGGGAGGGTGCTAACGGCCGTTTGGCCCGGGCCGCGTGACGACGATTACCCCGCCATCGCCAGCCCGGCCTCGTCGACCAGCTTGGCAAAGCCGTGCTCGACCACGGTGTTGCGGCCGCGGTGTTTGGCGGCGTAGAGGGCGGCGTCGGCGGCCTCGATCAGGTCGCCGGGGCGCTGGCTCTCGTTTGGCAGCGTCACGGCGACGCCGACGCTCACGGTGACGATCTGGTGATTGGACGTCACATGCGGCATGGCGAGGCCCAGGATCGCCGCCCGCACCGTTTCGCCGACTTCGAGCGCCTTCAACGGCCCGGTATTCGGCAGCAACAGACAAAATTCCTCGCCGCCATAGCGGCCGGCAAAGCCCATGGTGTCGGCGGCGATGCCGGCCAGGGTTTCGCCGAGCCGGGTCAGGCAGGTGTCACCTTCGGGATGGCCGTAGGTGTCGTTGTAGAGCTTGAAGTGATCGACATCGATCATCAGCAGCGACAGCTCGCTGTTGTACTGCTGCGCCTTCATCCATTCGAAATCGAGCCGGCTCTGGAAGCCGCGCCGGTTGGCCAGGCCCGACAGCATGTCGATCGAGGCCATCACGGTGAGCCGGTCATTGGTGGCGACCAGTTCGCGCTCGCGCTGGCTGAGTTGCGCTGCCATCGCATTGAAGGCGCGGGCCAGCGGCATGAATTCGGACGGCAGGCGGCTGCGCGCGACGCGGGCCGACGAGTCGCCCTCGCCGAAGCGCCTGGCCATTCCGGTCATGACTTCGATCGGGTTGATGACGAGCTTCTCCGCCGCGATCAGCGCCCCGAGCAGCACGAACAGGCAGACGAAGCAAAGCTGGAGATAGGCGGTACGAATCTCGCGATTGATCGCCGCCGTGACCTTGGCTTCGTCGATGCTGACGATCAGGCGTGAGTCGGTGCCAGGAATGCGGATGAAGCTGAGGGCTCGTTTGAAGCCATCGGCCGCCGAAAACGCGATCGAGCCGTTGGGCGCGTCGGAACTTAGCGCCTTGTCAGCGATCGCCGACAACAGCGGCACATTGTCGAGCGACCGGCCGATCATGCTGGCCTGATCGCCCGGTGCCGCCATGATGGTCCCGGTGCTGTCGATCAGCGCTGCCGTGACACCGGGGCGGCCGCTGAGATTGCCGAGGATCTTCGACATCCAGTCGAGGCTGACGGCGGCGAGAATGACGGAATCGGCCTCGTCGTTGATGGCCGACACCGGATAGGCGGCCATCACGATCGGTGAATTGGTTGGCTTCGCGAACAAAAAGTCGCTCAGGACGAAGTCGCGGGTTTCGCGCGCTTTCTTCATATAGGCCCGGTCGCTGAGATCGAGGCCGACCAAGGCGTTGGTGGTCGAGCACTGTACCCGTCCGTTGCCGCCGACGATCAACAGCGTGCGGATCCAGGGCAGGTTGGCGGGGAGGCTGGCGCGCATCATGTCGCAACTGCGGGCGATACCGCCGGCCGAGGCGCGGATATAGGCGGCGGACTTCAGGATGGTCTCGACCGACGAAATCACCTCGCGCTGGGCATCGGCGCTGTGGCGGGCGAGGTTGGAGAATTCGTCGGAGGCCTGTGCGATCTGGCGGGCACGGGTGTCTTCGAGCGACCGGGCGCGTTCCAGCATCAAGGGCGCCACCAGGATCACGGCGAGCAAGGCCAGCCGTGCGCGGATTCCCAGAAGCTTCTTGAGTTTAACCCTGTTGCGGTTGAAACTGACGCCAGACATCTTTGTCCCCTACCCCGTTGGCAAGGTAGAGCGAAGGGTTCAAAAAGCCTTTCCCGAACTTGGTAAAATTCGAGGAAATCCCGTAAATCTACGTTCAGCACGCGAGATGACGCGAGAGATGACAGCACCGCTAACCAAGCCTTTACCAAACGGTCTCGCCACGGTGGAGCAGGAGATCGCGCGGGCCTGCAAGGAAGCGCGCCGCGAGCGCGCGTCGGTGACGCTGATCGCCGTGTCGAAGACGTTCGATGCGGCGGCGATTTCGCCTGTTATCGACGCCGGACAGCGCGTATTCGGCGAAAATCGCGTGCAGGAGGCGAAGACGAAGTGGCCGGCGCTAACGTCCGCTTACGCCGGCATTGCCCTGCATCTGATCGGGCCGCTGCAATCCAACAAGGCGAAGGAGGCGGTGGCGCTGTTCGATGCCATCCATTCGGTCGACCGTCCGAGCATTTGCGAAGCGTTAGCCAAGGAAATCAATTCGCAGAAAAAGCAGCCGGAATTGTTCGTCCAGCTCAACACCGGTGAGGAACCGCAGAAGGCCGGGGTCGCGCCGGGCGAGGCGGATGCGTTCATTGCGAGCTGCCGCGACAAATACGGCCTCGTGATTTCCGGGCTGATGTGCATCCCGCCGGTCAACGAGGCGCCGGCGCCGCATTTTGCGCTGACCGCCAAGATCGCCGCGCGCAACGGGTTCACGAATCTGTCGATGGGCATGAGCGCGGATTTCGCGGTCGCGATTCAGTTCGGCGCGACGCATGTGCGCGTGGGGTCGGCGATCTTCGGGCATCGGTAAAGCGCGTTACCGTCATTCCGGGGCGATGCGAAGCATCGAACCCGGAATCTCGAGATTCCGGGTCTGGTGCTGACGCACCATCCCGGAATGACGGGGAGAGAGCCTACTTGAACCCCACCGACACTTTTCCGAGCGAACCGAAATCGCATTCGACGCGATCGCCCGACTGGATCGGGAGCGGCGGGTGACAGGTGCCGGTCGTAACCACGCGGTCGGCTTTCAGCGTCATGCCGAGTTGACGCAATTCATTGGCAAGCCATGTCAGCGCCACGCGGGGATCGCCGAGCACGTTCTTGCCGTGCCCGGTGAATTGTTGGCCGCGCAGCGTGATGACAGGTTTCTCCTCGACGAGATCGAGCGCACGCCAGTCCGTCGTTGTCGGCGGGCCGAGCACGAACAAATGCGCGCAGGCATTGTCCGCGATGATCTGCGCGGCTCCGGCGCTGACGAAATCCGCAAATCGCGAATCCGGAATTTCGATCGCGGGATGCAGCGTGTCGACCGCATCGAGAACCTGCTGCAGGGTGTAGGGGGTCGAACGTGCCGGCAAATCCTTGCGCATGCGAAAGGCGAATTCGGGCTCGGCGACGCGCATTTCATTGCCGGCCATCGAAGCCGTGCCGCCATCGGCGATGACGGTCTCGGCCAGGATTCGTCCGGCCATCGGGCCGTCCACATTGATGTGTTTTTGACCGGCCTCGCTGGTGGCTGCGATCTTCCAGCCGAACAGCGGTTCGGAAGAATATTTTTCGATCGCCGCCTGAATGGCATAGCCTTCGGCGCGGTCGCGCGGCCGCTGATCGGCGTCGATGCCGGTGAACTTGGTGCCGGCGCGCCAATGGTCGTGCAGGGTCTTCGACGCCGCGGCGATCTGGTTCTTGTCGAGCATGGATTGGATCCCCGGTCAGCCGATGATGATCTTGGTCTGCGGGCCCATCCGCCGCAACAGCCGTAGCATGGCGGATTTCGTCATCGAAACGCATCCCGCCGTCGGTGAAAAATTAATTCGCGCCAGATGCAGGAATACGGCGCTGCCGCGTCCGGCGATGCGCGGGCTAAAGTTGTGATCGATCTCGACGATGAAGTCGTAGAGGTGATCCTGGCGCGTCAGCCGGTCGCCGGCCTGGTCGTGAACCAGCCGGACCGGCTGGTTGTAATGGCGGTCGCTCGGGTCTTCGCACCAGGCGTCTTCGGGCCGGATCGGCCGCGCCGGCAGATAGGTCTGCGGCCGCGGATGCCGGTCGGCGCGCCACCATAACTGCAGGGGGCGGAAGCTGCCCATGGGGGTGCCGCCATCGCCCTCGCGCTTGTTGGCCAGGATGCCGCCGCGGCCAAGCGCCACCGGTATGGTCCAGCTATCAGCGGTCAGCCAGCCCCGGCGGGGGTCGCCGGCGGCGCGGTGGATGCGAATCATCGAGACCGGCCGATCACGCACAACTGTCTCATAAGTGATTGAAAAGGTGGTGCTTCCCATGCCCATGCTCGAATCTTGGGGTTGCCTGCCCGGCCGCAATTGATCTATTTGGCGCCATTACAGGACATTCATCCAAATGCCCTCCGAATCTGGGATAGACTGCGGTTCGCCTTGTGAAACTGTAACAATCTCTTACCTGATTGCGAATGAGTACCGATGACCCGGTCTGTCCCGCTGACAGGGTTCATCACCTACCAAGACCCGGCTTGAGACGCTTCCCTTGTGTCCGCCGCCTGCCTCAAGAGGATCGTACCTATGGCCAATGCCCGCAAGATCCTGATCGTGGAAGACGACACCGATCTGCGCGATACGCTGGTCGAGCAATTATCGCTGCATGAAGAGTTCGAAGCTTCCGCGGTCGATACCGGCGCCAAGGGCGCCAGTGCCGCGAAGGCCAATTCCCCCGATCTGGTGCTGATGGATGTCGGGTTGCCCGACACCGACGGCAGGGAAGTCGTGCGGTCCCTGCGCAAGGGCGGCTTCAAGGCCCCGATCATCATGTTGACCGGCCACGATACCGATTCGGACACCATTTTGGGCCTCGAATCCGGCGCCAACGACTATGTCGCAAAACCGTTCCGGTTCGCGGTGCTGCTGGCCCGGATCCGGGCCCAGCTCCGCCAGCATGAGGCCAGCGAGGACGCGGTATTTTCCGTCGGTCCCTACAGCTTCCGCCCCGGCTCCAAGATGCTGACCGGCGCCAACGCCCGGAAAGTGCGGCTGACCGAGAAGGAAACCGCGATTCTACGCTTCCTGTATCGCGCCGGCCAGATGCCGGTGTCGCGCGAGACGCTGCTGCAGGAAGTCTGGGGTTACAATTCGGGCGTCACCACGCACACGCTGGAAACCCATATCTACCGCCTGCGCCAGAAAATCGAAAAAGATGCAGCCAATCCGGAAATCCTGGTGACGGAAGCCGGTGGCTACAAGCTGGTGCCGTGATACGTTTGGCACCTGCGATTCGTAAATTTTTGCGCATCCCGGTGCCCGGTACGCATGTCGATCGAAGATGATGTAGCCCTGCTCGAGCGGGTCCCGACATTGCGGCTGTTGGGAAATACGGCTCTGCGCATGCTGGCGATCGGCTCCGAGCAGCGCGATTTCGCGCGCGGCGACCAGTTGTTCAACGCCGGCGACGAAGCCGATGCCGGCTATGTGGTTCAGCGTGGCGCGTTCCGGGTTGAGGATGGCGGCGCTGAAATCATTGCCGGACCCGGCGCCCTGATCGGCGAGCTGGCGCTGATCGTCTCAATGCGGCGGCCGTCCAGCGCCGTTGCGATCGAACATTCCTCGGTCATTCGTGTCGCGCGCAGCCTGTTCCAGCGCGTCCTCGAAAGCGATCCCGCCGCGGCGCGCCGGCTGCGCGACGAACTCGCTACCCGCACCAGCCAGCTCGCCAGCGATATTCTGATGGCCGGCGCCAAGCTGAGCACCTGATCTCCCTTACACGTCCAGCGTCACCGTAACCGGTACATGGTCGGACGGCCGTTCCCAGCCGCGGGCGTCGCGGGTGATGCGGAAATCGCTGATGCCGTCCTTGAGCGCGCGCGAGACCCAGATGTGATCGAGCCTGCGGCCGCGGTTGCCCACGGTCCAGTCGGCGGCGCGGTAGCTCCACCAGGTATAGACCTTTTCCGACATCGGAATGCGCTCGCGCGCGACGTCGAACCATTCGCCATGGGTCTGCGCGGCGAGCAGCTTCTCGGTTTCGATCGGCGTGTGCGACACGATCTTTAAGAGCTGCTTGTGCGACCATACGTCGTTCTCGTGCGGCGCGACGTTGAGATCGCCGACCAGGATGTGGCGATCGTCGCCGCGCGGGTGCAGCGGCTCGCAGGCCTTCATCTCGTCGAGGAATTTCAGCTTGTGATCGAATTTCGGATTGAGCACGGGATCGGGAATGTCGCCGCCGGCCGGCACGTAGAAATTATGCAGCTCCAGCGGCTTTGTCAGTTGCGCCTTCTCGCCGAACGACACCGAGATATGGCGTGAATCGATCTTATCGCAGAAGGTGCGGATGTCGGTGTTTTCGAACGGCAGCTTCGAGACGATGGCGACGCCGTGATAGCCCTTCTGCCCGTTCAGCGCGACGTGCTCATAGCCGAGGCGCTTGAAGCGTTTCAGCGGGAATGCATCGTCGATGCATTTGGTTTCCTGCAGGCACAGCACGTCCGGCCGCACCGATTTGAGGAATTTGGCGACGAGATCGATGCGCAGGCGCACCGAGTTGATATTCCACGTTGTCAGGGAGAAGCGCATGGCAGGGATGTAGCATAGCTGTCCAAAGGACGGCGTCGCTTCCACCAGCCTATGTCCCGGCCATCCACGCCTTTCTGCTGCAGCACCGTCAGCCCGGCGGGGTCATATAGTTGGTGAAATCGATCTTGAACAGGCCGGGATCGACCTTCTTGGAGGTGTCCAGATTGTAGACCGCAACGGTGGTGTCGTAGCCCTGCGGATCGGTCACCGTCCATTGCTTGAGCTGGCCGTCCTTGGCGCCGACCATCAGCATCAGGCGGCTGGTGCCGATCACGACATTCTTCTCCTCGATCGTGACGCTGATGAAGACATCGTCGGCAGTGATGCTCACGACATTGGTGTCCTTCAGCAGATCGATCCGGTCCGACAGCAGGAAGCGCAGCGGCGTCTGCGACAGCGGATAGATGTCCTGGGTCGCGAGCTTCTTGTCGCGTACCGCCAGTGACGATCCGTCGGCGACGATGGCGATCGGGCTCGCGTCATATTCGAAGCGCAGCTTGCCCGGCTTCTGGATGTAGAAATCGCCCTTGGTCTTGCTGCCGTCGGGTCCGACCTGGACGAAATTCCCGACCAGCGTCTGCAGCGACGACAGATAGGAGCTCACCTTGGTGGCTTGTGCCTTCTGGTTGGCGTCGAAGCTCGCGAAAATATTGGTGGGGACATTGCGGCGCGGATCCGGGATCACCGGATTAGGCGGCGCCTGGGTTGTCCCGGTCGTCATCGCAGCCTTGTCCTGCGCGCTCATCTGCACGCCGCCGTCGCGCGCCTTGGGCGCGGGTTTCGGAACCGGAACGGTTTGCGAGAAAACGGGTGCCGCACCCCCCCCGATGGATGTCGCGATCAGCAGCGCGAGTCCGTGACGGAAGCGGCGATAGGTGGATGGTTGTGTCATCAGATATTTCGGATCTCTATTCGACGCGGCGTCTGACGAGTCTTGATCGCACTGGTCTTGATCTCATCAGTCTTGCCGCTTCCGGTCATTTTATCGCGCTTTCGACCAAAGGAGGTATCGTTTTTCCGTGAAAATCGTTTCGCCTGACCTGGTTTGCGGGCCGCATCTGGAAGCGGCCTCTTAGAATCGGCCTTGGCCCTCTTCTTCCTCAATCAGAATTTCGCGCTTGCCGGCATGGTTAGCCTGCCCGACGATGCCTTCGAGTTCCATCCGTTCCATCAGCGAGGCGGCGCGGTTGTAGCCGATTTGCAGCCGGCGCTGAATGTAGGAGGTCGAGGCCTTGCGGTCGCGTTTGACGATCGCAACCGCCTGCGAGAACAGGTCGCCGCCGCCATCGCCGCCCATGCCGGTGGAATCGAATACCGCGCCGTCCTCGTCGGTCGGCTCTTCCGCCGTGACCGCTTCGAGATATTCCGGCTGGCCCTGGGTCTTGAGGTGGCGCACCACCTTCTCGACTTCCTCGTCCGAAACAAACGGTCCGTGCACGCGGCTGATGCGTCCGCCGCCCGCCATGTAGAGCATGTCGCCCTGTCCGAGCAGTTGTTCGGCGCCCATCTCGCCAAGGATGGTGCGGCTGTCGATCTTTGAAGTGACCTGGAACGAGATGCGGGTCGGGAAGTTCGCCTTGATCGTGCCGGTGATGACGTCGACCGACGGACGCTGGGTCGCGAGAATGACATGCAGGCCGGCGGCGCGCGCCATCTGCGCCAGGCGCTGCACCGCGCCTTCGATGTCCTTGCCGGCGACCATCATCAGGTCGGCCATTTCGTCGACGATGATGACGATGTAGGGCAGCGGATCGAGGTCGAGCTTCTCTTCCTCGTAGATCGCCTTGCCGGTCTCCTTGTCGAAGCCGGTATGCACCGTGCGGGTCAGTTCCTCGCCCTTGCCCCTGGCTTCGACGAGACGCTGATTGTAGCCGTCGATGTTGCGGACGCCGAGCTTGGACATCTTCTTGTAGCGCTCTTCCATCTCGCGCACGGCCCATTTCAGCGCGACCACCGCCTTCTTCGGATCGGTCACGACCGGCGTCAGCAAATGCGGGATGCCGTCATAGACGGAGAGTTCGAGCATCTTGGGATCGACCATGATCAGGCGGCACTGGTCCGGTCTCAGGCGGTAGACCAGGCTGAGGATCATGGTGTTGATGGCGACCGACTTGCCCGAGCCGGTGGTGCCGGCGATCAGCATGTGCGGCGTGCGCGCGAGATCGATGATGATAGACTCGCCGCCGATGTTCTTGCCGAGGCAGAGCGGGAGCTTCGCAGACGACTCGTCCTTTGCGGTCAGCAACTCGCGCAGATAAACCTTTTCGCGGTGGGCGTTCGGCAATTCGATGCCGATGGCGTTGCGGCCGGCGACCACGGCGACGCGCGCCGAAAGCGCGCTCATCGAACGGGCGATATCGTCGGAAAGACCGATCACGCGCGAGGACTTGATGCCCGGCGCCGGCTCGAGTTCATACAGCGTCACGACAGGTCCGGGGTTGGCCTTGACGATCTCGCCGCGGACGCCGAAATCCCCGAGCACGCCTTCCAGCGCACGTGAATTGGCTTCCAGCTCGGCCTTGCTGAGCGGCTGGCGATCCGATGCCTTGGGCGCGGTCAGGACCGAGACCGAAGGCAGTTCGAACTTGTCGGATTTGCGCGCGGCGGCACGCGGGGCGGCCTTCTTGCGCGGAGCGCGCGCGGCCGGGGCTTCCTCTTCCTCGTCTTCTTCCTCTTCTTCGTCCTCGAAGTCTTCTCCCTGCGGGGCGATCGACGGCGCGGTGCGGCCGCTCAGGTTTGGTTCCTGGCGTTCAAAGGACGACGTGCGGGGCTGCGGCGCGCTTGCGACAAGCGAGCGATAGGCGGTGCCGAGCAGCCAGGCCAGCCGGGCCTTCGTACTCATCAGCGCATGAAACACCCATCCGAGCGAAACCGAGCTGCGATCGTCTTCTTCCACGAACGGCGTGTCGTCGTCCTCGATCGGCGTCAGTTCCTCGTCGCGCGGGCGCGAACCCCAGCCACTTGCGAACAGAAACGCGGCGCTCATCGCCGCGAACAGAATGATTCCCAGCACCAGCCGATAGGTGAAGCCGGCAGGGCCGAACACCACGGCCGGCGCCCGCACCAGCGCATCGCCGACGACGCCGCCAAGTCCAGTCGGCAGCGGCCATGCACCGCCATGCGGCCAGCAGCTGGCAAATCCCGCCGCGATCACGGTGCAGAGAATCCAGCATCCCAGCCGCAGCGCCTCGC
Source organism: Bradyrhizobium ottawaense (assembly GCF_900099825.1). Lineage (NCBI taxonomy): Bacteria > Pseudomonadati > Pseudomonadota > Alphaproteobacteria > Hyphomicrobiales > Nitrobacteraceae > Bradyrhizobium > Bradyrhizobium ottawaense. The sequence continues at coordinate 3,788,607 of NZ_LT629693.1, read as the reverse complement.
GGTCGAAGGTGCGATGGGTCAGCATGCGCCAGCCCCACACCGCGACCGGCAGGATCAACATGATCGCGCCGAGGCCGAGAATCTGCATCAGCAGGTCGGCACCGATCGCGCCGGGATAGCCGACAAAGTTGCGGATGGCGCGCGAGGTCGCATGGCTCAGGCTCGGGTCCTGCACCGACCAGGTCATCAGCGCGGTCGCCGCCACGCCTGACAAGGCGATCAGGCTGAGACCCGCGACTTCGCGCAGGCGCCGCGCCAAGGCGTCGCGGATCGAGGCCGGCAGGTGGCCGACCAGGGGAATGACACGTTCGATCGCTGGCATGCTCATGTGGGCCCTGCGATTAATCCAGAATTTCGACCAGCCGGTGCAACGCCTCGGCCGTTGATTCACTGTCCGAGACCAGCGCGAGCCGGATGTAACCCGCGCCGGGATTGAAGCCGTCGTCCTGCGGGCGCGACAGATAGCTGCCGGGGATCACGCGCACGCCGGCATCGCGGTACAGCCTCACGGCCGCGGCCTCGTCGCCACCACGCTCGGAGACATCGAGCCAGACGCAGAAGCCGCCGGCCGGCCTGACATAACCGTAGCGATTGCCGAGGATCTGGTCGGCGAGGTCGAACTTGATGCGGTAGAGCCGGCGATTTTCCTCGACATGCGCCTCGTCGCTATAGGCGGCGACCGCGACATGCTGCAGCGGTACCGGCACCTGGGGTGCGGCGACGTTGCGCAGTTCGTGGAAGGCCGAAAGAAACTTCTTGTCGCCGGCGGCGAAGCCGACGCGCATGCCGGGCAGGTTCGATCGCTTCGACAGCGACTGGAACGCGACCACATTGGTAAAATCGGGCCCGGCATATTCCAGCGCGCTGCCCGGCGCCTGCCTGGTGTAGATTTCCGAATAGCACTCGTCGCTCAGGATCATGAAACCGTAGCGGTCCGCGAGTTTTTTCAGCTTCGCGAAATAGTCTGATGAGGCGACCGAGCCCTGCGGATTCGCGGGCGATGCGATGAAGATCGCAACGGTGCGTGCCAGCGTCGCGTCATCCAGCGCATCGAGATCCGGCAAAAATCCGTTGGCCAGCGTGGTCGGCAGATAGATGGTCTCGCATCCTGCCGCTCGCGCCCCGGCGCCATAGGCCGGATAGAACGGGTTGGGCACCAGGATAGCAGGCTTGCCCCGGCGTGCGCCGACATAGCGGGCCGCGGTGATGGCCGCGAAAAAAAGCCCTTCGCGGCTGCCGTTCAGGACCAGGATTTCGCTCTCGGGATCGATCGGCCGCGGCAAATGAAAGCGGGTCGAAAGCCAGCGAGCCGCGGCCTGCCGGAACGGCTCGATTCCCTTGGCGATCGGATAGCGGCCAAACTCGGCGATATGCTTGGCCAGGACCGGGCCGACAAAGGCCGGCACCGGGTGCTGCGGCTCACCCAAGGACAGCGTAATCAATGGTTTAGCCGGCTGATACGGGGCCAGCAGCTCGGCCGTCCGCGCAAATGGCGAACGCTCGGCCTGACCGGCAGGAGAGACGCTGCCGGCGCCCTGCGCCACACCGGAAGAGGCGGTCATTGCCATGTCTGATACGCCAACACTTTCAAAAGCCGTCGAAGGATCTAAGCGACCCAGGAAACGGATCAAACCACCATAGATACGGCGAGGTTAAGACGCGATTAACCATCGACGCCAGCGCCGATTTTGATGGATTTGGGTTGGGGATTGGTGTCCACGGCGATGTCCTTGGACTGTCATTCCGAGCCCATCCCGAAATGACGGGGGTAACAGCAAGTAGCCCGGATGAGCGAAGCGATATCCGGGGACGGTGTGGGAGTGGCCCCGGATGTCGCGGAGCCTGTCATCGAGCGCGCATTCGCGCGACCCGTTGGCTCATCCGGGCTACGAAGTTGAACATGAATTTGCACTCCCGCGGCGCGATCCGCCCGAGTTCTGCAAATTCGTTGGCCCTCTGAGATAGAGGGCGCAGGGAAGACCGGGTGCGCGCTGCACCCGCGGTCTCGCGTGCATGATGCACTAGGAAATGCGCACACGAGCATACAGGTTCAGCGGAGAACACCCGGCCTTCCCTGCGCAATGGCTTTACGGCTTATACGCGTTCGCCCTGGTTGCGCGTATCTCAGCAAGTGAAGACGTGGATGGCCGGCATAGGCGAGCGGAAGCGACGCCGTCCTTCGAACGGCTATGCCCCGCCATGACGGAAACGGCTTCGTAAAGCGCCCAACTTGCCTGCGGCGGCTCGATTTTCCTGCGCTACCCCTGCGGCATGCGCTCGAAACTCGGCATGCCCTCGGGAATGTGGTGGAACGGCTGCTTGTCGATCGTGTAGATCGCGATTTGCGGCGTGATCTGGGCGGGGTTGTCGAGCGTTCCGACCTTCACGACCACGACCGGCCGCTGCGGCAGCGTCACCACATGCGTGCCGCATTCGGCGCAGAATTCGCGCGTCACCGGCTTCTCCAGATCCTTGCGCGCGAACTGCTTCGGCGCGCCCTTGGTGTATTTGAAGCCGTCAAGCGGCATCACCACGAACATGTTGGGCGATCCGCCGGTGATGAATTGGCATTCGCGGCAATGACATTGCGCCTGCAACATCGGCTCGCCTTCGGCCTCATAGCGCACCGCGCCGCAATAGCATCCACCTTCGAGTTTCATCATGTCCTCCCTGTTTGTTGTTGTTTCTAGATCATTGCGCTCAGGACAACCTCACTCGGCTGTCGCGCACTTCATCGCGGAGTTCGCCCTGAACTTCCAATTGACCACTTTTTACCAACGCCCTCAGTCGTCCCATGACGAAGGTGTCGCCGTATTCGATTAAGTCGTCTGGCCCGCTCACCAAAGTCTGCCCCACAACTTTCCAGACATTTTGCCACTTGTTCGTCACTTGCGACATCAATCTGGAGTCGAAGAAGGAAATGGGTGCCGATACAAGTACGTCACCTTTGATGACCCGCAGCGGCGCGTTCTCCGCCAGAAGTTGCTGCCAAAGATTTTGATAGCGCTTTCGAGCGGTTTCCTGCAGCGGCTTTGCCAACTCCCAGAACTTTTCGGGGCAGATGACGTCGGGATGAAGCATGCCAAGGCTCACTAACAAGCGTGGCGGTCGAGATCTGTCTTGTTCGGACTGGTTGGGTACCATGATCTCGCTCAGGTCCACCACTTCACAGGGGGCATCACCTAGGTGAGATAACCAATCGAGGAAACCCGCATATTCCATCGCGGATCGGCGCGTCAGCCAGAGGATTTTGCGGTTGTCGGGGGCATTAGAGTCGTCCCACAGTCGCTCGGAGCCGGTGCGGATGTTGATCCACCTGGGCTCGCCCAACTCATCAGCGACCCACTTGGTGCGTACGTCTCGATCAGAAGAATTGACGGGTCCGAAGCTGAGGTCGTCGTGCGTGACGATGACCGGGTCGGATCGCCCCGCCTTCCGCAAGGCCTGGACCAGGCATCCCGCGCCTGATTGCGTGAAAACGAAATGAAGGGTGGTCTTCATCGCGGATCCTCAATGGAGGAGCCCTTGATGGCACTTCCGGAATCCCACGTCCACCTTGTTTGCAACCTGCGGCTTCGCGCGGCGGACAAAAAAGAAAGGGGCTCCAACTTGCGCTGGAGCCCCTCTACGGTCAGGGCATTGCCGGGTATGTGCCCAAACCGAAGTTGTGGGTGCGGGCCTTGGGGGTCCGCACCCCGGGAGAACTCACATGTTGTAAGCGCGCTCCGTATGCTCGGTGACATCGAGGCCTTCACGCTCGGTCTCGACGTTGACGCGCAGGCCGACGATGACGTCGACCACCTTGTAGAGGATCGCCGAACCGATGCCCGACCACACCAGCGTGGTGCAGACGCCCCAGCTCTGCGAGGTCATCTGGGCAACGAAGTCGTAGTCCGCGATCTTGCCGGTGGTGTAGTCCATGATGCCGGTGCCGCCGAGCGCCGGATTCACCAGGATGCCGGTGCCGAGCGCGCCGACGATGCCGCCGACGCAGTGGACGCCGAACACATCGAGCGAGTCGTCATAGCCGAGCGCATTCTTCACCACGGTGCAGAAGAACAGGCAGACGACGCCAACCACGAGACCGAGCACGATCGCGCCCATCGGACCGGAGTAACCGGCCGCCGGCGTAACCGCGACGAGGCCAGCCACCGCACCCGACAACGCGCCGAGCACCGAGGGATGACCCTTGACGATCCATTCCGCGAACATCCAGGCCATCGCCGCCGCTGCAGTTGCAACGAAGGAGTTGGTCATGGCGAGCGCGGCGCCGCCGTTGGCTTCGAGGTTCGATCCGGCATTGAAGCCGAACCAGCCGACCCAGAGCAGCGAAGCGCCGATCATGGTCATGGTCAGCGAGTGCGGAGCCATCAGCTCCTTGCCGTAGCCGACCCGCTTGCCGATCAGGAGCGCACCGACGAGACCGGCGATACCGGCGTTGATGTGCACCACGGTGCCGCCGGCGAAGTCGATCGCGCCCTTCTTGAAGATCCAGCCGGCGTCGGCGTTCACTTCATCGAGCTTGGCCTGCGCCGCGGTCTTCGCCGCGCCGTCAGCCGCCGCGGCAAGCGCCTTCACCGCATCCGAGATCGCGTCCGGTCCGGCCCAGTACCAAACCATGTGTGCGATCGGGAAGTAGATCAGCGTCACCCAGAGCGGGATGAACAATGCGATCGCCGCGAACTTCATGCGTTCGGCAAAGGCGCCGACGATGAGGGCAGGGGTGATCGCCGCGAAGGTCATCTGGAAGCAGACATAGACCAGCTCCGAGATGTTGGCGTCGACGCTGAAGGTCGCCGCTTTCGAATCCGGCGTCACGCCCATCAGGAAGGCCTTGGAGAAGCCGCCGATGAAGTCGGAACCGCCGGTGAAGGCGAGGCTGTAGCCGTAGAGAGCCCAGATCAGGGTCACGATGCAGACCGTGTAGAAAACCTGCATCAGCACCGAGAGCATGTTCTTGGAGCGGACCAGGCCGCCATAGAACAGCGCAAGGCCCGGGATCGTCATCAACAGCACCAGCACTGTCGATGTCAGCATCCAGGCGTTGTCGCCTTTGTTGATCGTTGGTTCGGCGTAGGCAGCGGTCGCCGCGAACAGGCCGACTGCGAGGGCCGCCAATCCCGCGCTATAGGGACGCTTGAACGTCATTTGTTGTACTCCTGAGTGGTAAGGTTGAGCGCGAAATCAGAGGGCCGCGGCATCCGCCTCACCCGTGCGGATGCGAACCGCATGGTCGAGGTTGATGACGAAGATCTTGCCGTCGCCGATCTGGCCGGTTTTGGCAGCCGTGGTGATGGCGTCGATGGTCTTGTCGACCTGGTCCGAGGCGACAGCGACCTCGATCTTGATCTTGGGCAGGAAGCTCACGGCGTATTCAGCGCCGCGATAGATTTCGGTATGACCCTTCTGTCGGCCATATCCTTTGACTTCCGTCACCGTGAGACCGTGAACGCCAATGGCGGTCAGGGCGTCACGGACTTCTTCGAGCTTGAATGGCTTGATGATCGCCATAACAATTTTCATGGGTCCTATCCCCGCTTGGGCCCGGCCTAGACAAAACCGGGCGTTCTCGACTGAGGTTCACCACGCGGAGAAGTTCACTACGCGGGCACAGCCAGGACCCTTAGAGTCAAATACCGTGCCAGATCGGCCGAATTCTCTAACGGTTTATGAATCCGGCCCTTTTCGCCCTTTGCGGGAAAAGGCGTGCACTGCGATATTCCGTCGCGCCCAAAGCATAGTCAGACATGCTCAAAACATGAGCACGCCAGACTGCGACCATAATCCTGCCCAGCGCGAGGGCAGTTGAAAGGTATTCAGGTGGGGATTTTATTGCAGCGCTTCGCCGTGCTGCGAAATATCCAGGCCTTCGAGCTCCTGCTGCAGCGATACCCGCAGCGGCACGAACACGCTGACCAGCTTGAGCAGCACATAGGTCACGCCGCCGGACCAGACCAAGGTCACCGCGACCCCGTAGAGCTGGATCAGCAGCTGCTGCGGATGGCCCTCGATCAGGCCGGCGGTTCCGCCGATGGCGCTGACCGCAAAGACGCCGGCGAGCAGGGTGCCGGTCAGCCCGCCGATGCCGTGCACGCCGAACACGTCAAGCGAATCGTCATAGTTGAACCGGTGCTTGAGCCAGGTGCAGGCCCAGAAACAGACGATACCAGCAACGATGCCGATGATGACGCCGTGCCAGGGTGCGACGAAGCCGGACGCCGGCGTAATCGTTCCGAGACCGGCGACCGCGCCGGAGATCATGCCGAGCACCGAGGGCTTGCGCCGCGTCGCCCACTCGATCGCGCCCCAGGTCAGCGCGCCGGCGCAGGCGGCAAGATGCGTCGCGATGATCGCCATCACCGCGCGCGAATTGGCCGCCAGCGCCGATCCGCCATTGAAGCCGAACCAGCCGACCCACAACAGACCGGTGCCCATCACCGCGAGCGACAGGTCGAATGGCGAAAGGTTCTCGCTGCCATAGCCGTGGCGCCGGCCCATTACTTTTGCTGCGACCAGTCCGCCGATGCCGGCGGAAAGATGCACGACAAGTCCGCCGGCGAAATCCAGCACGCCCATGGTGGCGAGGAAGCCGCCGCCCCATACCCAATGCGCCAGCGGCACATAGACGAACATGAACCAGCCGATCGAGAACAGAAGATAGGCCGAGAACCGCATCCGGTCGGCTACCGAACCCGCCACCAGCGCCACCGTGATGATCGCAAACGTCATCTGGTAGAGCATGAAAAGCGCTTCCGGAATGGTCTTTGCCGCCGGGTTGACGCCATCCATCGTCATCCCAATCAGGAGCCAGCGGTCGAGCGTACCGAGCCAGGGCCCGTCACCGACGAAGGCCAGCGAATAGCCGAACGCCACCCACAGGATCGAGATGATCGCGACCGCCGAGAGGCTCTGTGCCATGGTCGCGAGCACGTTCTTCTTGCGCACCATGCCGGAATAGAACAGCGCGAGGCCCGGTATCGTCATCATCAGCACCAGCGCGGTGGCGACGATCATCCATGCGGTATCGGCGGCGTTGATGGTCGACGTCTCGGCGAAGGCCGGTGTCGCCAGCGGGCAGCCCGCCGCAACTGTGATGAGCGCAGCCAGCTTCGCTGCACGAACCGATAGTGCCCCCATGGAATTTCCCCGGCCTGTTGTCGTTCTCTCGCGCGTCCGGCGTCGTCGCCGGCGCGCCTCGAATTGTGTGGGTGTCAGAGCGCGTCGCTGTCGGTCTCGCCGGTGCGAATTCGCAGCGCGTGATCGATCGGCGTGACGAAGATCTTGCCGTCGCCGATCTGTCCGGTGCGTGCGCTCGAGGTGATGACGGCGACCGCCTTGTCCGCGATGTCGGAAGCAACCGCGATTTCGATCCTGAGCTTGGGCAGGAAGTTCACGACATATTCGGCGCCGCGATAGATTTCGGTGTGCCCCTTCTGGCGGCCGTAACCCTTGACCTCGGTCACGGTCATGCCGTGCACCCCGATGGCCGTCAGCGCCTGGCGCACCTCGTCAAGCTTGAAGGGTTTGATGATCGCGACGACGAGTTTCATGGTCAGGCCTTCATTTCTTCTCTTGGCTGTTCGCTGTTGGCAGGCCTACCACCCGTTGGTTCGGCTGCCTGCCCAAATCTGGCATTTTTCTGGGCAAATGGCACAAAAAACTTGCAGGTTTAAGGGGAAAACATTCGGGGCTGGTGGTTCCGGTCACTGTACAGGGGTCGGGATCACCAGACAGAATGCGATTCCGCCACTGGCCGCTCGCCGGCTCTGCCCCTTTCCACGGCTCAAGGAAATAAAATGTCGGACCGATCGTGGTTTTATGCATCCAACGGCCAGCAACAGGGCCCTTACCCCGAAGCCCAGCTACGCGACCTCATTGCTCGCGGGACGGTCAGGGCGGATACCTTGGTCTGGTCCGAGGGGATGGCGGGCTGGCAGAAGGCGGGCGAGATTCCGGGCCTGATGTCCGGCGGCGCGAGACCGCCCGCGATGCCGCAAGCGGGTGCGCCGCCGATGGCAGGCACCGGCGGTTATGGCGGTGGCGGTGTTGACGGGCCGTTGTCGATCGATCTGCCGCTTATGCCGCTGCTCGGGCGCTTCCTGCTGCTGATGATCGGCGCGCTCCTGATCATTCCCTCACCCTGGACCTCGACCAGTTTTTACCAATGGATGGCGTCCCGGACGACGGTGCCCGGACGGCCCAATTTCGCCTTCACCGGCCAGCCCCTCGACATCTGGTATGTGTTCATCGCGATGGGGGTGATGAGCTATGTGGGCAGTTATGACAGCACGCTTCAGCTCATTTCCATTCCGGTTGAGGCGTTTCTGGCCTGGATGCTGCTCCGATGGGTCTTTAGCCATCTCGCTTCGAACGGCCAGCCGCTTCCGATCGCCTTCAACGGCAGCGTATGGACCTTCATCGGCTGGCAAGTGCTGATGGTCATTTCCTTCATCACCATTATCGGCTGGGCCTGGGTGGTGGCGGCCTGGATGCGATGGATCTGCCGCAACATCAGTGGCACCCGGCGCGAGGTGATCTTCACCGGCTTCGGTTTGGAAATTCTGTGGCGGACGATCGTGTTTTCAGTCGCCTGCTTCTTCATCATTCCGATTCCGTGGGTGCTGCGCTGGTATAACCGCTGGTTCATCTCGCAATTCGCGCTTGTCGAACGCACGGCTTGACCCGGTCGCCGGCGCTTACTTGCGCTGGCGCACCGAGCCTTCCTGCGCCACCGACGCCACCAGCGTGCCGTCGGGTTTGAAGATCGAGCCGCGGGTCAGTCCGCGGCCGCCTTGCGCGCTCGGCGAATCCTGCGTGTAGAGCAGCCATTCGTCGGCGCGGAACGGGCGGTGAAACCACATCGCGTGGTCGAGGCTGGCCGGCATCATGCGCTTGTCGAACAGGGTGCGGCCGTAGCGCGCCATCACCGCATCGAGCAGCGAGAAGTCCGACGCATAGGCCAGCGCACACATGTGCAGCGCCGGATCGTCGGGCAATTTCGCCGCGGTCCGAATCCAGACGTGGATGCGGCCGTCGTCGATCTTCTGGCCGAAATAGCGGCCGAGTTCGACCGGGCGCAGTTCGATCGGCCGGTCGGATTCATAATAGCGGCGGATGAAGTCCGGCATCTCCTTGAAGATCGGCTGCTTGGAAACTTCCTCGGCGGTGAGTTTCTCCGGCGGCGGCACGTCGGGCATCTTGTCCTGGTGGTTGAACTCGGTTTCCTCGTCGTTGTGAAACGACACGATCATCGAGAAGATCGCGTTGCCGTGCTGGATCGCGGAAACCCTGCGGGTCGTGTAGCTCTTGCCGTCGCGCAGCCGTTCGACCTCGTAGATGATCGGAATCTGCGGGTCGCCGGGCAGGATGAAATAGCAATGCAGCGAATGCGGCAGCCGGCCTTCGACGGTGCGGCATGCTGCCATCATCGCCTGTCCGATCACCTGTCCGCCGAACACCCGCTGCCAGCGCGTCTTCGGGCTGTTGCCGCGGAACAGGTTCACCTCGAGCGGCTCGATATCGAGGATGGAGATCAGGTCAATGACGCCTTTGGACATGGTAGAGCTTTCGGTTTCCCGGTCATTCCGGGGCACGCGCAAGCGTGAACTATGATGCGCAATTGCGCATCTGGGAATCTCAAGATTCCCCGGGGGTGCAATTGCACCCCTGAGGTTCGATGCTTCGCATCGCCCGGAACGACGGTCGAGGAGGGTTAACGCCCCTTGTTTCAGCCCCTGTTTCGCCCAGCTAATATCAGGTAGCAAGTCCAGTCTGAAAGCGTGCGTAACCGGGTAAGGATGTCATGGCGGCACAGCGAAGCATTGTGATCTGCGGCGGCGCCTTTGCCGGGCTGGCGCTGGCGCTGGCGCTCCGTCAGGGCCTCGGGCCGGATATTCCGGTGGTTGTGGCCGATCCGGCGCTGGCGACGCGGCCGAGCCGCGATCCGCGCGCGACCGCGATCGTCGCCGCGTGCCGGCGGCTGTTCGAGGCGCTCGGCGTCTGGGACCAGGTATCGGCGGATTCACAAGCGATCCTCGACATGGTCGTGACCGATTCCAGGCTGGAAGACGCCACCCGTCCGGTGTTCCTGACGTTTGCGGGCAACGTCGAGCCGGGCGAACCTTTTGCGCATATGGTTGAAAACCGCCGCCTGGTCGATGCGCTGGTGGTGCGCGCCGAGGCCGAGGGGATCGACCTGCGCGCCACCGCGGTGTCGACCTATGACTCACGCGCCGATGGCATCGACGTGACGCTCGCGGATGGCAGCGTCATCGAGGCCAGCCTGCTGGTCGCCGCCGACGGCGCGCGCTCACGCTTGCGCGAACGCGCAGGGATTGCCACCCACGGCTGGGACTACGACCAATCCGGCATCGTCGTTACCGTCGGCCATGAGCGCGATCATCACGGCCGCGCCGAAGAGCATTTTCTACCCGCGGGCCCGTTCGCGATCCTGCCTTTGACTGGAAAGCGCTCGTCGCTGGTCTGGACCGAGAACCGCGCCGAGGCCGCGCGGATCACCGCACTCGGCGACGAGGAATTTCATGCCGAACTCGAACGGCGCTTTGGGCTGCATCTTGGCGAGATCAAGGCGCTCGACAAACCGCGGGCGTTTCCGCTCGGCTATTTCGTCGCGCGGTCGTTCATCGCCGAGCGGATGGCGCTGGTCGGCGACGCCGCCCATGTGATCCATCCGATCGCGGGGCAGGGGCTCAACATGGGCCTGAAGGATGTCGCGGCGCTGGCCGAAGTGGTGGTCGATGCGGCGCGGCTCGGCATCGATCTAGGCCAGGCCGATGTGCTCGAGCGCTACCAGCGCTGGCGGCGTTTCGACACGATGGCGATGGGACTCGCGACCAACTCGCTGAACTTCCTGTTTTCCAACGAATCGACCTTGCTGCGCACCGTGCGCGATATCGGTCTCGGCCTCGTCGATCGCGCGCCGCCGCTGAAGAGTCTGTTCATCCGCCAGGCGGCGGGCCTGTCGGGCGAAGTGCCGCGGCTGTTGAAGGGCGAGGCGCTGTAAGGGGCGAATGGCGTTTCAACCGTCATTGCGAGGAGCCAACGGGTGGCGCGAATGCGCGCCCGATGACAGGCTCCGCGACGAAGCAATCCATTCTTCCTTTGCGCGGCGCGTTGGATTGCTTCGCTTCGCTCGCAATGACGAGAAGGGAGATCGTTACGTCGTCAGTCGATCTTCCTTGCCTCTTCCGGCAGCATGATCGGGATGCCGTCGCGGATCGGATAAGCGAGCTTGGCCGAGCGCGAAATCAGCTCGTGCCGTGTCGAATCGAATTCCAGTGGACCCTTGGTCACCGGGCAGACCAGGATCTCGAGCAGCTTTGGATCGACCGTGCTGTCGAGGCGTTCAGGCGGGGCGTTCATTGATATCTCCGGCTAGGCCGTGCCTCTTTAACATAGCAAATCGGAAGATGTCATGACGCGTGCCGTCGCACGTCATGACGCTGCCATCCGCAGCAGTTCCTCGACCACGGCTTGCTGACGCGCTTTCGGCAGCGGCTGATCCGACCACGCGAAGCCCAGAAACGCCCAATAGAGAATTTGGGCGCGGGCGCGCGCCACATCCGCGGATAGGCCGGCTTGGGCCAAAAGGCTTTCGACATAGCCCAGCCGGCGGCGGTCGATCGCCTGCACGGCGGCGCGGGCCGTGGCATCGACGCTGGCCCAGGTGCGGACCGCCTTCTCCAACGTCAACCGTTCGCCGAACACCCGGCGCAGCAGCAGGGCCAGCGGTGCATCATCTTTCGAGCCGGCTTCGACATTGGCGATGATCTGCTCGGCGGCGACCTCGCGCCAGTGGCTGAGGATGGCAGCGTGGAACGCGGCAATGTCGGCGAAGTGCCAGTAAAAGCTGCCGCGCGACACCCCCATCGCCTTCGCCAGGGGTTCCGCTTTCAACGCCGTGAAGCCGCTGCCGGCCAGTGTCTTCAGGCCCTGATCGAGCCAGTCCCTTGCCGAGAGTTGATCGCTCATGTTCCGTCCTTGCGAGACCGCACCATACATTACTGTATTGACACGCGCCAGGACAGCGTCCATAACCATACAGTGCTGTATGGAGAGCCCATCAGATGCGCGATATCATCCTGCAATGCGCCGGCGTCGCCGGAATTCTGGTCGCTCTGATCCACGGCGCTCTCGGCGAAACCAAGGTGTTTGCCAGGGCGACGATCCAGCCGGAGAACCTGCGCACGCTGATCCGGCTGGTGTGGCAGGCCGGCACCGTGGCCTGGATCGGCGGCGGCGTGCTGCTGCTGGTCGCACCTTCGCTGGGATCGGAGAGCGCGCGGCACTGGATCGTCGCAACCATCGTGGCCGTGTACGGCTTTGCTGCGGCTGCCAATGCGTGGTGGTCGCGCGGCCGCGGCTTTGGCTGGAAAGCGCTTGGCGCGGTGGTCGCGCTTGCAGTCGCAGGATACTAAAGTTCTGCTGCGCGCTTCACGGGTGCGTAATCCGCCAGATCGTGCCGTTGCCGTCCTCGGACACCAGCAGCGCGCCGTCGCGGGCGACGGCAACGCCGACCGGACGCCCCCAGACCTCGGAAGCGTTGACGACAAAGCCGGTGACGAAATCCTCGTATTCGCCGGTGGGCGTACCGTCTTTGAGACGGATGCGAATGACCTTGTAGCCGGTGCGCTTCGACCGGTTCCACGAGCCGTGTTCGGCAGCAAAACCGTCGCCGCTATATTCGGCGGGGAAGGCGCTCCCGTTGTAGAAGGTCAGCCCAAGCGAGGCGGAATGCGACTGGATCAGGACATCGGGGATGGTGATCTTGCCCTTGAGGTCGGCGCGTTCGCCGGGATGCCGCGGATCCTGATTCTCGCCGATATAGAACCACGGCCAGCCGTAGAACGCGCCCCGTCGCACGCGCGTGACATAGTCCGGCACCAGATTATCGCCGAGGCCGTCGCGTTCGTTGGTCGAGCAATAGAGGTCGCCGGTCGACGGATGAACCGCGAGGCCGACGCAATTGCGGATACCGGTGGCGAAGACGCCTGCGTTCTTTCCATCGGGATCGAATGTCAGGACGCCGGCGCGGCCAGCCTCGTCGCCCCAACTGGCGCCAAGTGCCTGTTGCGCGATCCACGACGGCAATCCACCCGGCGCGCTTCCCATGCCTTCGCCAACATTGCTGAGCGAACCGACCGAAACCATCATCTGCCTGTCGTCCTTGCTGAAGACAACGTCCCGGGTGGTATGTCCGCCTTCCGGAAGTGAGGCGATCACGGTTTCCGGCTTGCCGGCAGCTTTGGTGTCACCGGATGCATAGGGAAAGCGAACGACGCTGTTGGTATTCGCCACGTAGACCCATTTCGGATTTTCTCCGCCGGGGAAGAACGCAATTCCAAAGGGTTCGTCGAGTTTATTGGCGAAGATCTTGCTGACAGCGGGCTTCGAACCGTGCTTGGCCGGACGCAGCACGCGGACCCGCCCGGCGCTGGTCTCTGCAACGAAGATGTCACCATTGGGGGCAACTCGCATCTGGCGCGGTCCGCTTAGTCCCTCGGCGAACAGCTCGATCTTGAAGCCTGCCGGAACCTGCGGCGCTGCTGACGATGGTCGCGGTACGACGCGAGAACTATTCGACGCCGAAGCCGTCGCGCCTGGTTTTGGTAAATCGCCCGGGCGAATCAGCCTGACGACACCGGGCTTGTCGGAGCGCCAGTCGCCAAACGCCGCCTCGCCGGTCAGCGGCCCGGTTTGCGCTGAAGCGTCACCGAACCCGGCGAACAGTATTGCGCTCGCGCAAATCCACCGATGCATCGATTGCATGATCCCTCGTCTGTCGCCGTCATCTGCGAAGACAGTCTAACCGGGAAAGCCATCCCACGCCGCGTTCGTTCCGGCGTGACCGTGCGATCCGACGCAATCGTGATCAGAGATACGAGATGGGGGGTCCGAGGGCGCCACCCTCAGACCCCTCACGAAAATCGCGATCAATGCGCCGGCACATTAACCTGCTTGGCCGATGCGTGGCTGAGCCAGTCCGCGAACCTGATAGCGCCGATCCGCGCCTTGCCGGCTGGCGTCAGCGATTGATCGTCCAGTTCGGAGCCGAAGTAGCGGGCGTGGACATCAGCGATCACCGCGCGCCGGTCGCCCTTTGCGGCAAGGAACTGCCGCGCCATCTCGTCGAGCGGAGCGGCGTCGGCTCCGGCGACTTCGACCGTGCCGTTGACGGGTGGTGCGACCGCAAGATCGGCGAGGGCAGCGGCAACGTCATCCGACGCAACCGGCTGGAACAGCGCAGGCGACAGTCGAATCTTGTCGCCGTCGGCGCCGGATTCAACGATGCCGCCGACGAATTCGAAAAATTGCGTGGCGCGCAGAATGGTGAAGGGCCGCCCGGACGCCTTGATCAGGTCTTCCTGCGCCTTCTTGGCGCGGAAGTAGCCGTTCTCGGGGGAGCGTTCGCTGCCGACGATGGATAATGCGAGGTGGAGTCCGACCCCGGCGGCGGCCTCGGCGGCCAGCAGGTTCCGGGTCGAGGTTTGGAAAAACGCCAGCACCGCGTCGTTTTCCCACGAAGGCGAGTTCGCGACGTCGACGACGACCTGGGCGCCGGACATAGCCTCAGCCAGGCCCTCGCGCGTGATGGAATTGACGCCCGATTTTGGCGAGGCTGCCACAACCTCGTGGCCATTTTGACGCAGCCTGCTGACAACATTGGATCCGATGAGGCCGCTGCCTCCAATAACGACGATCTTCATGATTTTTCTCCGGTTTGGTGCCCGTCCAACGGGCCGGCAACCGAAGAATGCGCGCGAGGCGGACAGAAAGCCTTGCAGCGTCATTGGATTGCTATTGAGTTTCCCTTGGAGTTTCGTCCAAGGATAGAAATCGCGGCAGTACGGGGCAGGGAGTGCCGAAGTGCAGTTCTTGTTCGAAGATTGCGTCCTCGACACCGACCGGCGGGAGTTCACCCGCGGATCGGGCGCGGTCGCCATGGGGCCGCAAGTCTTCGACCTGCTGCTCTATCTGGTCGAGAACCGTGTCCACGTCGTCAGCAAGGACGATGTGCTGGATGCGGTATGGGCCGGCCGGACCGTTTCCGAATCGACCTTGACCAGCCATATCAATGCGGTGCGCAAGGCGATCGGCGACAGCGGCGGAGAGCAGCGCCTCCTCCGCACCATCGCCCGCAAGGGATTTCGCTTCATAGGCGAGGTCAGGGAAATCAATGCGCAGGATGGGGTCGATACATCCGCGGCGAAGATCGCCAAACCGGAAGCCGCGGCCGTAACTACGCCGGCCCTTCCCGACAAGCCGTCGATCGCCGTGCTGGCCTTCCAGAACCTGAGCGGCGATCCGGAACAGGAATATTTCGCCGACGGCGTGGTGGAAGACATCATCACCGCGCTGTCGCACCATCGCTGGCTGTTCGTCATCGCCCGCAACTCGAGCTTCACCTACAAGGGCCGCGCCGTCGACGTGAAGCAGATCGGCCGCGAGCTGGGCGTGGGTTACGTGCTGGAAGGCAGCGTGCGCAAGGCGGCGAACCGGGTGCGCATCACGGGGCAGCTGATCGACGCCACGACCGGGGCGCATCTTTGGGCGGAACGGTTCGAAGGCACGCTCGACGACATCTTCGAATTGCAGGATCGGATCGCCGCCGACGTCGTCGGCAACATCGCGCCGCAGCTCGAGCGCGCGGAGATTGAGCGAGCGAAACGCAAACCGACCGAAAACCTCAACGCGTATGATTATTATCTGCGCGGGATGGCCGATCTGAATCGGGGTACGAAGGAAGCCATCGACGAAGCCCTGCCGTTGTTCGAGAAGGCCATCGAGCTCGATCCCGATTATGCGTCAGCCCACGGCGCGGCCGCATGGTGTCACTTCTGGCGCAAGGTCAATGGCTGGATGATCGATCCCGCGCGCGAGATTGCCGAGGGCATCCGGCTGGCGCGCCTGGGTGTCGAACTCGGCCGGGACGACGCGGTCGCGCTAACGCGAAGCGGCCACGCGCTGGCGCATCTCAGCGGCGATCTCGATGCCGGTATTGCCTTGCTCGATCGGGCGGTGATGCTCAATCCCAATCTGGCGGCGGCCTGGTTTCTCGGTGGATTTTTGCGGGTCTGGCTGGGAGAGCCCGACAACGCCATCGCGCATTTCGAGCGCGCCATGCGCTTTAGCCCGCTCGATCCGGAAACTTACCGGATGCAGGCCGGGATGGCAGCGGCGCATCTGTTCGCCCGTCGTTTCGACGACGCCTCTGCATGGGCCGAAAAGGCATCCAGGGATTTGCCGAGCTTTCTGATGGTGGTTGGCGTCGTCGCGGCGAGCCACGCGCTGGCCGGCCGTATCGACGAGGGCCGCCGGGCGATGGATCGCTTGCGCGCGCTCGATCCCACGCTTCGTATTTCCGGTCTCAGGGATTGGCTGTCGATCCGTCGCCCGGACGATCTAGCCGTGTTTGCCGAGGGCTTGCGACGCGCGGGATTGCCGGAGTGACGAACGAGCCTACTGCAGCCCGGTGTCGCCGCTGGTACGCTTCTTGGCGAGGTCCATCTCGGTTACCGCGATCAGGATTTCCGCGCGGGTCTTGAGGTCGGCGGCTTCCAGCATCGCCTGCTTTTCCGCCGGCCCATAGGGCGACATCATCGCGAGCGCGTTGACCAGCGCTTCGTTTGGCGCGCTCTCGATGCCTTCCCAATCCACTTTCAGATTGTTGGCCTTGAGAAAATCGGTCAGCACCTCGAGCAACGCCGTACGGTCGACGGCGTCCTCGCCCTTGCGCGCGACGAAATCGTCGACGAAGGAAAAGAAATCCACCTTGCATTGCCGGTACGCGGTCAGCACGGTGAGTTCCTCGACCACCTTGAAGCGCGAAACGCCGGTCAGTTCGAGGATGTAGCGGCCGTCGCCGGATTCGGCGAGCTGGGTGATGCGGCCGACGCACCCGACCTTGAACAGCGCCGGGCGGGATTCGTCCTTGCTGTGCGCAAGATCCGGCTGGATCATCCCGATCAGCCGGTGGCCGTCGCGCAGGGAGTCGTCGACCATCGCCAGATAGCGCGGCTCGAAGATATTGAGCGGCATCTGGCCGCGCGGCAGCAGCAGCGCGCCGGGCAACGGGAACACCGGAATGGTTTCGGGAAGTTCGCCGGGTCCGCGGTATTCGGCATTGATCGGCATCTGCGGTCTCGGGGCTAGGTCACTAAACTTCTACGAAAACAGCAGGGTCGACAGCCGCTTTCGTCCGTCCACGGTGGCTTCGTCGGCGCCGCCCCATGCTTCAAAGAACTGCACCAGTTGCTTGCGGGCGCCGTCCTCGTTCCATTTGCGATCGCGCCGGATGATTTCGAGCAACTGGTTGGTCGCTTCGGCGCGGTTGCCCTGGGCGTTGAGCGCGGTCGCCAGATCGAATCGCGCCTGATGATCGAGCGGGTTTGCGGCGACTTTCTGTTCCAGCTCGGTGACCGGACCGACGGCCTGGGCCTGCTCGGCCAGATCGATCGAGGCCTGGACCGCCTTCACGGCGGCGTCGTTGCGCTTGGATTCCGGCACCATCGCAATGGTCTGCTTGGCCTGCTCGATCGCGCCCGTCGTCACGTAGCATTTCGCCAATCCGGCCAGCGCCGCAATATTGGTGGCGTCGACACCCAGCACCTCGGCATAGATCTGCGCGGCGGCAGCGGCATCGCCTTCCGCCAGCACGGCCTCGGCCTCCCCGAGGATTTCCGCGATGTTCGGCTCGCCCGGCGCCGCCACGCCCTTGGTGAGCTTGTCGATGAAGGCGGTGACCTGGCTCTCCGGCACCGCGCCCATGAAGCCATCGGCCGGCTGGCCGTTGACGAAGGCGATCACGGCCGGGATCGACTGAATTCCCATCTGGCCGGGAATCGCGGGATGCTCGTCAATGTTCATCTTGACCAGCTTCACCTTGCCCTTGGCCGCGCGGACCGCCTTTTCAATGATCGGCGTGAGCTGACGGCAGGGACCGCACCAGGGCGCCCAGAAGTCGATCAGCACCGGCTGGCGCTTCGATTCCTCGATGACGTCCTGAACGAAGGTCTGGGTGGTCGTCTCTTTGATCAGATCGGGTACTGCCTGCGGCGCCGGGCCGCCGCCCTGCTCAATGATGGTCACGGTATCCTCGCCTGATGTCTCGATAAAATGCTGGATGGGTCTGACCGGCCGCTTCTAGCACGGCTGGAGATCAAGTTCTTGTCAGCTAAATGGCGGTTTGGACGCAAAAATCAATCCGCACCGGGCTCCGCCGGACGACCCGTTGGCCGTGGCGAACCGGGCCCTGATCCAGCCGATCGCGCCGGCGATCCGCCTCGATTCGTCTCCCCGGAATGCTTCAGCCCGATCCCGGGTTCCCGAGATCGGCGAAAAGGGCCGGATTAGGTCCGTTTCGGCGTCGTTTCGACCCGATTCGTGCCTATTTGTTAACAGGCGCGGATTATTCGGATGGCGCCAGATCGCGTTCGCACTGTTGCATTCGCGGTCGGCATTTGGCATAGCTCTGCCGTTGTCGGCGAGCGATCGTCGCCATCTCGGATGCGGGTGTAGCTCAGTGGTAGAGCACGACCTTGCCAAGGTCGGGGTCGAGGGTTCGAGCCCCTTCGCCCGCTCCAAGATTTTCTCAATTGGCAAATCACTGACGCAACGACAGGCCGCCTTTTGGCGGCCTTGTTGTTTTTTGATCCGCAGGTGTGACCCAGCTCGCTTTTTAATCCGCTGGGAACGTGCGATGCTTCGACACCTGAGGTTGTAGATTCATTTTATACCTCGGCGGGGCATTCCCATGGGCCGAAAAATCATCCTGCTGTCGGACGGCACCGGCAATTCGGCTGCCAAGGTCTGGCGCACCAATGTCTGGCGCACGTTCGAGGCGCTGGATCTTTCCGGCAACGACCAGGTCGCGCTCTATGACGACGGCGTCGGCACTTCCTCGTTCAAGCCGATGGCAATCCTCGGCGGCGCGTTCGGCCTCGGGCTGCGGCGCAACGTCATCGCGCTCTACAAGTTCGCCTGCCGCAACTACCACGACTCCGAAGACGAACTGTTCGGCTTCGGCTTCAGCCGCGGCGCCTTCACGATCCGGATCGTGATCGGGCTGATCGTCAGCCAGGGGCTCGTCAAGGCCGACAGCGAGGCCGAACTCGACAGCCTGGCGAAGGCCGCCTACCGCGCCTATCGCCGGGCGCGTTACAAACACCTGAAGCTCGAGCGGCCGTACCAGGCGATCCGCAACCTGTTCCCTCCGCACTATCCGCCGAAGGAGGTGCGCAAGCACGTCAAGATCCGATTCGTCGGGGTCTGGGATACGGTCGCCGCCTACGGCATGCCGATCAGTGAGATGACCGCCGGCATTCACAAGTACCTCTGGCCGATCGAACTTCCGGACGACCATCGGCCGCACCCCGATATCATGCGCGCCTGCCAGGCGCTGGCGCTGGACGAGGAGCGAACCACCTTCCACCCCCAGCTCTGGGACGAGAGCGACGAGGAAAGCGGCGGGAAAACCGTCGATCCGCAAGGGCGGCGTTTCATCAAGGATGAGCGCGTCAGCCAGGTCTGGTTCGCCGGCGTGCACACCAACGTCGGCGGCGGCTATCCCGACGATGCACTGGCCTACATTCCGTTCGTCTGGATGATCACCGAAGCGCAGCGCTGCGGGCTCCGGTTCAAGTCGGACTACGCCAACCAGCCCGACAAGCCGGACCTGATGCGAGCCGATCCGGACACGTTCAAGAACGCCATTTCGAAACGGGACAAGGACGGACGGCTCTACGATCCGCGCAAGGGGCTCGGCGGCTATTATCGCTACGGGCCGCGCAAGCTGGTGCCTCACTTCTATCGGGAATCGAAGAAGGAGGAGGATGACGAGATAGAGGTCCAGCGCGCCAAGATCCACGAGAGTGTTTTCCGGCGCATCGACAACCATGCGCAGGCCTATGCGCCGGTCGGGCTTCCGCCGTTCTATGACGTCGTCAAGGAGGATGGCGAGATCGTATCGCCGGATCAGTTCAGGATAGCGCCCGATCGCGAACCCTTCGAAACCAGAACGGAAGGGGCGCAACGCGCGCTGGCGCAGGAACACGTGTGGAACTGGGTCTGGGCGCGCCGCATCGCCTATTTCGCCACCGTCGGCGCGACGGTGTGGCTGCTGATGTTCCCGCTCCTGAGCAGCGCGCAGAAGGTCGACGAGCTCACCAGTCCGTTCCGCTGGGCGTCCGACCTGGTCCGCTTCCTCGGCTCGTTTTTACCGAACTTTGCCTCGACCTGGACCGATGGCTATGCCCGCGCGCCGGAATGGTTCCTTGTCATGGCGGGCCTGGTCACAGGCCTGCTGTTCCTGTCCTCCAAAATTGCGTCGCGCACTTCAAGCGTGATGGCCTCGATCTGGGGGAAAACGTCCCACGCGCCCACGGGCCTGCCGGACAACTTCGTTTATCGTCTGCGCAGCAACCGGTTCTACATCGGCTTTCATGAAGGTCTGAAAAGGAAGATAGCGCCGGCCTTCTTCGCGGTGATGTTCGTCTATCTCGCCGCCGGTCTCGTCAGCCATTTGCTTTTCGATGTGCTTGATGTCGCCGGGGCGACCTGCGAAGGCAGCAAGCCTCCTTTGGTCGAGCTGAAGGAGCCCGGTCCGAACACTGATCCGAAGGACACGAAGAGTAATCCGGTCGATTTCGGACCATCAGACCTTTGCGTGCCGACAGGCATCATGCTCACGCGCGGCGCGCACTACCGTGCAACGATCGTACCGGTCGAACCGGTTCAAGCGTGGAGCAATGGCCTCACGCACTACGACTTTCCGATCGGCGGGTTTCCCACGATAGCGCCGCCGCCCTGGTACATCCGCCTCTATTACTCGCTGCTCCTGCCATTTCGGCGCGAGTTCAACCACGACTGGTTCCGGATCGTGCTGCGGTTTGGCGAGGTGGGCGGCGAAGAAACGTTTTACGACCCGGATCCCACCGATCCCGTCATCCAGTTTCCGTTCAGGCCGACCCGCGATGGCGAATTGTTTGTTTTCGTCAACGACGCCGTAATCGGAATTCCGGGCCTGTATCGCGCCTTCTACCGCAACAACACCGGCACGGCCCGTCTCACCATCGAACGGCTAAAAGGGAGGTAGTGCGATCGGCCGGAAACGGCTGCGATCCCGCTCGCGGGTCCAGGTACCTCGGCGCCCAGCCGAACTCACGCCGCGCCCTGGCGCTGCATTCCGCCCAAACGTCGCGTGCGTTAGCTTCGCACGAATATTGCGCTGCACGCGCGCGGTCGCAAAAAAGTCCCAAACGAAACCGCGGGCCAGAAAATTTTCTCTCAATTCGTTTCGGTCTGACCGAGCAGAGTATCGTACGCTTTTCACCCGCACTGGATGTGCTACCATTTTGCCGTCTGTTCCACCTCACCAGACCAAATTCGTCTCTCGAACGTTCAAAAATAACAGGCGCAGCTACCAGGCTGCATAGGGAGTGACGCGATGAAATCGGCCTTCAATCGATCTATTCTTGCGCTCACGGCGATCCTCGTTGTCGCGGGGGCCAGTCAGGCCAACGCACAACAGAAGCCGCTGAAGAAATACGAGTCCGGCACCAAGGAGTTCTGGACCCATCCGCCGGACGACTGGTTCCTCGGCGATGAAACCGAAGCCCAGAAGGGCCTGGCGCCGCCATCCGGTCCGCCGACCGGCTCTTCCGACGCCGAACTGGCGACGCTGATGAAGAAGATCAAGCTGCCCGCGGGCTTCAAGATCGAGGTCTATGCCTCGAACGTACTGGCGGCGCGTCAGATGGCCTGGGGCGACAAGGGCACGCTGTTCGTCGGCTCGTTCGGCCTCGGCAACGTCTATGCGATCACCGACAATGGCGGCAAGAAAGAGGTCAAGACCATCCTCAAGGGCCTCAACATGCCGACCGGCCTCGCGTTCCGCGACGGCGCGCTCTATGTCATCGCGGTCGACAAGCTGATCAAGTACGAGAACGCCGAAGCCAATCTCGACAAGCTCGGCGACGGCAAGGTGGTGTATGACGACATGCCGTCCTACGCCGCGCATGGCTGGAAATACATCGCGGTCGACAAGGAAGGCTGGTTCTACATTCCGTTCGGACCTCCCTTCAACATCGGCATTCCCCCGACCAGCGTGTCGCAGATCCGCCGCGTCGATCCCAAGACCGGCAATGCCGAGGTCTATGCGCTCGGCGTCCGCAACAGCGTCGGCGGCGACGTCGATCCCCGCACCGGCAAATACTGGTTCACCGAAAACGCCCGCGACTGGATCAGCGACGATCTGCCGAGCGACAAGCTCAACATGATCAACAAGATCGGCGAGCATTTCGGCTATCCCTATTGCCACCAGGGCGATTTGCCGGATCCGAAATTCGCGATGGGTCACAAGTGCTCGGAATTCACACCGCCGGTGCTGAACCTCGGCGCGCATGTGGCTCCGCTCGGCATGAAGTTCTATACCGGCGATCAATTCCCCGCCGACTACAAGAACTCGATCCTGATCGCCGAACACGGCTCGTGGAACCGGCATAAATACCAGGGTGCGAACATCACGCGCGTCACCGTCGGTCCCGATGGCAAGAACGCCAAGAAGGAGGTCTTTGCATCCGGCTTCCTCGAAGGCGACCAGGGCTACCTCGGCCGTCCGGCCGATATCATTCTGGCCAAGGACGGCTCGATCCTGGTTGCCGACGACTGGGCCGGTGCGATCTACCGCATCAGCTACAGCAAGAAGTAAGGCTTTGGCGAAGAAAGGCTGTGGCAGGTCCAGTGATGGAACTCGCCGCAGCCTTTTCATTTGAGATGTTGGCGATCCCACTTCGATCGTCATGCCCGGGCTTGACCCGGGCATCCATCAAAACAAGAAATTTTTGCAAACGTGATGGATTGCCGGGTCAAGCCCGGCAATGACAGCCAAAGGAGCTGCGATGCGTAAAACGTTAATCGGGACGACGTTGGCGGCGCTGATCGCCTGCAGCTCGCTTGGCCATGCCGCCGATATCGCCGCCGGCAAGGAGAAGGCCGAATTGTGCGCCGGCTGTCATGGCGACAACGGCATTTCGCAGACCGAGAACATTCCCTCGCTGGCGGGCCAGCTCGATCAGTTCATCCAGTGGCAACTGGTGTTCTTCCGCGCCGGCACCCGCAAGAACGAGCAGATGCAGCCGGTCGTCGAACAGCTCACCAACGACGATATCCGCAACCTTGGCGCCTATTTTGCGCAGCTCGCGCCGCCGAAGGCGTCGAAGCCCGACGATAATCCCGATCTGTCGAAAAAGGGCGCCCAGGCCGCCGCCGGGCGGCGCTGCGCCTCATGCCATACCGACAGTTTCGCCGGCACCAAGGCGGTGGCCCGCATCGCCGGCCAGCGCGAGGAATATCTCGTGAAGGCATTGCGCGACTACAAGTCGGGCGTCCGGGCCGGCGGCGCCATGGCTGTCATGGCCGACGTCGCCTATCCCCTCAGCGAGGAGGAGATCGAGGCGCTGGCGCATTATCTGGCGAATTTGTGAGATGCCGGCTTTGCGCGCTTACCCTCCCCTGGAGGGGGAGGGTGGGCACGCATCGCAAGATGCGTGACGGGGTGGGGTGATCTCTCAACTCGGGCACTGTTCGCGAGGAGGGACCGTCACCCCACCCCGCCGCTTCGCGTCGACCCACGAGCGAGCTTCGCTCGTCTCGGACCCCTCCAGGGGAGGGTAAGAACATCACCCCCGCTGTTTCTCATACGCCTTGAGATGCGTGTAGGCCGTGCGCAGCTTTGCCAGCGGCACCTTTGCGGCATCGCCACGCGCGACGAGATCGCCGATGACGTGATCCGCCTCGATGGCGGCGCCTGCCTTGATGTCGCGAAACATCGACGCGGTCATTTGCGAGCCTTCTGATGTCAGCAAGCCGCGGGTGCGTTCGAAGAACGGCCCGGTCGGCGCGTGGCCGGCCGCTTTCGCGATCGCGCTGGTCTCATCCAGCATGCCGAGCATGAAATCCCTGCCGTTCGGTGCGGCCAGGATATTGCCCACTGATGTCCGCATCAGGCAGGTTGAGGCTGCGAGGGTGGAGAGAAACACCCACTTCTCCCACATCTCCTGCACGATGTTCTCGCTGGCAACCGCGCCGGTGATGCCGTTGGTCATGATCTTGGCGATGGCGCGGACGCGATCCGACATTGTGCCGTCCCGTTCGCCGAAATTGAGCGACTGCATCGGCGCGAGCTGCACGACCTCTCGCTTCTCGTTGAGGGTGGCCGCGATCGCACAGAGGCCGCCGAGCACGCGCTCGCGGCCGAACTTCTGGTCCAGAATATCCAGATGCAGCATGCCGTTGAGCATCGGAATAACAGACGTCTGCGGCCCGACCGCCGGCGCGAAAGATTTGATGGCGTCGTCGAGGTCGAAGGCCTTGCAGCTCAGCAAAATGACGTCGAATTTCTCCGTGAGCTTATCTGCCTGCACGGTCGGCGGATTTTTCAGCGTGACGTCACCGTTCGGACTCTTGATGACGAGACCGGCGCTCGCGAGCTCGGAAGCGCGCTTCGGCCGGACCAGGAACGTCACGTCGTTGCCTGCCTGAAGCAGCCTGCCGCCGAAATATCCGCCGATGGCTCCGGCGCCGACCACGAGAACGCGCATGACAAGGATTCCTTTTGTTGTTGTTCTTAGGGGGCGAATAGCGAGTGGCGAATGGCGAATAGGGGAAAGCCCATTCGCCATTCGCTACGCGCCAATCGCCATTCTACCACTTCTCGCCGAACGGGCGAATCTCCAGTTCGAACGTCCAGGCGCTGCGCGGCTGCTGGTAGAGTTGCCAATAGGACGCGGCGACCGAGGCGGGCGGCATCAGGAGGTCGGGATTATCGAGCGCTTCCTTGCCCCAGAGCTGTTCGCGGCGCTCGCGCACCCAGGCGGTGTCGACTCCGGAATCGATGATCAGGTGCGCGACGTGGATGTTTTTCGGCCCGAGCTCGCGCGCCATCGATTGCGCCACCGCACGCAGTCCGAACTTGGCGCTGGCAAAGGCGGCAAAGCCGCTGCCGCCGCGCAAGGACGCGGTCGCCCCGGTGAAGAAGATATTGCCCCTGCCGTGCGGCACCATCAGCCGGGCTGACTCGCGCCCCGCCAGGAAGCCGGCCCAGCAGGCCATTTCCCAGACTTTTCGAAACACGCGGTCGGTGGTTTCCAGAATCGGAAAATTGACGTTGGCGCCGACATTGAAGATGCAGACTTCGAGCGGGGCGTGCGTGTCGGCGTCGTTGAGGAAGGCTGCGACCTCGTCTTCCTTCCGTGCATCGAGCGTGCGCGCCATGATCGATCCGCCTGACGCCTCGATCTCCTTGACCAGCGGCTCCAGCTTGGCACCGTCGCGCCGGCCGGCGAACACGGTAAAGCCTTCGGCGGCGAATTTCTTGGCGATCTCGCCGCCGATGTAATCGCCGGCGCCGATGACGGCCACGGTGGCGTTGCGTTTTTGCATTTTGCTCTCCAGTCCTCATCCTGAGGAGCGACGTCTTCGCCGCGTCTCGAAGGATGGCGCCAAAAACCGGCTTTCATGGTTCGAGACGCCGCGCGAATGCGCGGCTCCTCACCATGAGGGTCACAGACCTATTTCCCCGAAACCATTTCCTCGACTTCGCGCAACTGCTCCTTGCCGAAGAACATTTCCTTGTCGACAAAGAAGGTCGGCGAGCCGAACGCGCCGCGTTCGACGGCGGCTTGCGTGTTCTCGATCAGCTTCGCCTTCACCTCGGGCTCCTGCGAACGCGCCAGCAGCTTTGCCGCGTCGAGGCCGGAGGCGGTCAGCGCCTTCACCGCGACTTCCGGGTCGTCCATTTTCTTCGGTTCGACCCACATGTGATGGAACGCGGCCTCGACATATTTTTCGAACACGCCCTCGAGCTGAGCGGCGACCGCCGCCCGCATCAGGTTCAGTGTGTTGACCGGAAAGAACGGGTTCATGACGTAAGGCTTGACGCCGAAGCGCTTGACGAAGCGCTCGGTCTCCAGCGCGTGAAACTCGCGCTTGTTCTTGATGCCGGCGAGCGTTTCGGCCGGGGACTTGTTGTTGGTCGCCTTGAAGATGCCGCCGAGCAGCACCGGGACATATTCGAATTTCACGCCGGTGCGCTTTTCGATCGCCGGGATCGCCTCGTGGCTCAGAAAGGCATTCGGGCTGCCGAAATCGAACATGAATTGCGGATTTGAGCTCACGGCGGTCTCCCCAAGGCGGCGGTTCTTATATGACCCCTATCATTTCAAGCCTAGCGGCTCGGATCGACGGGATCAACCGGACTTGCCTCAGTTTCTTGCCTCAGATTTCGCGCGGAAACGCCCGCTCCGCCAGTCTGGCGGCGTGGTCGCGGATATCCGCGGGCCATTCGGCGATCAATTTTTCGAAACGGCGCGGGTCGGTGGCGAACAGCGCACGGATCGCCTCCTCGTAATGCGGCCGGTTGCCGGCCATTACGGACATGAAGCGATAGGCCGCTTCCTGCCCGAGGCGGATACGGTCCCCGTCCTCGTTCAGGCGCCGTGCCTCGTCGACCAGCCTGCGGATCGCCACCGAGGCGCCGCCCTTTTGCTGCGCCAGCCAGTCCCAATGCCGCGGCAGCAGCGTGATTTCGCGTGCGACCACGCCGAGTTTCGGTCGGCCCGGACCGCGGGGCGCAGCGATCGCGGTATCTTCGCTCGCCGCGGGCGTTGTGGCCGGCGGAATTCGCGCCAGCACGTCGTCGACCGAGCCGCGCAGGTCGAGATCGACGAGCGCGCTGGACCCGCCTTCGAAAACCAGGATCGAGGCGTCCTGGCGCCGGTCGAGCGCCTCCCGCGCGGCACGCGCGACGTCGCGGAGACTGCCCGATCCGATGCGGCGGTCCCCCTCAAAGGCGACATAGGCTGGGTCGATGGCGGGATTCATGGGATTCCTCAGGTTCACAGCTATATTACCCGGGTAAATTAGTTCTGTCAAAAGGCCCGTCCAGCGATGACCTATCTCGACTTTCGCGCGGCCGGCTGGCACCAACGCGCCATCAATCCGGGGGACGGCCATGCTGACGGTGCATCATCTCAACAATTCCCGCTCGCAGCGCGTGCTCTGGCTGCTCGAAGAGCTCGACGTCCCCTACGAGATCGTCCGCTATCAACGGCAGCCGGACATGCGCGCGCCGAAGGAACTGCGCGCCATCCATCCGCTCGGCAAGTCGCCCGTGATCACCGACAACGGCAACACCATCGCGGAATCGGGCGCGATCTGCGAATACCTGATCGGCACCTACGGCAACGGCCGCCTGATTCCATCAGCGAATACGCCGGAGCGGCTGCGCTACACCTATTGGCTGCACTACGCGGAAGGCTCCGCGATGTCGCCGCTGCTGCTGAAGCTGCTGTTCACGCTGATGCCGAAGCGGGCGCCGGCCTTGCTGCGGCCGCTGGTGCGCAAGGTTTCGAATCAGGCGCTGACCACGCTGGTCAATCCGCAGCTCAAGCAGCACATGGATTACTGGGAAGGCGAACTCGCCAAGAGCGAATGGTTCGCCGGCAGCGATTTTACGGGCGCCGATATCCAGATGAGTTTTCCGCTGGAAGCCGCCGCTGCGCGCGGCGGACTGGAACAGGGCCATCCCAAGGCGATGGCGTTCCTCGAACGCATTCATGCGCGCCCGGCCTATGCGCGGGCGTTGGAAAAGGGCGGGCCGTATGTGATTGGGCGGTAGCATCCGTCCCGTCATTCCGGGATGGTCCGAAGGACCAGACCCGGAATCTCGAGATTCCGGGTTCATCGCTGCGCGATGCCCCGGAATGACGGCCTCAAGGCTGCACCGCCCCAATCACTTCCTTCACCAGCCGCCCGAGTCCTCTGATATCCCCGGTCGGATCGACGCTGTCGCCGAGACGCACCACGACCAAATGCTGCGACGGCATGATCACGATGCGCTGGCCAAGATCGCCGGACGCAAAGAATGCGTCACGGGGAATACCGAGCCGCACGCGTCCCCTGGCGGAGGGGTGATCGCTGCGATTGGTCCAGAACCCGGCGCCGTAGTCGGTGTCGAGCGTCGCGGCGGCCGAAAAATCCACCCAGTCCTCGTGCAGGATGCGTTTGCCGCCGACGATGCCGTCATTGAGATAGAGCAGGCCGAATTTTGCCCAGTCCCGCGCGCTCGCCAGCATGTAAGTCGAGCCCTGCAACGTGCCCGCGCCGTCGAATTCCAGCGTGACGTTGCGCATGCCGAGCGGATTGAACAATTCGCGCCACGCAAACGCCAGTGTCTGCTCCGGTCCACCGACGGCATCGCGGATGATGCGCGCCAGGATTTGCGTGGTCGGGCTGGAGTAGGCCCAGCGCGAGCCCGGGGGGGCGACGACGGCGGCGTTGACCGCGAAGCCGGCCATGTCGTTGTGCAAATACACCATCTGGCTGGAGGGATCGAAACCGCTATTGGTTTCGTCGAGCGCCAGCCCGGTGGTCATGCGCAGGAGGTGCTCGACCTCGATCTCGCGCCTGAGGTCGCCGCGCCATTCCGGGATCGGCGCCGGCATCGATGGCGTCACCAACCCTTGCTGCGTCAGGATGCCGATCAACGCGTTGATGACCGACTTCGTCATGGAAAAACCGAGCAGCGGCGTGTCGATTCCGATGCCGTCGGCATAGCGCTCGGCAATCACCTTGCCGTCATGCACGACGACCACCGCCTTGGTCCGCCGGAACGGCGGCTCGGCGGGCTCCTCGAAGGCATGATCGAGCGCGGTCCTCAGTGCGGGATCGGACGGCTGCACGATGCCGGGGCCGGCAATCTCGCCCAGCAGCGGCGGCGCTTTCGGCACCTTCAGCGCATCGAGGTCGCTCTTGAGGACATAGGGGTCGGGGCCGTGCAGCAGCACGCAGCCGAGCCCGTCATGAAAGACTGCGCGGCTGCCGAGCAATCCCGCCGCCGACGCATCGACCGTCTTCGCGGCGCGATCGACCTGCATCCGAAGCACCAGTCGCAAACGGCGCAGGCCGTCGCGCCCGATGGTTTCCGCGAACACGGTCTGCGGATCGAGGCGCGAGACGAATGTCTTGGAACAGACATTATGCGCAACCACGCCGGTGGCGACCCGAATGGCGCGATCGGGACGGGTGATGACGCCGGCGGCCGCCGTTGCGGTCAGCACCAACCCGACGGCGACCCACTTCAGCCAGCGCACGCGCTTTCTCCCCAACCGATCCGTCGGCGACGCGGTTCTAGCGCGACTTCTGCGCGGCGCCAACCGAGGGCAGGGCCTGCACGCCGACGCCGGGTGGCGGCACATCGTCGTCGGGCACGAAGAAATCCGACATCAGCGACACCGTGGGGTCGACGCGGTAGCGCTCGAAATCCCTGACGCCGCTGGCGTAGAGAATCTTGTCGTCGATGCAGAACTGTCCGGTGAATTCGCGCGACGGCTTTGTGAAAATGGCGTGGGCGGCATCAGCCATGATTTCCGGCGTGCGACTGGCGCGCATCATGGCGTCGCCGCCGAGCAGATTGCCGACCGCGGCGGTCGCGATCGTGGTCCGCGGCCACAGCGCATTGACGGCGACGCCGGCTGATTTCAATTCGCCGGATAACCCCAGCGCGCACATGCTCATGCCGAACTTCGCCATCGTATAGGCCGTGGAATGCTCGAACCATTTGGCCTTCATGTCGAGCGGTGGCGACAGCATCAGGATATGCGGGTTGGCCGCCTTCTTCAGGTGCGGGATGCAGTATTTCGACACCATGAAGGTGCCGCGGGTGTTGATGCCCATCATCAAATCGTAGCGCTTCATGTCGGTCATCTGCGAGTCGGTCAGGCTGATGGCGCTGGCATTGTTGACGCAGATATCGATGCCGCCGAATTCGGCAACGGTCGCATCGATGGCGGCGATCACCTGCGCCTCGTCGCGGATGTCGCACAGCACCGGCAGCGCCTTGCCGCCGGCGGCGCGAACCTCGTCAGCGGCAGTGTAGATGGTGCCCTTGAGTTTCGGGTGCGGCTCGGCGGTCTTGGCGGCAATCGCGACATTGGCGCCGTCGCGCGCGGCGCGCAGCGCGATGGCGAGCCCGATGCCGCGGCTTGCGCCGGAGATGAACAGCGTCTTGCCTTTGAGGGATGTCATGGAACCAACTCCAGTTATGGACGCAAGAAACTCTGACTCCCTCCCCCACGCAACCGGAGTCTACTCCGGCTGCGTATTTTAACTATGCGCAAGTCAGGCAGGCCCGACTTGCGGCTGGGGAGGGGGATAGCCGCGAGCCCGGTGCTGTGGCTTACCCCTCTCCCTAGCCCTCCCCCCGCACGCAACCGGGGTTTACCCCGGTTGCGCATTTTGACCCATGCGCAAGTCGGGCAAGCCCGACTTGCGGTGGGGGAGGGAACGACGGAGCAAGATCGCAAGTCACCGTGCAACGAAACGTGCGCCTTACCTACCCATCCGCATGCAGAACCTTGCCGCGGGTTTCCGGCAGCGCGAAGGCGGCAATGAAGAACACCCCATAAGCGGCGACGGCAAAGATTGCGATCGCGTTGGCAAGCGTCGTCGAGGTCGAGAGCCATCCGACCAGGAACGGAAACAGGGCACCGATGCCACGGCCGAAATTGTAGCAGAAGCCTTGCCCCGATCCGCGCAGCCGCGTCGGATAAAGCTCGGTAAGGAACGCGCCGACGCCGGAGAAGTAGCCCGACGCGAAGAAGCCGAGCGGGAAGCCCAGCAGCCACAGCATCTCGTTGGTCAATTGCAGCTGGGTATAGAGGATCACAATGGCGATGGCGCCGAGCGAGAAGGTCAGGAACAGGTTGCGCCGTCCGATGCGGTCGGCAAGCCAGGCGCCGACGAGATAGCCGGCGAACGAGCCGATGATCAGCGCCGAGAGGTAGCCGGTCGAGCTGACCACCGAGAGCTTGCGCTCGACGGTGAGAAAACGCGGCACCCAGAAGGTGATGGCGTAATAGCCGCCCTGACAGCCCGTGACCATCAGCGATGCCAGGATGGTGGTCTTCAGGATCGGTCCTGAAAAAATCTCCCACAGCGCCGGCCGGTCACCCGAGGCGGCTTGCTTGACCCGCGTGGCCGCGGCGATCTCCGGCTCGGTGACGTAGCGGCGCAGATAGAACACCAGGAGCGCCGGCAACGCGCCGATCGCGAACATCCAGCGCCAGGCGAGTTCGGGCGGCAAATACGAGAACAGGATCGCCTGCGAAAGCACCGCGAGGCCCCATCCGACCGCCCAGCCCGACTGCACCGAACCGACCGCGCGACCGCGATATTGCGCGCGGATGGCCTCGCCCATCAGCACCGCGCCGGCAGCCCATTCGCCGCCGAAGCCCAGGCCCAGCAGCGCGCGTGCAATGATCAGCTGATCGAAATTCTGCACGACGGCGCAGACCAGCGAGAAGAACGAGAACCACAGGATGGTGAGCTGAAGCGTCCTGACCCGGCCGATGCGATCGGCGAGATAGCCGCCGAGCCAGCCACCGATCGCGGAGGCCAGCAACGTCACGGTGCCGGCAAGTCCAGCGCTGCCCGGATCGACCTTCCACATCACGATGATGGTGCCGATCACGAGCGGATAGATCATGAAGTCCATGCCGTCGAGCGCCCAGCCCGCGGCGCAGGCCCAGAACGTCCGGCGTTCCGGCTGGTTCATGTCGCGATAAAAAGCGAGAAGGCTGGTGTCCTCGATCGGTACGGTTTCGATCGCGCCCGATGGTTCGGCCGTGCTCATGATGTTCCCCCCGGAAGTCTTGCACCGGCCTTGCGGCATCCCACGCCGGCCGGCTGACGTGGCGCGCGGCACCTTACGCCGATGCCGCCGCCCGGCAAATCCCGATCGTTTTATTGTCCCGCCGCCGTCGTACCGCGGGTGCGCGGATCGGGCGCGCCGAGCAGGCCGTTGGCCGTCACCGCAATCGAATTGGCCGAGGTCTGGCCGAGCGGCTCGACCACTTCATGGCCTTTTGCCTTCAGGTCATCCAGGACATCTGAGGGAAAGCCGCGTTCAACCAGAACGCGGTCCGGCATCCACTGGTGGTGCACGCGCGGGGCTGCCACCGCGGCGGCCACATCCATCTTGTAGTCGAGGACGTCGACGACAATCTGTACCACCGCCGAGATGATGCGGCTGCCGCCCGGTGTCCCCGTCACCAGCACCGGTCTGCCGTCCTTCAGCACGATGGTCGGCGACATCGACGATAGCGGCCGTTTGCCGGGGCCGGGCAGGTTGGCCTCGAAGCCGACAAGGCCAAAGGCGTTCGACGCCCCGGGCGCCGCGGTGAAATCGTCGAGCTCGTTGTTGAGCAGCACGCCGATGCCGTCGGCGACGAGGCCGACGCCATAGGGAAAATTCAGGGTGTAGGTGTTGCTGACCGCGTTGCCGCTGGAGTCGACCACCGAGTAATGCGTGGTGTTGCTGCCCTCGCGCGGCGTCTTCGCCATTAACGCCTCGGCCGGCGTCGCGCGCGCGAGGTCGATAGCAGCGCGCTGTTTGGCGGCGTAGTCCTTCGAGATCAGGATGTCGGCCGGCGCATTGACGAAAGCGGGATCGCCGAGATAGCGCGCGCGGTCGGCGTAAGCGCGCTTCATCGCCTCGATGATGACATGCAAGGAGGGCGCTGAGCCCTGCTTCATGTCGGACATCGGAAATCCTTCGAGGATGTTCAGTGTCTCCAGCAACACGGTGCCGCCCGACGACGGCAGCGGCATCGAGACGATGTCGTAGCCGCGATAGTTGCCGCGCACGGGGCTGCGGATCACCGCCTGATATGATTTCAGGTCTTCCGGCGTCATGATGCCGCCGGCGTTGCTGACGGCCTTCGCCAGCTTCTCGGCGATCGGCCCTTCGTAGAAGGCGCGCGATCCGTTTTCGGCAATCGCCGACAGCGTTGCCGCAAGGTCGGGCTGTATCAACCGGTCGCCATCATACAGCGGCGTGCCGTCGACGTGAGAAAAGACCTTGGCGGAATTCGGCCAGCGCGCCATCCGGCGGTACATGTCCGGCAAGGTGTCGGCCATGTCATCGGTGACCACGAAGCCGTCGCGCGCCAGCTCAATGGCGGGCTTGAGGATTTGCGCCAGCGTGAAACGGCCGGAGCCGTACTTCTCCAGCGCCAGCGTCAATCCCGCAACCGTGCCGGGGACGCCGATGCCGAGCGCGGAGTTGCGCGACTTTTCGGCGTCGGGTTTGCCATCCGGCCCCAGATAGATGTCGCGCGTGGTCGCCGCAGGCGCGGTCTCGCGATAATCGATCGCGACGTCTTCATGGCGCTCGGCCGAATGGATCACCATGAAGCCGCCGCCGCCGATGTTGCCGGCGCGCGGATAGGTGACGGCCATCGCAAAGCCGGTCGCGACCGCGGCGTCGACGGCATTGCCGCCCTGACGCAGGATGTCGGCGCCGACCTGGGCTGCAAGTTTCTCCTGCGCGACCACCATGCCGTGTTCGGCGGGAGCGGCATGCACGGTGGTGAGGTCCGGCGGCGAATAGACCTGGCGCTCCTGCGCAACGGCCGGAACAACGCAGGCAAACGCCAGCACGAGCGCCGAGATTTTTGCGCGCCACCCGGATGAAAACACAGCCATCAAAAATCCGCCGCAGTTGGAGCCCGTGTAACGCCTGGCAACCGCACAAGCATGGGTGACGCATGCTATATGGGATCGCATGCGCCGGGCAAAACGCCTTCGCGTGACTGGATCCCATCTCGATTGCATCGAGACGGGGCTCCAGACTCTTTATTTTGACGCGTTTTCTTCACGCGAACCGGGTCCACTTCGCTTGAAAACGCTATGTTAAGGGAAATCCGGGATATGGCGGTGATCGCTTCCGAGGCTATTGGCGGCGAAATCCCGCAGCAATACCCGCGCCAATCCGCCGTCATCGGCTGGATCTTCTTCGACTGGGCAGCGCAACCTTATTTCACGCTGATCACCACTTTCGTGTTTGCGCCCTATTTCGCCAGCTTCGTGGCGCCGGATCCGGCCAGCGGGCAGGCGCTGTGGGGTTTTGCCACCGCGGCCGCAGGGCTGATGATCGCGCTGATGTCGCCGGTGCTGGGCGCGATTGCCGATGCCAACGGCCGGCGCAAGCCGTGGATCGCAGGCTTTGGCGTGTTGCTGGTGATCGGCTCCGGCCTGATGTGGTTCGGCAAACCCGGCGATCCCGCCGTGATCCCGCTGCTGCTGCTGGCCTATGCGATTGCGAGCGTCGGCGTCGAATTCGCCACCGTGTTCAACAATGCGATGATGCCGACGCTGGTGCCGCCGGACAAGATCGGACGATTGTCCGGCACGGGCTGGGCCACCGGCTATATCGGCGGTATCCTCAGCCTCATCCTCGTGCTCGGCTTTCTCGCCGCCAATCCCGACACCGGTCGCACGCTGTTCGGCCTCTCACCGCTGTTCGGTCTCGACCCGGTCACGCATCAGGGCGACCGCATCACCGGTCCTTTGACCGGCATCTGGTTCATCATCTTCGTGCTGCCGATGTTCCTGCTAACGCCGGATTATCCGGCGCGTCGGCCGCTGCGCGCGGCACTGCGCGAAGGCTTGACGGGCTTAAGGCGGACGCTCGGCGAATTGCCGAAGCAGAAGGCGATGGCGACGTTCCTGCTCGCCAACATGATCTACACCGACGGCCTGGTATCGCTGTTTGCCTTCGGCGGCATCTACGCTGCCGGCACCTTCGGCTGGCACACGATCCAGATCGGCACGTTCGGCATCATTCTCGCCATCGCCGGAACCCTCGGCGCCTGGCTCGGCGGCAAGCTCGACGATCGCCTCGGGCCAAAGCAGGTGATCACGGGCAGCATGATGGTCCTGCTGTTCGCCATCATCTCGATCCTGCTGGTCGACAAGGATTCGATTTTCTTCGTGAAGGTCGCGCCGCCCGAGCCGGGCGCCGCATTGTTCTCCAGCGCGGCCGAGCGCGCCTATCTCGTGCTTGGCTGCCTGATTGGTGCTGCCGGTGGCCCGCTGCAGGCGGCGTCGCGTACGCTTTTGATCCGTCTCGCGCCGAAGGACCGCATCGCGCAATATTTCGGACTGTTCGCGCTGACCGGAAAAGTCACCTCGTTCATCGGGCCGCTGTTGATCGGCGCGATCACGGCGGTCACGGCGAGTCAGAAAGCGGGCATGGCGACGCTGGTGGTGTTCTTCGTCGCGGGGCTGGCGCTGCTGGCGCGGGTGAGGGAGTAACCCGTCGTCCCCGCGAACGCGGGGACCTATACCGCGTGATCCATCGTGCTTGGGCGGCTGCCAGTTGTCTTTCAACAACGGCCGGTGGCTATGGGTCCCCGCGTTCGCGGGGACGACAACTCAATGCCTGAAGTGCCGCACGCCGGTGAAGACCATGGCGATGCCGTGGTCGTCGGCGGCCTTGATCACTTCTTCGTCGCGCATCGAGCCGCCGGGCTGGATCACGGCGGTGGCACCGGCCTCGATGCAGGCCAGCATGCCGTCGGCGAACGGGAAGAACGCGTCGGAGGCGACCACCGAGCCCTTGGTCAGGGGTTCGGCGAGCTTCATCTCGGCCGCGGCATCCAGCGCCTTGCGGGCGGCGATGCGCGCGGAATCGACCCGGCTCATCTGGCCGGCGCCGATGCCGACCGTGGCGAGATCCTTCGCATAGATGATGGTGTTGGACTTGACGTGCTTGGCGACCCGGAACGCAAATTTGAGATCGCGCAGTTCGGCATCGCTCGGTGCACGCTTGGTCGCGACCTTCAGCGCCATGTCCTCGACCACGGCATTGTCGCGGCTCTGCACCAGCATGCCGCCGGCCACCGTCTTCGCGGTCAGGCCCACGCTGCGCGGATCGGGCAGGGCGCCCGCCAGCAGCAACCGCAAATTCCTGCGGCCGGCAATGATCGCGATCGCCTCTTCGGTCGCGTCGGGGGCGATGATGACTTCGGTGAAGATTTCGATGATGGCGCGCGCGGCTTCCGCGTCGAGCGTGCGGTTGAGCGCGACGATGCCGCCATAGGCCGAGGTCGAATCGCAGGCCAGCGCCTTGCGATAAGCGCTGACGAGGTCGGCGCCCTCGGCGACGCCGCAGGGGTTGGCATGCTTGACGATGACGCAGGCGGCGGTGCGGTTGGCCTCGAACTCGCCAATGCATTCATAGGCGGCGTCGGTGTCGTTGATGTTGTTGTAGGAGAGTTCGCGGCCCTGCAACTGCCGCGCGGTGGCGACACCGGGGCGCTTGTCCGGCGTGGCATAGAAGGCCGCGGTCTGGTGCGGGTTCTCGCCGTAGCGCAGCGACTGGATCAGGCGGCCGCCGAAGGCGCGGTAGTCCGGCGCATCGTTCTTGAGCTGAACCGCGAACCAGTTCGAGATCGCGGCGTCATAGGCCGCGGTGCGCGCATAGGCCTTGGCGGCGAGGCGGCGGCGCAGCGTCAGCGTGGTGGCGCCCTTGTTGGCGGCGAGCTCGTCGAGCACGGCCTGGTAGTCGGAAGCTTCCACCACGACGGCGACATCGTCGTGGTTCTTGGCCGCGGCGCGGATCATCGCCGGGCCGCCGATGTCGATGTTCTCGATGCAATCCTCGTAGCCGGCGCCTTTGTCGACGGTGGCCTCGAACGGATACAGGTTCACCACCAGCAGATCGATCGGCGCAATGCCGTGCGTCTTCATCGCCTCGGTATGTTCCTTGTTGTCGCGGATCGCGAGCAAGCCGCCATGCACCTTGGGGTGCAGGGTCTTGACCCGTCCATCCATCATTTCCGGAAAACCCGTGAGATCGGAAACGTCCGATACCTTCAGCCCTGCCGCCGCGATCGCCTTGGCGGTGCCGCCGGTGGAGACGAGGTCGATGCCGTGGCCGGCCAGTGCGGTTGCAAATTCGATCAGGCCGGTCTTGTCGGAAACGGACAACAGAGCGCGGGTGACGCGTCGCGGATGGTCGGTCATGGGGAATATCCTGGCTGGTAAGCCAGCCCGGTAGCATGGTTTTGGCGGCCATGAAACCGGTCAGAAACCAGCCGGATTCAGGTGTGGAAATCTCCCCTGCCCGGGCGAGGCCGGGGCCGGAAAGGGGGCCTACAACGGCAATTCCGGCTCGCGGCGGGCGTTGCGCCTTGCATTCGTGGCCGAGGGCGAGGTGGTCGAGCGCACAAAACTCCAGCGGATCGAAGACGCGGTCCGCGAATTCTGCCGGATCACGATCTGGGCGGTGCGGCGGGGGCCGTCATTGCCGGCCAGGAAGACGCTGTCCTCGAGGTCGACCTTGTCGTCGAGCGCCTCGAAGGTCCAGACATCGCGGTTCGGCAATACCAGCATGACGCCGCGGGCGTCGCTGAGGCGGCTCGCCTTCACGGCAGGATGCAGATGAAACCGCAGGGCAAAGTCGGTCTCGTTGCCCCTGATTCGCGCGCCCGGCGCCGGCGATACCGTGTCCTCGCCGTCGAGCCGTGCACCGTCCTGGGCAATCATCAGCACCCGGCGATGCACGACGCCAAATCGCGCGAGATAGCCGTCATGCGACGTGTGCAGCAGATCGCCGTTCGCCACCGCCTCGCGGTAGCTCTCGACATTGGACGGGCCGCTGACGACCGGCGCGCCCTGCAACAGGCGCTTCATCGCCGACAATTCGACGAACTGGCACGATGAAGTCTCGTGATAGGTCAGGGTCGAATGCGCCGCGGTAGAGCGCGCAAAGGCCCGCCAGTTGTCGCGGCCGGTCGAGGGCATGCCGCAATTGACGACGATCCGGCTCGGTCCTGATGACAATTCGAACGCCAGGCAGCCGGCATGCGCGTCCTGGCTGACATTCGGCGGCGGCGGCGGGCCGGTGTCGATGATGACGGTGGTGGCACCGGCATCGAGGCGCTGAAATCCGGTATGCGGCATGCTCGACATCGGCACGCCGTGGGTGTCGTCATAGGCGAGCAGGGTCGCGACCAGGTCGGACGGCGCGTTGCTCATGCCGTTGAACAGCGCAAAGCTGCCGTCGCCGTGGCGGAAGAAGCGCAGCATCGGCATCATGCGATCGATCGCGTTCAGCAGCGCCGGCGGCGGCGCGATGTTGCGCGCGGCAAAGGTCTGGCGCAGCGGCAGCATGTCGCTGAGCAGTTCGACCAGCGCGCCGGGATTGCGTGAGATGTGGCCGCCGTCGGGCAGGATCTGCCGCTGCAGTTCATCGGAAAGCCGCCGCGTCGCCGAACGGATGTGCTTGGCCTGGTTGGCAAGGCACAGCGAGGCGTAGCAGAGCGCGATCAGCACCTGCAGGCGCGGCACGCCGTCGGCGATGTCGATCATCGTGTAGCGCAGGTAGCGAATCTCGCGGGTCAGTCCGCGCAGATATTTGCGATAGAACTTGTTGTCGGTGTCGCCGAGCACCAGCGGCGCCTGCGACAATAGCGAGATCACCCGGCGCGCCAGCACGTCGGCGCGGCGCTCGAGCGGCCGCCGGCGCGTCGGATTCGAGATCCAGTCGTCAACCAGCGAGCGGGCATTGGCGCGAGTCAGCGCGGTATCGGCGGCACGCAGGTGCCGCAGCCATCCGAAGCCGAGCAGCGCCACCTCCCAGTCTTCCGACGGCGGCTCGAGGTCGAAGATCGAGCGGCCGTGGCAGGTCACGATCTTGCCGGCGAAGACGAAGCGGCCGGCATAGATTTCGGCGGCGCGGGTGGCGTCCGCGGTCCGCAGATCATGCGGCGCGATGATCAGGCGGTCGGCCCGGCCCGGCCACAGCCGCGATAGCGCCACCGTCCCGCCGCTGGCACGCGCCGCCATGTTCCGCGCAAAGCGGCCCATGATAAGCGTCGAGATGCGTCTGCGTTGAGCGACCGACAAGCCGTGCCTTGGGAGGGAGGGAGGGAATTGTGGCGAATCCTTTTAATCCGGAAACGCCGGCATGACACCATCTTGAAAGTGCGCGAATCACCCGAAGGCGGCGGAATTCCGGTTTAAAATCAGGATTTAACCAGCCGCGCCGCGTAAAATCCATCCAACCCGCCAAGCCGGGGGTCCTCATGGGGCAAATGGCAGGGCAGGGTGCGCAAATCACCGTCCGCCGTGACGATTTCGCTGAGGCCCGAGACCTCGCTGGCCTCAACCGGCGCACGGCGCACGGCGGATTCGGCGGCCAGGAGTGCGGCGACCGCCTGTTCGCCTTCTTCGGGTTCCAGCGAACAGGTGCAATAGACCAGCGTACCGCCCGGCTTGAGCAGGGCGACGGCCTTCTGCAGCAATCGTCGCTGCAAGGTTGCGAGCGCCGCGATGTCGGCTTCCTGCCGCAGCCAGGCCACGTCGGGGTGACGGCGGATGGTCCCGGTCGAGGTGCAGGGTGCGTCGACCAGAACACCGTCGAAACCGCCGGCGCCGCCATCCCATTCGGCGGCATCGGTCACCACGTCGTCGGCGCGCAGCGACAGCCGTGCGAGGTTGTCGCGCAGCCGCGACATCCGCGCCGGCGAGCGATCGACCGCCGTGACGTCAGCTCCGGCCAGCGCCAGCTGCGCCGTCTTGCCGCCGGGTGCCGCGCAGAGGTCGACGATGCGTTTGCCGCTGACGTCGCCGAACAACCGTGCCGGCAGCGCGGCGGCGGCGTCCTGCACCCACCATTGGCCCTCGGTGAAGCCGGGCAGCATCATCACCGAACCCTGCAGCAAAGTGCGGACCGTTCCGGTCGGCAGCGTTTCGCCATGCAGCCGCGTCGCCCATTGGGCTGCGTCGGCCTTCACGGTGATGTCGAGCGAGGGCTCATGACCGATCGCCAGCGCCATCTCGCGCGCGGTGGTCTCGCCATAGGCGGCAATCCAGCGCGCCAGCAGCCAGGGTGGTGTATCCAGCGTCTGCGCCTTGACCTCGTCGATCAGCGGCTGGCCTTCGCGGGCGCAACGGCGCAGCACGGCATTGACGAGCCCGGCATATTTCGCGGCCCGCCGGTCCGACTGCACCAGCCGCACACTGAGGTCGACGGCCGCATGATCGGGCACATCCATCCAGAGAATCTGCGCGGCGCCAATCAAAAGCGCGCTCTGCGCGCGCGGCGCATCGGTCGGAATACCGCGATCGAGCAGGCGCGAGAGCAAATGGCCGAGCGTGCCGAGCCGCCGCAAGATCGTCGCCACCAGACGCCGCATCAGCGCGCGGTCGCGATCGGCAAGCGCCTTCAGTCCGGGATGAGCGCCGGCGCCGTCGAGCTGGTCATCGAGCGTGCGGTGCTTGTGCAGCACGCCGTCGAGAATGTCAGCCGCGATCCGCCGCGCCGCGAGCCCAGGCACTTCGGAAGGTACTGCGAATCTTGAAGGAGGCATGAATCAGGAATGTCTCGGGGGGCGGAAAGGTTTCGGCTTATGCCTTTTGAAAAGAAAAACTCCTTTGGCATGCGAATATGCCAAATGTAAGAATCGCCACGACGATTTCACGATTGTGATGTCGTCGCGACGTCCCTATCTCGGATACCAACCGTGCCGCGGAAGAGTTTGAGATGACCGACGATCCTTCACCCGCTTCTGTACCAGAACGCAAGCCGTTGACGCCCGCCGCCGAGCGCGCACTCGCCGAAGCCGAGGCGCGCCGGAAAGCCGCCGAAGCAGCCGCCGCCACGCCGCATCCGAAGGAATTTCAGGGCCCGAAAGGTCCGGAACCGACACGGTATGGCGACTGGGAGCGCAAAGGCATCGCCTCGGATTTCTGAGGCCGCCTTTGGAGGACTTTGGCCTTGCCGATTGACCCGACTCAGCCCTAGTCGGGGCAAATGTCCCCAAACGAGAGGATTCGTCCTTATCGGACGCCCTATCAAGCCACTCGGCACCGCTGGTTTGCGGCGGCGCTGCCCTGGCTGTTCGTGATCGCCGTGGTGGCGGGGACGATGCGGCCGGTGAGGCACTGGGTGCGTGGGCTTTTGCCCCACTCGGCCGAGCAGCACCCGGCCGACAGTCCGGCGGCACGGGACGCCGAGATGGTCTGGCGGCGGGCCGGCAATCCAGACGTTCACCACCCCGTCGACGTGATCCGGACCATCGACGGCGACACCTTCGAGGCGCGGGTGCATCTGTCGCCCGGCCTCGACCTGACCACGCGGGTTCGCCTGCGTGGCATCGATGCGCCGGAGTTGAAGGCGTCCTGTCCGCTGGAATTGCAGATGGCCGAATCCGCGACGGCCGCCTTGCGCGCCTTGCTCGGCGAAGGCGAGGTCACGATCTTCAATATTGGGCCGGACAAATATAACGGTCGGGTGGATGCCCATGCCGCGACCAGCAAGACTCAAAATGTTTCGACCGCGATGCTCGCCGCCGGTCATGCGCGCAGCTACAACGGCGGCCACCGCAGCGGCTGGTGCGCGAACGCCAATCAGTAAGTTCCAAAATGAAAAAGCCGCGCAGAGGCGCGGCCTTTTACATTGAAACGACAGCCGAAAGATCAGCGCGTAACGGTGACGCTGGTGCCGACCGAGACGCGTTGATAGAGGTCGGTGATATCGGCGTTCAGCATCCGGATGCAGCCGTAGGACACGAAGCCGCCGACCGAACCCGGCACGTTGGTGCCATGGATGGCGTATTCGCCGCCGGCAAGCGTCATTGCCGCGACGCCCATCGGGTTACGCGGCGAGCCACCTTCAATCAGGTCCGGAATGTTCGGCTTGTCGCGCTTCACTTCCTTCGGCGGCGCCCAGGCCGGGTTGCGGTACTTGCCGTCGATGCGGGTGGTGCCGGCCCACTGCTTGCCGGACTTGCCGACGCCGACCGGGTAACGCATGGCGTGGCCGGAATCGAGGATGAGATAAAGGCGGCGCTCGTTGGTCTTCACCACGATCGTGCCCGGCGTGTAGTCGCCGCGAATGCCCACCATCTCCGGCCGCGCTTGCGCCGCCGACGACATCAAAATGCCCGCCCCGATGGTGGCGGCCAGCGCCATCGCAATCCTCATCGACATTATCAGCTCCAGTTTCCGCAGCGCCCGTTCCGGGGCCCTCAAATTCCCTGCAACCCGGCGCGTGGCCGGTCTGCCGTGTCACCCACGCATTTTTAACCGCACGTGTTAACCGGGTGGTTTCACCCTTGGCCGGAGGCGTGTTTCGCTGAGGGGAAGAAAGGAAATGTTCGAATCAAAGTAAATGACTTGAAAACAACACTTGGCCACGAAATGCGCCACAAGGCTGCCACACGACTGACAAGCGCGTGACCGGGTCAAGGCAGGGAGCCCGGACGACGCATTTGCCGCGTTGAAGGTGAGTAGCGCGCGCCCCCGCGCCCAATACGGGAGGTTTTGGGCGCGAGGCGGAATGGAATCGCCGGCCGCGTTACGCCGTCGCGCCCTTTTTGTTCTGGCGGTTCTGGACGAGATCGTCGACCACGGCGG
This sequence comes from Bradyrhizobium ottawaense, assembly GCF_900099825.1. Classification (NCBI taxonomy): domain Bacteria; kingdom Pseudomonadati; phylum Pseudomonadota; class Alphaproteobacteria; order Hyphomicrobiales; family Nitrobacteraceae; genus Bradyrhizobium; species Bradyrhizobium ottawaense. The sequence goes on along the minus strand of NZ_LT629693.1, from coordinate 3,746,325 downwards.
GATCCGCCAGGGTCGAGGTATCGCCGAGACTGCCCGGTTCGTCCTCGGCGATCTTGCGCAGGATGCGGCGCATGATCTTGCCCGAGCGGGTCTTCGGCAGGCCCGGCGCGAACTGGATCTGGTCGGGGGAGGCGATCGGGCCGATGTCCTTGCGCACCCAGGCGACCAGCTCCTTGCGCAGCGCGTCGCTGGGCTGGGTGCCGGCCATCAGCGTCACATAGGCATAGATGCCCTGGCCCTTGATGTCGTGGGGATAGCCGACCACGGCGGCCTCCGACACCGCCTCATGCGCCACCAGCGAGCTTTCGACTTCGGCGGTTCCCATGCGGTGGCCGGAGACGTTGATGACGTCGTCGACGCGGCCGGTGATCCAGTAATAGCCGTCGGCGTCGCGGCGGCAGCCATCGCCCGTAAAATACTTGCCCTTGTAGGTCGAGAAATAGGTCTGCTCGAAGCGGGCGTGGTCGCCATAGACCGTGCGCATCTGGCCCGGCCAGGATTTGGCGATGCAGAGATTGCCCGACGTTTCGCCTTCCAGCACCTTGCCGTCGGCGTCGACGATTTCGGGCACCACGCCGAAGAACGGCTGCGTCGCCGAACCCGGCTTGAGTTTGGTCGCACCCGGCAGCGGCGTGATCAGGATGCCGCCGGTCTCGGTCTGCCACCAGGTATCGACGATCGGGCAGCGGCTGTCGCCGACGACGCGGTAATACCATTCCCAGGCTTCCGGGTTGATCGGCTCGCCGACCGAGCCGAGCAGGCGCAAACTCGCGCGCGAGGTTTTCTTCACCGGATCGTCGCCCGACTGCATCAAAGCGCGGATCGCGGTCGGCGCGGTGTAGAAGATGTTGACCTTGTGCTTGTCGATGACGTTCCAGAACCGCGAATTGTCCGGATAGTTCGGCACGCCTTCGAACATCAGCGTGGTGGCGCCGTTCGCCAGCGGCCCATAGAGAATGTAGCTGTGGCCGGTGACCCAGCCGACGTCGGCGGTGCACCAGTAGATGTCGCCGTCGTGATAGTCGAACACGTATTGGTGCGTCATCGCCGCGAACACCAGATAGCCGGCTGTGGTGTGCAGCACGCCCTTGGGCTGGCCGGTGGAGCCTGACGTATAGAGAATGAACAGCGGGTCTTCCGCGTGCATCGGCTCGCACGGACATTCCGTCGTCACCATCTTGGCGGCGTCGTGGTACCAGAGGTCGCGCGTCGGGTTCATATCGACCGGGGAACCGGTGCGCTTGACCACCACGACCCAGTCGACGCCGCTGCTCTTTTCGATCGCGGCATCGACATTGGCCTTCAGCGGCACCTTCTTGCCGCCGCGCAGACCTTCGTCGGCGGTGATGATGATCCTGGACTGGCAATCGGTGATGCGCTGGGCGAGGCTGTCCGGCGAGAAGCCGGCGAATACGACCGAATGGATCGCGCCGATCCGTGCGCAAGCCAGCATGGCGTAGGCGGCTTCCGGGATCATCGGCAGATAGATCGTGACGCGGTCGCCCTTCTTGACGTTCCGGGTGCGCAGGATGTTGGCCATCTTGCAGACTTCGTCGTGCAGCTGGCGGTAGGTGATGTGCTTCGACTGCGAGGGGTCGTCGCCCTCCCAGATGATGGCGGTCTGGTTGCCGCGCTTCTCGAGGTGCCTGTCGATGCAGTTCCAGGCGACGTTGAGGACGCCATCCTCGAACCATTTGATCGAGATATTGCCGGGGGCGAAGGAGACGTTCTCGACCTTGTGGAACGGCTTGATCCAGTCGACGCGCTTGGCCTGATCGGCCCAGAAACCGTTGGGGTCGGAGACCGAGCGGGCGTACATCTCGCGGTATTTGGCATCGTCGACAAAGGCGCGCTTGGACCACTCCGCGGACACGTCGTAAATCTTCTCGGACATCTTTCCCTCCACTCATCGCGGCGCCGTACAAATCTGGCGGCCGCAGACCCATTTGATTGCCACGATTATGCGTCGCGGGGTGATCTCCGGACAAGGCGGAAACGTCTGCGACCTTGGTCGGCCTGGCGGCTCGCCGGCCCGCCCCAACTCAAAACGGTGATCATTTTCGCGTTTTCGCGGAGGCTGAAATCAACGTTATCGCGCGAATGGCTCCCATGACCGGTATCCAGTAACCGCAAATAACGGAATCGGGACTCGCAAAGCCGTTCCTTACCCCCTAAATGGCTTTCCCGGGGCCAGACGGTCCTCCCGGAACCAAGCCCATCAAGAGGCATTACCGGAATAGCAGGCGGAGCAAGGCAACGACGACCATGATGGATCAGCAGAATTTCGAGGCTACGCGGCCCGTTTCCGCCGATCCTGCCGTCGCCTTGGCAGAAGCGCTCGGGCAACTGCCCAAAGCGACCGTCAAGACCTCCTCGAAATCCAGGATTCCCGCGCCGAAGGCCAAGATCGAAACCCGCGCGACGGTGGAATCGCTGGCGCAGGGCCATGGCCTCAAGCTCGGCGATCAGAACGGGCTGACCATCCGCCGCATCAAGCGCGGAAAGGGCTATTCATTCATTCGCGCCAATGGCACGCCGATCCGCCATGTCGGCACCATCAAGCGCCTGCACTCGATGGCGGTGCCGCCGGCCTATCGCGAAGTCCGCTATTCGGCCGATCCGGCCTCGCATCTGCAGGCGGTCGGCCTCGATGCCGCGGGCCGGCTGCAATACCGCTATCACGCCGATTGGGAAAAGGTCCGCGAGCACCGCAAGGCGCATCGGCTGGCGCGGCTGGTCGCTGCACTGCCGAAGATCCGCCGCAACGTCTCGATGCACCTGTCCGGCGACGAACCGACGCGGGAATTCGCGCTTTCAGCCGTGATCGAACTGATCGCGCGCACCGCGATCCGGCCCGGCAACGAATCCTATGCCCGTCTCAACGGCACCCGCGGCGCCACCACGCTGCTGAAGTCCAACGTCACGCTGGAAGACGACAGCCTGGTGCTGACCTTCAAGGCCAAGGGCGGCAAGGCCACGCGCAAGGAATGCGACGCGGCCAAACTGGTTCGCGCCATCGGTATCCTGCGCACTGTTCCGGGCAAGCGCATGTTCCAGTACCGCGACAAGTCCGGCACCGTGCGCGCCGTCTCCACCACCACCGTGAATGCGTTCCTGCGCGAGATCGCCGGCATCAAGATTTCGCTGAAGGATTTCCGCACCCTGATGGCCTCAGCCGTGGTGCTGGAATCGCTGTCGCGGATTTCGCCGGCCGCCAGCGAGCGCGGCCGTCGCAAGCAGGTGCTGGACGCCGTGCGCGCCGCCGCGGACGAACTGTCGAACACACCGGCGATCTGCCGCAAGAGCTATGTCCACGACACCATCGTCACCGCGTTCGAGGACGGCATCCTCGAACGCTTCGCCGCGACGATGAAGGGCTACCGCACGCAAGCCAAGCGCGAGGCGCTGCTGGCGCAGGTGGTGACGGCAGCTGCCGCATAGGCCGCGAGCCGTAGGGTGGGCAAAGCCAACGGGTCGCGCGAATGCGCGCCCGATGACAGGCTCCGCGTGCCCACCGTTTAGTATCATTGCATAGGATAGATGGTGGGCACGGCGCAAAAGCGCCTTTGCCCACCCTACGATTGGCCGCCTACAGCCCGCCCATCTTGCAGATCATCTTCCACTCATCCGCCGTGACCGGCTGAACCGACAGCCGCGAATATTTCACCAGCGCCATGTCGGCGAATTTCTTGTCGGCCTTGATCGCGGCCATGGTCACCGGCGTCTTCAGGGGCTTGTCCGCCTTGATGTCGACGCAGACGAATTTGCCGGTCTTGTCGGTCGGATCGGGATAGGCCTCCTTGATGATCTCGGCGATCCCGACGATCTCCTTGCCCTCGTTGGAATGGTAGAAAAAGGCGCGGTCGCCCTTCTTCATGGCGACGAGATGCTGCCGCGCGGTGAAATTGCGCACGCCGGTCCAGGCTTCGCCCTTGGCGCCTTTGGCGACCTGCTGATCCCACGACCAGGTTGAGGGTTCGGATTTCACGAGCCAGTAATTCATGATGCTACCTGTTTGTCATGGCCGGACATAGCCGTCCGAAGGACGGCGTCGCTTCCGCTCGCCTATGCCCGGCCATCCACGCCTTCCTTCGCCGCATTATCCAAGACGTGGATGCCCGCGACAAGCGCGGGCATGACGAGGGCGGATCATTCTTCCGCCTTGAACGGCCGCGTCAGCAGGCCTTCGATCGCGGCATCGATCGTCACCTTGCCGCTCAGGATGGCCGCGACAGCATTCGATACCGGCATATCGACGTTTCGCGAAGCCGCCAGTTCGATCAGGACGGGTGCCGTAAATTCGCCCTCGGCGAGCTTGTCGCGCGCCGGGGTTTCACCGCGGCCCAAGGCGATGCCGAACGCGAAATTGCGCGATTGAAGACTCGAGCAACTCAGGATCAGATCGCCGAGGCCCGAGAGCCCTGCGAGCGTTTCGCTACGCGCGCCGCAGGCGCGGCCGAGCCGGGCGAGTTCGCTGAATCCGCGTGTGGTCAACGCCGCCTGCGCCGAGGCGCCGAGTTTTCGGCCGACGACGATTCCGGCCGCGATCGCCAGTACGTTCTTGGCCGCGCCGCCGATCTCGACGCCGCGGACATCCGTCGTGTGATAGGGCCGGAAGGTGGACGAGCCCAGCATCTGCACCAGATGGCTCGCCAGCGTTTCATCCCGCGCCGCGAGCGTCACGGCGGTCGGAAGGCCGCGCGCCACGTCGTCGGCGAAGTTCGGGCCCGACAGGATCGCCGGCATCGCATGCGGTATCGCTTCGGCAATGACCTCGGTCATGAACAGATGCGTGCCGCGTTCGATGCCCTTGGCGCAGGCGACGACAGGCGTTTCCGGTTTGAGGAGTGGGGCCAGCGTCATCGCCGCCTCGCGCAGATTTTGCGCGGGCGTCGCCATCAGGATGACACGCGCGCGCGCCGCTACCGCGAGTTCGCCGGTAATGCTGATCCGCTCGTCGAGGCGCACGCCGGGCAGCCTGGGATTCTGTCGCGTCGCTTTCATCTGCGTGGCATTCTCGATGCCGCGCACGTAAAGCAACACGTCGCGGCCGGCGCGCGCGACCGCACAAGCCAGCGCGGTCCCATAGGCGCCGGCGCCGATCACGCCGACCGAGTTGCCAGGCGTCATGTCAGAATCCCGCGCGGGTGTTGGCGAAGCCGGCGGGTGCTGCGGCAGTGGCGTCGAGCAGCCAGCGCGCCCGCGGCGGCGCATCCATGGTGTCGATCAGTCCAAGCGCCATCCGTTCTGCGCCGGCCCAGGCGATCATCGCGCCATTGTCGGTGCATAGCGCCGGCGGCGGCATGATCAGCGTGGTGCCGGCCTTCGCGGCGACATCCTGCAACGCGTCGCGGATGGCATGGTTTGCAGCGACGCCGCCTGCGGCCACCAGCGCGCGCGGCGGCCCGAACCGTTCGTGGAACAGTCGCAGGCCCACGCTCAACCGATCGGCCGTCGCTTCCAGCACGGCGGCCTGAAAACCGGCGCAGAGATCGCAGATGTCCTGCGGCTCCAGCGGCATCATTCGGCTGGCTTCGTTGCGAACGGCGGTCTTCAAGCCCGACAGCGAGAAATTCGCATCCGGCCGCCCGAGCATCGGCCGCGGAAAGGCAAATCGCTTTGGGTCGCCGCCGGCGGCTGATCGTTCGACCTCGGGCCCGCCGGGATAGGGCAGCGACAGCATCTTCGCGACCTTGTCGAAGGCTTCGCCCATCGCGTCATCGACGGTGGTGCCGAGCCGGACATATTCGCCGACGCCGACCACGGCCACGATCTGGGTATGACCGCCGGAGGCGAGGAACAGGCAATAGGGAAAGTCGAGCGCGTCGGTCAGCCGCGGCGTCAGCGCATGGGCCTCGAGGTGATTGACCGCAACCAGCGGCGTATCGTGCACCATCGCGATGGCTTTTGCGGTGGTGAGGCCGACGATCACGCCGCCGATCAGGCCGGGGCCGGCCGCGGCCGCCACCGCCGACAATTGCGCGAAGCCGACACCGGCTTCCTGCATGGCGCGGGCGACGATGCCATCGAGCAGGTCGACATGGGCGCGGGCCGCGATCTCCGGCACCACGCCGCCGAAGCGGGCGTGCTCGGCGGTTTGCGAGTGGACGATATTGGACAGAATTCGGCCGCTGCCGTCGTTGCCGCGCGCGACCACGGCCGCCGCGGTTTCATCGCAGGTGGTTTCGATCCCCAGTACCAGCATCGGCATGTCGTTTGATTTCAGGTCTTGCAATTTGAGCCCTTGTGCTGCGGCCTGTCACAACGCTTCCGTAACCGGGTAGCATTACGAGGTCTCAAGGTGCAATCGTCCGGTTGCGCCGAAGTGGCTTTAGCGGAGATCTTCCATGGCCGTTCTCGTGACCCGCCCGCATCCGGACGATGAGGCGACCGCTGCGGCGCTTCGCGACCGGGGCTTTGAGGTCTTGCGCGCGCCGATGTTGCGGTTCGAGCCGGTCATGTTTCGCGACGACGAGGATGCGCTTTATGGCGCCGTCATCGTCACCTCAGCCAACGCATTGCGTGCCATCGCGTCGCAGCTTGCCGGCAGCCGGCTGGTCAAATTGCCGCTGTTTGCGGTCGGGGAACATACCGCGGCGGCGGCCCGCGACGCCGGATTCACGCAGGTGACGGCGGCCAGGGGCGATGCGAGCGCGTTGCGCGATCTCGTGCTGGCCGGCGTCAAGGCAAAGCAACTGAAGAAAGCCAGCACGCTGCTATATCTGGCCGGCGCCGATCTGGCGCGGGACCTCGCCGGCGAGCTCGGCGAGAAGGGCTTTGCGGTGGTGACGCACACGACCTACCGGATGGTTCCGGCATCCAGCCTGCCGCGGGAAATTTGTGACGCTTTCGTGGCGAACCAGATCGAAGCGGTGCTGCATTACTCACGTCGCAGCGCGCGCGCGTTTCTGGAGGCGGCGCGCGCCGGCGGGGTGGAAATATCGGCATTGGCGCTGCCGCAATGCTGTATCTCTTCGGCGGTCGCCGCCGTCCTCCGGGACGCCGGTGCGACCCAGGTCACGGCGGCCGCCGAGGCGGACGAAAATGCTTTGTTCGAGGCCTTGGGCCGTGCTTTGCGACCGCGATCGGGCTCTAATCTCTAAGTCTGAGCATGGCCTTACCGGAAAACCGGTGCCTACGCGCCGGGATCGTGCTCTATACGTCCCGATTCTGCTAAGTTCCGGCACCTAACCGTCGAGGGGAACCGCTGTGATGGTCGATGACAGGCCCGAAGAAACCGGATCGCTGCCCGATTCGGAGCGGCCCAAGCGAACGCCGCCGACGATCGACCTCGAGGCGACCGACGTGTCGACCGCGACATCGCAGGCCGAGGACGCCGCCAAGTCCGAATCCACCGCCGAGCCCGCCGCGGAGCCTGCTTCGGAAGCGCCGGTCGCCCCGCCGACGGCGGCTCCGATTTCTGCTCCGATTTCTCCCTGGATCATTGCGCCGGTCTCCGGTGCGGTTGCGGCTGCGCTGGTGATCGGCGTTGGCTGGATGCTGGGATGGCCCGCGGTTCAGCCGGCTGCCGCGCCGCCGGCGCCGGCGCTCAATGCCGCTGCCATCGATGACCTCACCGCACGCATCGCGGGCCTGGAGTCAAAGGTCGGCAAGCCCATAGCCGATCCCGCGGCCGCGGCGCGCGTGGAAGGTCTGGAAAAGTCGCTCGCCGCCTTGCGTGCGCAAGGCGACAAGCTGGCTTCCGCCCTCAACGACGTGAAGTCGGCGCCGCGTGCCGACGGCACGCCGTCGCCGGATCTGTCTGCGATCGACGAGCGCATTGCCAAGGTCGAGAACCAGATGCGGGCGCAAAGCGCCGAGATCGTGCAGCAAGGCAGCCGCATTGCCGATACAAAACCGGCTGACGCCAAGCCTGCCGATGATCTGCCGCTGCGTCGCGTCGTGGCGTCGGCGCTGCTCGATGTGCTGGTCCGGATCGGCGATCCCTATCCGGTGGCGCTGGTGGCGGCGAAAGCGCTGGCGCCCAACGCCGACGTCTTGAAGCCGCTCGATCAATTCGCCGACAAGGGCGTGCCGAACGCCAACAAGCTCAGCACGGAATTGCTGGCCTTGGTGCCGAAATTGCTTCCGGCCAAGCCGGAGAATGCCACGACCGGGTCGGGCGTCCTCGAACGCTTGCAGGCCGGCGCGTCAAAGCTGGTCACGATCGAGCGCACCGGCACCGTCGGCAACGATCGCGGTGCCGTGGTGGCGCGGATCACCGCGGCAGCGCTGCGCAACGATTCCAACGAGGCCCGCCGCGAGTTGAAGACGCTGGAGCCTGCCGACCGTGCCGCGGCGCAAGCCTGGCTGGAAAAGGCCGATGCGCGCGATGCCGCGCTGGCCGCGTCCCGCCAATTCGCCGCTGATGCCATGGCCGTGCTCGCCAAACCGGCGCAATAGGGATTCCGATGATCCGGATCATTCTGTTTCTGTTGTTGATTGCGCTCGGTGCCGCGGGCGCGGCCTGGGTTGCCGAGCAGACCGGCGACTTCGTGCTGACGTGGGGCAACGTGCGCATGAAGACCACGTTTCCGGTGTTCGTGCTGATATCAGGTATCGTCATGGTCGCGGCGATCATGCTGTGGACGATCCTGCGCGGGCTATGGCGCACGCCGGAACGGATCCAGCGCGGCCGCCGCGAACGGCGTCACGCCCGCGGCCGGCAGGCGATCACGCAAGGGCTGCTCGCGATCGGACATGGCGATTCCTCGGCGGCGCGGATGCACGCCGAAGTCGCGCGCAAACATGCCGCCCACGATCCGCTGGCGCTGCTGCTGCATGCGCAGTCGGCGCAGCTCGACGGCGACCGCGACGGTGCGCAGCGCACCTTCCGCGCCATGGCCGAGCGCGAGGACACGCGGCTGCTCGGCCTGCGCGGCCTGTTCATCGAGGCGCAGCGCGCCGACGATCCCGTTGCCGCCGTCATGGTTGCCGAGGAAGCGCTCAAACTGTCGCCGTCGTCGTCGTGGGCGTCGCATGCGGTGCTCGGCTTCTGCTGCGCCAAGGGCGACTGGACCGGCGCGCTGACGATACTCGACAACAATCAATCCGCCGGACTGATCGACAAGGCGACCTATCGCCGCCAGCGCGGCGTGCTGCTGACGGCGCGGGCGCTGGAACTGCAGAATGTCGATCGCGACCTGTCGCGCGAAAGCGTGATGGAAGCGGTCAAGCTGGCGCCGACGCTGGTGCCGGCCGCGGTGCTCGCCAGCAAATATGAAAGCGAGGCGCATCAGGTGCGGCGTTCGATGCGCCTGGTCGAGACCGCTTGGCTGGCGCAGCCGCATCCCGATCTCGCCGACGCCTATGCGCACGTAAAACTCGGCGACGCCGCGCGCCAGCGGCTGGTGCGGGTCGAGACCTTGGCGGCGAAAGCGCCCGGTCATATCGAGGGCGCGCTGGCGATTGCGCGCGCCGCGATCGACGCGGCCGAATTTGCCAAGGCGCGCGAGGCACTGGCGCCGTTCGTCGCCGCGCCGACCCAGCGGGTTGCGATGTTGATGGCGGAGATCGAGCGCACCGAGCACGGGGATTCCGGCCGGGCGCGGGCGTGGACGTTGCGCGCGGTGCGCGCACTGCACGATCCAGCCTGGACCGCGGACGGCTATGTCAGCGATCGCTGGCGCCCGGTGTCGCCGGTCACCGGAAGGCTCGACGCCTTCCAGTGGCAGACGCCGGTCGCGAGCCTGCCGTCCGACAGGGGCGCTGCGATCGAATCATCGCCGTTCGAGGAAGCCATGCTGGCGACCCCGCGCCGGGCGGTGGTGCTCGAACCGCCCGCGGCCGGGAGCGAGCCGGGTGCCGAGCTCGCAGACGCCTCGGCGCTGGCCGCAGCCCAGGACAATGCGCCGTCCGTCACCGTCGAACCGGCCCCCATCGATGCGACTCCCGTAGTAGCGGCCACGGTCGCGGCGCCTGCCCCGTCGCCATCAGCCGAATCGGCCCCCGTCATCGGGCCCGCGCCCCTGTTCCGGGCCCGTCAGGATATTCCGAAGGCTGTTCCCGCGCCGATTCCGGCCGTGATTCCCATCATCCGGGCGCCCGACGACCCCGGAATCGACGAGGACGGCGGCCGCGATGAATTTGCGGAACAAATCGGCCCGCCCAAGGCCCAGGCCGGCGGCTGGCGGGGATTTTTGTCGCGCTGGGGCGGCGAATAACCGTTCAAAACATAGCGTTTTCAAGCGAAGTGGACTGCCGGTTCGCGTAAGAAAACGCGTCAAAATCAAAACGGGCCGCGTTTTTCTTGCCAATCGGGGCCGTGCCCGATATCAGGTGCGGGCGTTTCGGGCGGTTGCCCGAGGCTAGCGTTCGGTCCGCCGCAATAGCTCAGTTGGTAGAGCACGTCATTCGTAATGACGGGGTCACAGGTTCGAGTCCTGTTTGCGGCACCATTCGGCCGTCACTTCGGATAAAGTTGCGGCTGGTGCATCCTTGCCGGCGCAGCCGATACTGAGGGGCTCGGTCCAACTGGCAACGTCTCCATCCAATGCGACCGTAAGAGCGCGTCGATCATGATGCTGGCGCCGGTTCTCACTCCACACGGGTCGCTGATCCTGAGGCAGGCGGAGGAAGCGCTTGCGGCCCCGTCCAATCCTCGGCTGGAGCAAGCGTTCTCGCGCGGGTCGGGGCATGGATTGTTGCATCTGGGCGCCGACGAAGTCGGGACGGCTCTGCCTCCGGTGCTGTCATACTGGCGGGAGTTTGCGGTTCACTACGTGACCGCGCTCTGCGCGCTTCCTGACATCGCGGAGGGCGGCACCAAGCCGCCTGTACCGGTTCCAACAGACGGCGAGTTGGACAAGATAGCCGCGGCCGTCCCGCCTATGACGGGCGCGGAATACCTGACGGCGGTTGTGCTGACCGAGCTTTGGCAAGGTATGGACGCAGCCTTCGATGCCGAACTGGCTGCTGCGAGGCTCTCGGTGCAGGCGTTCCTCAAGGGCCGGCATCCGGCCTGGAATCTCGTTGGGCGCGTGCACTTCAACCTTGCCGAGAACAGGAAGGATGAAGTCACGCCGTTCGCATTCCTGGCAACCTATACCACGCGGCTATCGGCTCAGGCTAAAGCCCTGCATGTACCGCTCGGCAGAGCCTTGCAGGAATATGCCGGCGCGAAGAATCGCGAGCGACTGCTGTCGCTGCTGCTGCCGGTCCAGCGAGCCGCCGAGCATTGCACATGGTTGAAGGCCATGGTTGACGCGGGCGAGATCTTTCATCCGCTGCGCTGGAGCCCGCAGCAAGCGCTGCAATTCCTGAACGACGTGCCGGCGCTCGAGGCCGCCGGCATAGCCGCGCGCATGCCAGCGAACTGGCCGCTGAATCGCCCCGCGCGTCCGAAGGTGCAGGCAACGGTCGGGCGAAATGCACCGTCGCAACTGGGAATGGATGCGCTGCTCGACTTCCGGCTGGATGTGACGCTCGACGGAGAGAAACTTTCGGCGGCTGAAATCAAGCGGCTTCTGGCACATTCAGACGGCTTGGCCCTGATCCGCGGCAAGTGGGTCCAGGTCGATCATGAACGTCTGCGCCGGACACTCGATAAATTTGAAGCGATCGAGCATCGTGCCGCCTCCGACGGTCTGTCGTTCGGTGAGGCGATGCGCATGCTGGCCGGGGCAGGAATAGCCGACAGCCCTTCAGGACAGCAGGCGGATATTGACTGGAGCCAGACCGTGGCCGGTCCTTGGCTGGCGGAAACGTTGGCTGCCCTGCGTCGCCCCGATGGGCTCGCACGGATTGATCCCGGTCGATTCCTTCAGGGCAAGTTGCGGCCTTATCAGTTGGCGGGTGTGCAATGGCTTTACCTGCTTACCCAACTCAGACTCGGGGCCTGCCTTGCCGACGACATGGGGCTCGGCAAGACCATCCAGGTCTTGTCGCTGCTGCTGGTCTTGAAGCATGAGGCGGCATACGAGCGGAAGCCATGCCTGCTGGTGGCCCCTGCATCGCTGCTCGCCAATTGGGCGTCCGAGATCGCCCGATTTGCGCCGAGCCTCAAAACGGCCGTGGCCCATCCATCGGCCGCGCCGGCGGAGATGCTCGGCGCAGACGAGGATAATCTGGCAGGTGTGGATTTGGTCATCACGAGCTATGGTTTTCTGGCGCGCTCGCCCTGGCTGGACACCGCGTCGTGGCGATTGGTGGTGCTTGACGAAGCGCAAGCCATCAAGAATCCGGCTGCCAAACAGACCAAAACGGTCAAGCGACTTCGCGCAGATACCCGTATCGCACTGACCGGAACGCCCATCGAGAACCGGCTCAATGACCTGTGGTCGATTTTCGACTTCATCAATCCCGGGCTGCTGGGATCGCCGAAGCAGTTTTCGTCTTTTGTCAAAGGTCTCGCCGATCGACCGCACAGCCCCTATGAACCGCTGCGCGACCTGGTGCGCCCCTACATCCTGCGGCGCCTGAAAACAGACAGGAGCATCATTGCCGACTTGCCCGACAAGACGGAGATGAAAGCCTTCTGTTCGTTGAGCCGCAAGCAAGCCGCGCTCTACCAGCAAGCGGTCGAAGAACTGGCGCGCCAGCTTGAAGACGTCGATGGAATGCAGCGAAAAGGCCTGGTTCTCGCCTATCTCATGCGGCTGAAGCAGATATGCAACCATCCCTCGCAGTGGCTCGGCGACGGCGCATGGGCGGAGGAAGACAGCGGCAAGCTCGCGCGTCTGCGCGACATCCTGGAGGTGATCGCAGCCCGGCAGGAGAAGGCTTTGATCTTCACCCAGTTCAGGGAGACAACGGCGCCGCTCGCCGCGTTCGCAGGCTCCCTGTTCGGGCAGGCCGGCCTTGTCCTGCACGGCGAGACCGAAATCAAGAAACGCAAGGACTTGGTGCGGCGGTTCCAGGAAGACGAGAGCATTCCGTTCTTCGTGCTCTCTCTCAAGGCAGGCGGCGCAGGGCTTAACCTTACCGCGGCCTCGCATGTCGTCCATTTCGACCGGTGGTGGAACCCTGCCGTGGAAAATCAGGCTACCGACAGAGCGTTCCGAATCGGGCAAAATAAGAATGTGCTCGTGCACAAGTTCATTTGCCGCGGCACCGTGGAGGACAGGATCGATCAACTGATCGAGTCGAAGCGGCAACTTGCCGGGGATTTGCTCGGCGGCGGATCTGAAATGATGCTGACCGAGATGAAGGATGAGGACCTGCTGAAGCTCGTGGCTCTCGATTTGAGCGCGGCGACGAAGGAAGGGTGAGGGATGAGCTATTTTGAATGGCGCCCTTATGTGCCGGTGGCCGAGAAACGGCGGCAGGCGGCGCGCAAGCTGGCAAAGCTCAAGAAGCGGAGGCAATCCGTCGCTCCCGTGACGATCGAGGGCCGCACGATTGCCAAGAGTTTCTGGGGCAAGTCCTGGTGCAGCAACCTCGAGTGCTATAGCGACTTCGAGACTCGGATGCCGCGCGGCCGAACCTATGTCCGCAACGGCTCTGTCCTTGACCTGCAAATCGCCAAGGGCGAGGTCGCAGCGATGGTCGCGGGTTCTTCGCTCTACAATATCAAGATCACCGTTGCGCCGGTCACGACCGCGCGCTGGAAGGCCATCTGCCGGGATTGCGCAGGAGAGATCAACTCCGTGGTTGAACTCCTTCAAGGCCGCCTGGCCAAAGGCGTCATGGACCGCGTCTGCCGGCTGGGCGACGGCCTTTTCCCATCGCCCGAGGAAATCAAGTTGTCTTGCAGCTGTCCCGACTGGGCCGATATGTGCAAGCACGTTGCGGCGGCGCTCTATGGCGTTGGTGCGAGGCTCGACGAAAGGCCTCAACTTCTCTTCGAACTGCGCGGCGTCGACGAGCATGAATTGCTTGCCAATGCCGGGCAAGATTTTGCGCTAGCGCCGCCCAGTGCGGCGAACATACTCGATAGCAACGATGTCGCAGCGTTGTTCGGGTTGGAAATGGCCGAACCCGCTATTCCCGATGCTACCGTTCCCACCGCCCCAAAACAGTACCCGCGTTCGGGCACGTCGAGAGGAAGCAAGACGCAGGTCGTAAAAAAGACTGCGCCCAAAAAGAAAAATAGCCGACCCCGTGCAGCGCGGACTCGGTCGGAGAGCAAGAAGGTAAATCGAGCTGGTGCAGCGAAGAGAGAACCGCGCCCTCGGCTTTCGGTCTAACCTTATCTCGTCAGCCGAGGTTCATGGAGCGATGAGCCGTAAGAACCGGAACGCACTCGCCGATCGTGTCGTTAGGGCTGCGGAGGCGACGCTCACCGCCCAAGGTTATGTGAGTCCTACCGACACGCTCGTCAGGATCGGCTGGCTCGACGTCGGTGCGGTGGAACGCTGGCGGCGAGGGCAGATCGATTGCCTCGAGCGCGCTATGCAAACCAATCCGCCGCGCATTTTGGAAGCGTTGAAGCTGTTCCAATCTTGGGGCGCCGGCAAAGGCCTGTCTGCAAGTCTGACGGATTATCTGGCGCGGACACCGGAACGCCAAGCGCTGCGCTTCAGCCGAGGGGGAGATCCTGCGGTCGAGGTGCTGTGGCGCACGCATTGGGTTTCGCAAGAGCTTTCCGAGAAGAAACGCCAACGCCTGGCAGAGAAGGCAAGCCGCGCCCCGGATCTGGTCGTCATACAGCCGTTGAACAGCGAATGGACATGCCACCGATGTGGCGGCACCGGTGATCTGCTGCTGATGGAAAATTGCGGCCCAGCATGCCTACGCTGCGTTGGCCTCGATGATCTCGAGTTCTTGCCAGCAGGCAACGCGCTGCTCTCGCGGAGGGTGAAGGCGAAAAGCACAAGATGGGCCGTCGTCGTGCGCTTCAGCCGGAGCCGTCGCCGCTACGAACGACAGGGTCTGCTAGTCGAGCCGCTGGCTTTGGCGGACGTGAAGTCTGACCTCGACGCGCCGCGAGGCGGATAACCTCCTCCCGGAAACCACTGCGCGAGGGACCAAAGTTCGCCTGTCCTCACCGCCCTGTACGGCGCATCGGTTGACGCAGCACAGCTCAAGTCCCGGCAGAAACCCGGCTTCGGTCGAGACACAAATTATAGCGTTATTTCAATGGTATAAGACTTCGCAATTTTACTCCGAATGGGGCACCAGCCGTCAAATCCATCGCATTCGATGCCCACCTTTGCCGGCATTTGCGTGATCTACCGCGTGATCTGCCTCACATAAGTCTCCGCAACCCCAGCGTAGTTTCCCGCGCACCAAACGGGAGACACTCAGATGCGCAAATTTATTCTGATCGCAGGGTTCGTTCTGGCTTCCGCGACCGCGCAGGCTGGAGAGCGGAGTTTGTCATTGGCCGGAAGCGATGTGCTGGCAGCGCCGGCTTCCGCGCCGGCCAAGATCGCCGACGCGCCGAAAACCGCTGAAGCCCCGCAGGCTGTTGAAGCGCCCAAGGTTGAAGCACCGAAATATATCGAGCGGCCAGCGGCGGTCGAACCCAAAGCCGAGACGCCGAAGGCTGAAACAGCGAAGGTTGAGCAGACCGCCACTGAATCGGCAAAGCCTGCGAAGACGGCGAAGGCCGACAAGCCCAGGCACAAGCGCTACTGGACCGAGGGCCGCATCATCAGCGAACTGCATCGCCACGGGATTTATTGGTAAGCGGCGCGGCTTGCCAATCCAACAGACGTCATGGCCGGGCTTGACCCGGCCATCCACGTCTTACTTCGCGGTACCTCAAAAACGTGGATGCCCGGGACAAGCCCGGGCATGACGCCGTTTTTAAGGATGTAAAGCGCAACGCAAACCGTCGTCGCCTGCTCTTACTGCGAAACCGTCTGCACCACGCTGCTGAGCGGACGCGCGCTCACGGCGGGCACCTTCAGGTCCTTGACCAGCAGCGCGTCGTATTCCGGCAAGGTTTCCACCGGCGCCTTCGCCTTCATCTCGACCACCTTGTAGCCGCCGGCCTTGAGGCGGCGCAGGATCGTCGGCAGGGCCTGCGCGGTGTGCTTCTGCAAATCGTGCATCAGGATGATGCCCTTGCCCTGCTTGTCGAGCTTGGTCATCACGGTGTTGATCACCTGGTCGGCCGAAGAGGATTTGAAGTCGAGCGAGTCGATATCGACCGAGAACATCGAGATGTTACGGCTGCCGAGATATTCCAGCGTCGGCTGGGTATGGGCGAGTCCGGGGAAGCGGAAGAACGGCGACGGATTGGCATTGATCGCCATCTTCACGGCGCTGAAGCCCTTCTCGATCTCGTCCTTGCCCGCCTGCTCGGTCATCTTCTTGCTGTGCAGATCGGCGTGCGACCAGGTGTGCGCGCCGATGGTGTGGCCGGCGGCGGCAACCTGCTTGAGGATATCAGGGTGATAGGTGGTGTGCAGGCCGATCGGGAAGAACACCGCCTTGGTGCATTCATCGGCGAGCGCCTTCAAAACCGTCGGCGTGGTCGGCCACGGACCGTCGTCGAAGGTCAGCACCACTTCCTTATCGCCCAAGAAATCGAACTGCTTGTACTGCAGGAAGCCGAAGCCCGGTCCGCCTGTGGTGTCGATGATGACGGTGCGGCTGACGCCGAGCGCATCGGGATTGGCGCAGGTGGATTTGGCAGGCTGTGGAACCGGGGCGGGCGCCGGCGCGGGCTTCGACAGCGAGGCCGTGACCTCGACGTCGTCCTTTGCCTTGGCCAAGGCGGGCAGTGGCTCGGCCTTGCGGGCGGCAACGGTTTGAGGTGGGGCCACGTCGGCACGCGGCGAGGAGGTCCAGAACCAAACTCCGGCGATCGCAACCGCCGCAACAACACTGGCCAGCATCAGGCCGAACGCATTACGCATCGCTATTCTTTCCACATACTCAGGGGGCACACACGCGACATGCCATTAATGCGAACAAGGTCTTAACGCCTCCCCAACACGATCCGGTTTGGCCAACAAAAATGGCCCCTTGGCGCTCAGTGATCTCAGTCACAGTCGGGCCGCGCAAGCCGGCCCATGGTGGCTGCATCAAACAAGGGCCCGCTTCGCCGGGCCAACAGGAGCCGAACATGACCGCCACCTTCACCAGCACCATCCGCAACGCCGGTTTAGCGCTGGCTTTCGCCGCCTCGATCTCGGCGGTTTCGTCGACCGCAGGCTTCGCTTTCAGCGCTGAAGCGCAGCAGATGTGCACCGGCGATGCGTTTCGCCTGTGCAGTTCGGAGATCCCCAATATTCCGGCGATCACCTCCTGCATGATCAGCAAGCGCGCCAGCCTCTCCAGCGGTTGCCGCACCGTGATGGACCGCGATATGGCCGCCCAAAGGTCCGGCAAGCTCGCCGCGCAGTAAGCGGTTGTCGCACGATTTCCCAGAGGCGCTTGCGGCGATGAGACGCAGGCGCCTTTCCGGTTCCCAGGCCTTCATGAGCCGCGCGTTGGTGCGGCTCGCTTTCCATAAATGCATTGCGGGCACGATATGGGCGCTCTAGAACGCCCGGACCGCGTTATTGGTGTGAAGGCATATTGAAATGACCAAAATCCTGTTCTTCATTCCGTTGGTACTGATCGCTTCCGCCGCTTCAGCGCAGCAGCAGCGGCAGCAGGGACACGACGCCTGTGCCCGCGACGTCTCGCGGTTTTGCCGGGCGCAGATGCAGGACGGCGACCAGATCGTGCTGGCGTGCCTGAAGCAGAACCGCGCGCGCATCAGCAAGGCCTGCCAGGCGATGCTGGCAAGCCACGGGCAGTAACGGCTTTCGTCATTCCGGGGCGATGCGAAGCATCGAACCCGGAATCCAGAGGTTATTGATCGAGATTCCGGGTTCGCGCTGCGCGCGCCCCGGAATGACGGTGGGCTGGTCCCGCCGCCGGGCCCTTTTTCGCGTGCCATTCTACTTTGCATGGGGTTGTTTTCGCGATTTTGTGTCGCGCCCCCACCGCATCGTCCTCAGATGCGCAATTGCGCATCGGGGGATGACCTACGTACTGCTGCCTGCCGCGGTCGCTACCACCGGCAACACCTCGTTGGCCGCGCGGTCGGGCGTATCTTCCTTCCAGCGCACCGAGCCGAACGGCCGCTCCAGCATGCGGCGGACGCGGATCGGTTCTGGCCCGACATGGAAATCGATCGCCCGCTGATGCAGCGCGCGTTCGGACTGGGTCGCGCGGTTGCGCTGGCGCAGATAATCCAGCCAGGTCGGGCAGTGATAGCGCTCGGTCCATAGTTCGGGATCGGCGATATCGCGCGCGATCGACCAGCCATAAGCGCCGTTGCGCTGCCGGCTGAGCTGCACTTCCTGCATCACATTGTGGAACAGCCGGGCGTTTTCCTGCGAGACGCGGTACTCGATCTCGACCACCAGCGGGCCGCTGCGTCCGGTCAGCGACAACCGCACCTCGGGGTCGGCGAGCACTTCGCTGGCGGCTTCGTTGCGGGCGCCGATCGGAGGCATGCGCAGCCAGATGCCAAGCAGCGGCGACAGCAGCATCAGGCCGGCGGAGACCAGCAAGGCAGTTTCCACGCCCGCGGCATCGGTCAGATGCCCCCAGCCCCAGCTTCCGATCGCGATGCCGCCGGCGATCGAGGCCTGGAACGCCGCCAGCGAGCGGCCCGCGACCCAGCGCGGCGCCGAGAGCTGCACGCCGATATTGAACAGGGCCACCGCCAGCATCCAGACCCCGCCGGCCAGCACCAGGGCTGCCGCGGTCAGCACCGGTTCCGTGCTGAGGGCCACCGCTGCAATCGCGCCCGCCATCGATATCGCGCAGGCGCGTACAGCGGCCTCGCCGCTCATGCGCCGCCGCACCTCGGCGATATTGAGCGCGCCGATCACTGCGCCCATTCCGAAAGCCCCCAGCATGATGCCGTAGGTCTGCGCGCCGCCATGCAGGAGATCGCGGGCGACCAGCGGCATCAGCGCCGAAACCGAGCCGCCGATCAGGCCGGTGACCAGCGTTCGTATCAACACGATGCGGATCGACGGCGAATTGGCGATGTAGCGCACGCCCGAGACGATGGCGCGGTTGAGGCGCTCGCGCGGCAGGCGCGACGGTTCGCTGGCGCGATTCCACAGAAACAGCACGATCATCAGCGGCAGATACAGCGTCGCGTTCACCGCGAACGCCGCCACCGCGCCCGCGGTCGCGACCACGATGCCGCCGATCGCCGGACCAAAGCTGCGTGCGATATTGTAGCTGATGCCGTTGAGCGCGACCGCCGACGGCAGCGTCTCCGCCGGCACCTGTTCGCTGACGGAGGCCTGCCAGGCCGGTCCGAACAGCGCCATGCCGCTGCCGACCACGAAACACAGCGCCAGCAGGATATTCGGGGTGACGAGGTTGAACCACGCCAGCACCGTCAGCGCGGTCGCGCCTGTGAGAGCGATGGCGAGCGAGACCAGCGCCACGATGCGGCGGTCGTGCATGTCGGCGATGGCGCCGGCCGGCATCGCGATCAGCATGATCGGCAGCATCAGCGCGGTTTGCACCAGCGCTACCTTGTCGGCGGAGGACGTCATCTGCGTCATCGCCCAGGCGGCGCCGACGCCCTGGATCAGGATGCCGAGGTTGGAAACAAGGCTGGCGAGCCAGATGCGCCGGAACACCGCATGGCGCAGCGGGGCCGTAATGCTGTCGGGGGCAAAAGACGGGCGCTTCGGCTGGTCGGTCATGTCCCGTTCCATCGGCCGGCTGTCACCGGCTCGATTCCTTTGGAATTTAGAGTGATGCCTGCGAAAACCCCGCATTGTCCAGTGGTTCCGCCACTATCGATGGTGCTACAGCACAGCTAAAGTACTGAAAAGTAACGGGAGGTTCTGAAATGAGCGTGTCGCGGCGGTTGATTCTCAAGAGCGCCGGGGCGTTGCCCTTGCTGGCCGGTCCATTCGGCGTTTCGGCCTTTGCCCAGACCGCCCCCGCAGCACCTGTACCCGCGGAAATACCGCCAATTCTTTTCGTGCATGGCAATGGCGATCATGCGGCGCTCTGGATCACCACAATGTGGCGGATGGAATCGAACGGCATGCCGCGCGATCGGATGTTCGCGATCAATTTCACCAATCCGCTGGCGCGCACCGACGACAAGGTGGAGCAAGCCGATCGCTCCTCGACCGAGGATCAGCGCCGCGAACTCGGCGAAGCCATCAAGGAGTTGAAGCGCCGCACCGGTGCGTCGCGGATCGCGCTGGTCGGGAACTCGCGCGGCGGCAACCCGATCCGTAGCTACATCAAGAACGGCGGCGGCGCCGATGTTAGCCATGCGGTGCTGTGCGGCGTCCCCAACCATGGCGTCTATGATTGGGAGGAAGGTCTCGGCGGCGAGTTCAACGGCCGCGGCCCGTTCCTGCGCGGCTTGAACGAGGGCGAAAATGAAGTGACGCCGGGCACGGCGTTCCTGACGCTGCGCAGCGACGGCCTCGACAAATATGCCCAAGCCGACGGCCGCTTTGTCGGCAAGCCGGGCACGCCGACCGGCGTGACGGCGGAGGGGCCCGCGCTGAAGGGCGCGACCAATCTCGTGCTCGGCGCCGTCGATCACCGCGAGACCGCCTTTCATCCGCGCGCGTTCCGCGAGATCTACAAATTCATCGCCGGCCGCGAACCGTCGCGGATCGAGATTGTGCCGGAAGCGGCCGTCACATTGAGCGGGCTGGTGACGGCCACGCCCGGCGGCGTTCAAACCAATCGTCCCGTGTCCGGTGCGTCGGTGGATGTCTATCGTGTGTCCGCCGACACCGGCGAGCGGATCGGTGGCCCGATCCATTCGTCGCAGGCCGGCGAGGATGGCCGCTGGGGTCCGGCCAAGGTCGAGCCGAGCTGGTACCTGGAAATCGTGCTGACATCGGCCGGTTCGACGACGACGCATTTCTATCGCTCGCCGTTTCCACGCTCTTCCGACATCGTGCATTTGCGTGCAGCGCGCCCGCTTGGACCGGCCGATGCCGGCGCCGGTGCCGTGGTCCTGATGTCGCGGCCGCGGGGCTATTTCGGCCTGCCGCGCGACATCGTTCTGATCGACGGCAAGCAGCCAACGGATGTGAAGCCTGACGTGCCGACCGATTCCGTCACGACGCTGCGGCTTCCGGCTGCGGAGGCCGGCCGCCCGGTGGTGGCGGTGTTCAACCAGGAACGGATTGTGGCACGGGCCTGGCCTGCCTCCGAAAACCGAATCGCGGTCGCCGAGCTGACCTATTAACTGCTCTCCGGAGCCGTCACGCCTTTGTCGCGCCCGGATCGAATACATAGATAGGCCGGTGGGGCGGTAGCAGTGCCGGGAAATGGCGGACCAGAATATGAGCATAGCCGAAGCCCACGATATGCCGGTCGCGCGAGAGCTGCTGATCCCCCCGAGCCCGCCTCGGGCGCCCAAGACCATGACGGCGCTGGGGCGGATGTTGGCGATGCGCGAAAGCATTCTCGGCACCTGGAGCCAGCGCGCTTATGAAGAGGACATCATTCAAGGCCGCTTTTTCGGGCGCAGTAGCTTCATCCTGAATACGCCGGATGCGATCCGGCATGTGCTGGTCGACAATTACGAGAATTACACCCGCACGCCTGCTGGCCTCCGCGTGCTGCGTCCCATCCTCGGCGAGGGATTGCTCATTGCCGAGGGGCGCGCCTGGAAATATCAGCGCCGGACGCTGGCGCCCGCCTTCACGCCGCGCGCGGTGACCACGCTGATACCGCATATGCTGGCGGCGACCGACGATACGATCGTCAAGCTCAAGGCCGCCAGCAACGCGCCGGTGGATTTGCGCGAGGCGATGCAGCGGATGACGCTCGAGATTGCCGGCCGCACCATGTTCTCGTTCGGCATGGACCGCCACGGCGCGGCACTGCGCGATTTCGTGATGGAGTATGGCGCCCGGCTGGCGCGCCCGCATTTCCTGGATTTGCTGCTGCCGCTGAACTGGCCGAGCCCGCAGGATTTTTCGCGCGCCCGCTTTCGCAAGCGCTGGACGGCCTTCGTCGGCATGCTGATGGCCGAACGCCGTGCCGCCGGCAAGAACGAGGGCGCTCCGCCCAACGATCTGTTCGACCTGATGGGCGCGGCACGCGATCCGGAGACCGGCGAGGCCTTCACCGATGAACAGCTCGGCGACCAGGTCGCGACGATGATTCTCGCCGGCCACGAGACCACAGCCACAGCGCTGTTCTGGTCGCTGTATTTGCTGTCGCTCGATCCGGTCACCCAGGAACAGGTCGCGGCCGAGGTGCAGGGCGCAACCGTCAACGGCGCGCTCGATCTCGATCGTTTGAAATTCACCCGCGCGGTGGTCGACGAGACCATGCGGCTTTATCCGCCGGCCTTCCTGATCGCGCGCGCGGCGGCGGGACCGGATACGATCGCCGGCATGCCGGTCAGGAAAAACGACGTCATTCTGATTGCGCCATGGCTGCTGCACCGGCACGAAAAGCTCTGGCGCGATCCGAACGCGTTCGTCCCGTCCCGCTTCATGACCGGCACGCCGCCCGATCGCTTCGCCTATCTGCCGTTCGGTGTCGGCGCGCGCGTCTGCATCGGTGCGCATTTCGCCCTGGTGGAAGCAACGCTGGCGCTGGCCAAGATGATCGGGGCGTTTCGGGTCGGCTTGCTCGACAAGGCGCCGGTGATGCCGCTTGGCGTGGTGACGACCCAGCCTGACCGCTCGCCGAGGTTTGCCATTACGCCGAGGTAGCCAAGGCGTCTTGGAAAGGCGTCTTGGAAAGGCGTCGTGGAAAGCGCGTCAAAACAGATCCCGGGCATTGCTGGAGTGCTCCGGCGATCCCATTTGAGTTGCCTCACATGAGCGATATCAACGCCCAGTTTTCCGTGTTGAAGCAGACCGCCGACCCGGCGGTGGCCGATGCGATCGCACGCCTGATCGAGACCGGCGAAGACCACGAGCTCAACCGCGTCAATGTGCTTGATTTCGCGCGGCAAACGGGGCTCGACGAGGAGCTGATAATCTCGGGCTTCCTCCATGCCTCGCGGCTTGGTCTGTTCGAACTGACCTGGAACGTGCTGTGCCCGGGCTGTGGCGGGGTGCTCGATGCGCATTCGACGCTGAAGTCGCTGCGGCATGACGATTACAATTGCGCGCTGTGCGCGGCGGGCTACGAAGCCTCGGTCGACGAACAGGTCGAGGTTGCCTTCACCGTCAGCCCGCGCGTCCGGCGGATCGCGGCGCATGATCCCAATACATTGCCGATCTGGGAATACTTCAAACAGGTATTCTGGAGTTCCGGCATCGACTTAAACAAGGAGTCGTTTGCGGCGTTGACCGACGAGGTGACGCTGGACGCGCTGGAACTGCCGGCCGGCGAAAAAGCAGTGCTGTCGCTGCAATTACCGGCGCAATTCATCATCGTGTTCGAACCGGTGACCCATGCCGCGCAATTTATCGACGTTCAGGGCGAGCCGACCAGGGAGCGTCAGCAACTATCGCTGATCTACAACAACGTCCATGCACCGACCGGAACCACCACCATGCGTCCCGGTCCGCTGCGGCTGTCACTCGACAATCAGACCGGCGTGCGGGTGCTGCCGTCGGTGTTCATCGCCGCCGACGGGCTCCATCAGCTGCTCGGCAAGCGCAAGCCGTTCCTGACCGCGAAGCGGATGCTGACCAACCAGACCTTCCGCGACGTCTACAAGGCCGACAATCTCAATATCGATCAGCGGCTGAAGATCACGTCGCTGACATTCCTGTTCACCGATCTGAAGGGATCGACGGCGCTGTATGAGCGGGTCGGCGACCTCGCCGCCTTCGATCTGGTGCGCGCGCACTTTCACGCGCTGCTGGAAATCATCTCGTCCGAAAAAGGCGCGGTGGTCAAAACCATCGGTGACGCCGTGATGGCGACCTTCATCAGGCCCGAACACGCGCTGGCCGCGGCGCTTCGCATGCGGTCCGCCATGGCCGCACTCAATGCCAAGCGCGGTACCGAGGATCTGATCGTGAAGATCGGAATTCACGAAGGCCCGTGTCTCGCTGTGATGCTCAACGAACGTCAGGATTATTTCGGCCAGACCGTCAATATCGCAGCGAGGGTGCAGAGCCTGTCGACGTCGCAGGAAATTCACATCACCGGCCCGGTGATCGACTCGCCGGCAGTGGTCACGATCCTGGAGCGGGAGGCGATCAAGCCGATCCAGAAACAAGCCGCGCTGCGCGGCATCGCCGACAAGATCGTGGTGTACGAAATACCGTGAGATTCATCTCAGTACAGTTGCGCCTCGACATTCTGGCGTCATGGCCGGGACAAGCCCGGCCATGACGGACGCAGAGATTGCCGAAACGTAATGCTCGCCGCGGAACCTGCGCCGATTGCGCGGGGTTGAATTCCACGCCATATGATCGGTATCAAGACTTCATTCGATAGGGATGCAGATGCTCGACGGACTTCGCCAATTCATTGCCGACATTGTCTCCCCCGGTGCGCAGGAGGAGCGGACGTTCGACGATACCGGCTATCGCCTGGCGGCGACCGCGCTTCTGGTCCACGTCGTCTCGCTCGATGGCGAGCCGACCGAAGTCGAGAAACGCAAGTTGCACAGCCTGATCGAGAGCAGTTTCAAGCTTGATCCCGGCACCGCGGACCGGTTGATCGCCTCGGCGACCAAGGTCGAGGGCGAGGCGGTCGATCTCTATCATTTCACCAGCGTCATCATGCGCTCGGTAAACGAGGAGGGCCGGCTGCGCATCATCGAGATGATGTGGGAGCTGGTCTATGCCGATGGCCAGGTCAGCGAGTTCGAGGACAATGTCGTCTGGCGTGCCGCGGATCTGCTCGGCGTTTCCTCGCGCGACCGGATCGATCTCAAGCACCGTGTGGCGGAGCGGCAATCGGTCCCGTCCCCAAGCGCTTCGAGGGCCGCCGACGCGGCCATGTGACACGCCGCCGTGCAGTGTCCCGTCTCGAACATAACGAAACTTTAATGTGCGGCGTAACGCGATAAGTCTCGAAATTCGACATTTTTCCCGCGAGCGTTGCGGGTTTGCACACCAACATACCCGCCGGTGGCTTGCGTCACACCACAGGCCTATGCTCTCGTCCTGTCATTCGCGGCGTAACCTGAAATTGAACTAAGAGATTTCGATCGTGACTGAGCGTGTGACGCTGATTACCGGTGCATCGGCGGGCATAGGCGCCGAGCTGGCGCGCGTTTTTGCAGCCAAGGGTCATCGCGTTGCGCTGGTCGCGCGCCGGACGGATCGTCTGACCTCGCTGGCGGCTGAGATTACGGCTGCGGGCGGTGCTGCGCCTGTTATCATTCCCTGCGACCTGACGCAGCCTGATTCCGGCGACAGGATCGCCGAGGCTTTGGCTGCGAGCGGTGTCGAGGTCGACTTCGTCGTCAACAATGCGGGCTTCGGCCTGTTCGGCAGGGCGTTCCAGCGCGACCGGGCCGACCAGCTTGACATTATCGCGGTGAACATCCGCGCGCTGACCGACCTGTCGTTGCGGTTTTCCGAGCAATTGATCCGCAACCGCGGCGGCATCCTCAACATCGGTTCGATCGCGGGCTTTCTGCCGGGGCCGGGCATGGCGGTTTACTACGCGTCCAAGGCCTATGTGCTGTCATTTACCGAAGCGCTGCGCGCCGAGCTGGCGCCGCGGGGCGTCCGGGTGACCGTGGTCTGTCCGGGTCCGGTGCCCTCGGAATTTCAGGCGCGCGCCGGATTTACCCCCGGCTTCGATTCGGCGGTGCTCAAGGTGCTGCCGGCGAATGTCGCGCAGCAGGCCTATCGCGGTCTGATGGCCAACAAGCGGGCAGTGATGCCCGGGCTCGGCATCAAGATCGTGCCGTTCCTGCTTCGCCTGTTTCCGCGCGGATTTATCCTGGGCGCGGTCGGCCTGCTCCAGCTACGCCAGCGCTGAAATACCCCTCGTTTTGCCCCGAAGCGTGACGCCGGACACATCTGGCCCGCGACTTGCTTATTATTTCTGCAAGTCCAGTGAACTCACCCGAAATTAAGACTCACTTAGGTATGGTTTCGGTTTGAGGTACCCTAGGCAACGTCGATGTCGTTCGGGTCGAGCAAAAATGGCGACAATGTCCTGCCCTTTCCGGGGCGGAGGATGGTGCTCACCCCCGAGCCGGCGCCGTTACTGCCGGTTCTGATCGTCCTGCACCAGGAGACCTCGACCCCGGGCCGGGTCGGCAATGCGCTCCGCGCCCTCGGCCATCCCCTCGACATCAGGCGCCCGCGGTTCGGCGATGCCTTGCCGGAAACGCTGGATCGGCATGCCGGCGCGGTCATTTTCGGCGGCCCGATGAGCGCCAACGATTCCGATGAATATGTTCGCCGGGAAATCGACTGGATCGAAGTCCCCCTGCGCGAGCAGCGGCCGTTCCTGGGCATTTGCCTCGGCGCGCAGATGCTCGCCAAACAACTGGGCGCGCAGGTCGCGCCGCATCCCGAAGGCCGGGTCGAGGTCGGCTACTATCCGATCCGTCCGACCGAAGCCGGCCATGCGCTCTGCCCGAACTGGCCGGAGCGCGTCTACCATTGGCACGGCGAGGGATTTCAATTGCCTGGAGGCGCCGAATTGCTCGCCGAAGGCAATGATTTTCCGGTGCAGGCGTTCCAGCACGGCCATGCGTTCGGCTTGCAGTTTCACCCCGATGTCACCTACGCGATGATGCATCGCTGGACCACACGCGGCTGCGTGCGGATGGATTCACCGGGTGCACATCCGCGCCACCTGCACTTTGCCGTTCGCGCGATGCACGACGTCACCGAGCGCGCATGGCTGAAGCGCTTCATCGACGGCTGGCTCGCGCGCATGCCACGCTCGATCATGTCGGAAGCCGCGGAATAGCCGCCACGCGGAATTTGCGTCGCGCGCCCGGACAGCTTTCAAAATCCGTGAATGTGCTAGTGTCGCTTCCGCAAGCAGGCGTACGGCCAACGCGGAGTTGTCGACAATTCGACCGCGGCAGCCCACGAGAAAAAATCAAAGGGAGATCGCCGTGGACTATCAGCATATTCTTTATGAAGTCAGCGACAAGGTCGCGACCATCACGCTCAACCGCCCCGACCGCATGAATGCGTGGACGGCGATCATGGAACGCGACGTGCGCCACGCGATGGAGCAGGCCGCCGCCGACGACAATGTCCGCGTCATCGTGCTGACCGGCGCGGGACGCGCGTTCTGTGCCGGCGCCGACATGGAGGGATTGAAGGCGATCGATCCCAACGAGATCCGGCGCGGCGAGAGCACGCCGTCGTTCGACATGAATCGCCGTGCCGACTGGCAGACGCGCTATGCCTATTATCCCGCGATCCCGAAACCCGTGATCGGCATGCTGAACGGCGCCACCGCCGGCATCGGCCTGGTCCATGCGCTCTACTGCGACCTGCGGTTTGCGGCCGACAATACCGTCTTCACCACGGCGTTCTCGCGCCGCGGGCTGATTGCCGAACACGGCATCAGCTGGATGCTGCCGCTTCTGGTCGGCCACGCCAATGCGCTCGATCTCCTGATGTCGGCGCGCCGCGTCACTAGCGACGAGGCGTTGCGCATTGGCCTCGTCAACCGGATCTATCCGCCGGATCAACTGCGCGAGCAGACCTATGCCTATGCGCGCGACCTTGCCGACTTTGTCTCGCCCAGTGCGATCTCGGTGATCAAGCGCCAGCTCTACGACGTGCCGTTCCAGACGCTGGCGGAGGCGACCATCGACGCCAACCGCGAAATGCAGATCGCGCTGAAGGGGAGTGACTTCAAGGAGGGCGTGGCGAGCTTCATGGAGAAGCGGCCGCCAAGGTTTACGGGGAAGTGAGGGGGAAGGGTTGGGTCTTTAGGCTTGCCCAGGCCCGCCGTCGCCCTTCGGGCTATGGCGGGGCAGCCTTCGCTTGCTTCGCTACGATAGGGCAGGATGTGGCTTGCCTAGCCGTAGCTTGCGAAGCAAGCGAAGGCTGGTGGAGCCAGGCGGGATCGAACCGCCGACCTCGTCATTGCGAACGACGCGCTCTCCCAGCTGAGCTATGGCCCCGTTGCGACCGCCTCGGAATGACCCGGAAGCGGTGACAATCGGCGCCATTTACAGTCTGGCCCAAGGTCAAGTCAAGAACGGTGAAAGTGCCCGATTTCGGTGCCATTTGCCGGGAACTTCCCTTGTTTGCCGGGGGCCGAACCGATATCTAGCAGGGTGTCCCACCTGCGAGCCCCCATCACATGCGCGCCGTCCTCGATATCGTCATCATCGTCCTCGACCTATACGTCTGGCTTTTGATCGCTTCGGCCATCCTTTCCTGGCTGATCGCCTTCAATGTCGTGAATACGCGTAACCAGTTCGTCGCGGCGGTGGCCGAGTTCCTGTACCGGATCACCGAGCCGGTGCTGGCGCCGATTCGCCGGGTGCTGCCCAGCATGGGCGGGCTCGATCTCTCGCCGATCGTCCTGATCCTGATCATCATGTTCATCCAGCGGGTGATTGCCTACTACATCTATCCCAACGTCATCTGATCGCGGGCGCCGGTCGCTGACGGACGCTCCATGGACAACCAATGGATCCTTGGCGCTATTCCACCGAGGGCATCAGCATTGCATTGCGGGTAACCCCGCGCGGCGGCCGCGACGATATCGACGGCATTGAAACGCTCGCCAACGGGCGCAGCGTGGTCAAGGTCCGGGTACGCGCCATCGCCGAGGGCGGCGAGGCCAACCGCGCGGTCATGGAATTGCTGGCCAAGGCGCTCGGCGTGCCCAAGGCCAGGGTCAGGATGCTGTCCGGCACCACCTCGCGGATGAAGCAGGTTGCCGTCGACGGCGATCCCAAAATTCTTGGCGAGACCTTGCGGAAGGCAATGGCCGTCAAATTAGAGAAGACAAAGGATTGAGATGACGGCACGCATCATCGATGGAAAAGTCATTGCAGCGGAGCTTCGTGAGCGCGTCGCCGCAGAGGTCGCGCGGGTCAAGCGCGATCATCAGCTGACGCCGGGGCTGGCGGTGGTGCTGGTCGGCCATGATCCCGCCAGCGAAGTCTATGTCCGCAGCAAGCACAAGCAGACCCAGGCCGCCGGCATGGCCTCGTTCGAGCACAAATTGCCTGACGACGTCGCGCAAGCCGACCTGCTGGCGCTGATATCGAAGTTGAACCGCGACCCCGCGGTGCACGGCATTCTCGTGCAATTGCCGCTGCCGAAATCGATCCACACCGAAACCGTCATCAACGCCATCGATCCGGCCAAGGACGTCGACGGGCTGCATCCGAACAATGCCGGACGGCTCGCCGGCGGCTTTACCGCGCTGTCGCCCTGCACGCCGCTCGGTTGCATCATCCTGACCAAGAACGTGCATGCCTCGCTCGAGGGCATGAACGCGATCGTGATCGGCCGCTCCAATCTGGTCGGCCGTCCCTTGGTGCAACTGCTGCTCAACGAAAACGCCACGGTGACGATCGCGCATTCGCGCTCGCGCGATCTGCCGCAACTTTGCGCCCGTGCCGATCTGGTCTATGCCGCCGTCGGCCGGCCCGAAATGGTGCGCGCGGACTGGATCAAGCCGGGCGCCACCGTGATCGATGTCGGCATCAACCGGTTGCCGACGGCTGAAGGCAAGACCCGGTTGGTCGGCGATGTCGCGTTCAAGGAAGCGGCTGAAGTGGCCGGCGCTATCACGCCGGTGCCCGGCGGTGTCGGGCAGATGACGGTGGCCTGCCTGCTGGTCAACACGCTGCGCGCGGCATGCGCGATTCACAAGCTGCCGGCGCCGGGGGTGTGAGGTCGCTGTCATTCCGGGGCGATGCGAAGCATCGAACCCGGAATCTCGAGATTCCGGGTTCGCTTCGCGCCCCGGAATGACGACTACGTCGTCACCCCGCGCAATTCTCGATCAGCCGCCGGTAGAACCGGATCATGTCGGCATAGCCTTCGACGCTGAGGCGTTCGTTGGTGCCGTGAAACCGCTTCAGATCGTCGGAATTCGCGCGCACCGGCGAGAAGCGGAAAATCCTGTCGGTCACGCCGACATAGTGACGCGAGTCGGTGGCGGCCACCATCAGGCCGGGCGCGACGACGACATCCGGAAAGATTTCGCGGATCGTGCGGTTCAGCATCTGGAACGACGGGCTTGCGGTTGCGGTGACCGGCGGCGGGTCGGTATTGCCGGGAAACGGCGTGATGGAAATGCGTTCGTTGGCGATCGTGCTCCGTACATGATCGACCACACTGGATTGCGTGTCGCCCGGGATCAGGCGGAAATTGACGGTCGCCTCGGCATTGCCGGGCAGCACATTGTCCTTGTCGCCGGCATTGAAGATCGTCAGCGCCGTGGTGGTGCGCACCATCGCTTCGGTGGGCCCGCTCTTTTCGAACTCGCGCAACAGCAGCGGCTTGAACAGCCACAGATTCGACAGCACCACGCGGTTGAAGCCGGACATCTCGGGCGCCATGGTGTCGAACATTTCCGCCACTGAGCTCCGGATCTGCATTGGCAGGCGATGATCTTCCAGCCGCGCCAGCGCCGCGCTCATCATGCCGATCGCGGTATCGCGGGGCGGCATCGAAGAATGGCCGGGGGTCGCATGCGCGTTCAGCACCACCGTGGCGTAGCCCTTTTCGGCGACACCGATCAGCGCGGCCGGCTTGTCGAGCCCCTTCATGATGCCTTCGGTGATCAACAGGCCCTCGTCGATCACGAAATCGAGGTGAACGCCGCGCGAGGCCAATAGCGCGGCGATCGACTTGGCGCCCGATGTGCCTGCGGTTTCCTCGTCATGGCCGAAGGCAAAATAGATGGTTCGCTTCGGGCGGAAGCCGGCCTTGGCCATCGCCTCGGCGGCTTCCAGCATCGAATAAAGGTTGCCCTTGTCGTCCCATGAACCGCGGCCCCAGATGTAGCCGTCGGCAATCACGCCGTCATAGGGCGGTTGCTGCCAGTCTTTTTCGGTGCCGGGTGCGACCGGCACCACGTCCTGATGCGCGAGCAGACCGATCGGCTGCGCCTTCGGGTCCGAGCCTTCCCACGTGTAGAGCAGGCTGTAGTTGGCGACCAGTTCGCGCTTGGCTGCGGCGTGGAACGCCGGAAAGCTCTTCTCGATATGGGTCTGCATGCCGCGCAGCGCCTCGGCGTGCTGCTCCGGCTTTTCGTAGCTCGAAATGGTCCGGAACCGGATCGCCTCGCTCAGCCGCGTCGCGGCCGCCTGGGCGTCGACCGCTGCGCGCGGTACCGCGGCGGCCTGAAGCTGCCGCGAGCCATGGGTGACCACGTTGAACGCCAGCACGCCGGCGACAACCACGATCGCCGCGATCGCAAGCAGCAGGATGTTACGGATGATGCGGCGCATGATGATTGTCTCCCCTCATGGTGAGGAGCGCGTCTTCGCGCGTCTCGAACCATAAGGCCAATGGTTTATCCCGTGCGGGGCAGAGACGCCCGCTGGCGCGGGCTCCTCAGGATGAGGGGTTACTTCTGTTTTCCCTTGGCGCGCGCGATGCCTTCCAGGATCAGCCTGTGGGCATCGGTAGCGTCGCCCCAGCGCAGCACCTTCACCCATTTGCCGGGCTCGAGATCCTTGTAGTGCTCGAAGAAGTGCTGGATCTGCTGCAGCGTGATGTCGGGGAGATCGTTGTAGTTCCTCACCTTGTCGTAGCGCTGGGTCAGCTTCGATGAGGGAACCGCGATGATCTTCTCGTCGCCGCCGGCTTCGTCTTCCATCAGCAGCACGCCGACCGGGCGGACGCTCATGACCGCGCCCGGGACGATGGCACGGGTGTTGGCGACCAGCACGTCGCAGGGATCGCCGTCGCCCGATAGCGTGTGCGGGATGAAGCCGTAATTGCCGGGATAGCGCATCGCCGTATAGAGGAAGCGGTCGACCACCAGCGTGCCGGCGTCCTTGTCCATTTCGTATTTGATCGGCTCGCCGCCCACCGGAACTTCGATGATGACGTTGACCTCGTCGGGCGGATTGTTTCCGATCGAAATGGCGTCAATGCGCATGGAGGGCTCCGGCTTTGCGTTAAAGGACGCGCCCTGAATCAGGCGCGTGTCACGGCCGGTTTAGACCCGTAGCAAAGCAGGGAAAAGCCTCAATTAGGCTCAGTTGGTCCAGGCGAACGCGACCTTGTCGAGCGACTTGGGCCCGAACTTCTCCGAGGAGCGGGCGACCATGCGGCCGCCGAGCGCGCGGTAGAATTCCGTCGCCGGATCGTTGTCGGACAGCGCCCAGATCACCATGCTCTTCAGTCCGCTCTGCACCAGATCGCGGCGTGCGGCGGTGAACAGGCGGCGGCCGAAGCCGAGGCCCTGGAATTCCGGCCGCAGATAGAGCTCGTAGATCTCGCCTTCGAAATGCAGGCTGCGGGCGCGGTTGCGGCCGTAGTTGGCGTAGCCGGCAACCTTGTCGCCGAACACCAGCACGCTGACGCGGCTGCCCTTGCGGATCGCGCTGTCCCACCATTGCGGGCCGCGACGGTTGATCAGCTTCTCAAGTTCGGCGCCGGGGATGATGCCTTGATAGGCTGAGCGCCAGGCTTCATCATGGGTAGACGCCACCGCGGCTGCATCCGCAGCTTTGGCCGGTCGAACCTCGATCAGGGTTGTGCTCATGACCTGATCAAAGCAAGTCGGCGGCCCGGCTTCAAGGTCCATCGTTAATTATCGGTTAACCTGTGGATTTTCTGCATCAGTTTTTAACCGTTCTGTACCGAAAGAGGACAAGGAGCTGCCTTGCCCGGCATTTCGCTGCTGCGAGGGAAGGCAAAACCCGCCTGGAATCGCTTCGGCGGACGCCGCCGTGAAATCTCGTTCACGGAAAAATGCACTGGATTTGATTCGTCGCCGGTATTCTGTTGGCTCATCCGCGTCTCCCTCCTTGGCTGCGTCAGGCAATCCATGCATCTGGTGAGAGTGATTTTCGCTGGTCTGGTCGTCGCCGCGCTCGGCGTAACGACCGGATCGGCGCAGCCGGCGTTCGGTCCGCAGGGCGCCGAAGGCGAGCCAAACCGCCTGCAGCAATGGCTGGTGCCGTCGCCGGATCCGGACACACGAGCGCATGCGGTGCTGTTTCGCCCGCCTGGCGACGGCCCGTTTCCGCTGGCCCTGATCGCCCACGCCACCACCCAGAACGTGCTGCGTCGCGCGCAAATGCCGCAGCCGGAATACCGCGCGCTGGCGGCTTGGCTGGTCGGTCGCGGCTTTGCTGTGCTGGTTCCGGAACGTCCGGGCCATGGCGCGACGGGCGGAAAATACCTCGAAGACCAGGGCGGCTGCGACGATGCCGACTACGCCAAGTCCGGTCGCGCCACCGCCGACGAGATCGCGGCGGCCGCAGGCTTGGTGCGCAAGCAACCCTTCATCCGGCCGGACAGCATGGTCGTGATCGGGCATTCGGCCGGCGCCTGGGGCGCGCTGGCGCTGGCGAGCGAAGATCCCAGCGACGTTGCAGCCATCATCGCCTTCGCGCCCGGCCGCGGCGGTCAGGCCAATGATTTTCCCAATCAGGTCTGCGCGCCGCACACGCTGCTTGCCGCGGCGGGCGCGTTCGGCAAGGCCGCGCGCGTCAAGGTGACGTGGCTGGTGGCGGCCAATGACAGCTACTTTTCGCCCGCGTTGTCGAAGCAACTGGCCGATGCGTTCCGCAACGCCGGCGGCCAGGTCGATTTTCGCGCGCTGCCGGCATACGGCAGCGAGGGACACTGGCTGCCGGAAACCGAAGGCGGTGTAAAACTGGCCGCACCCGACCTCGATCGCGCCTTGAAGTCGCGATCCCTTGCCCCGGCTAAAAAACGATGACGCTGTATTTTCTCCTCAAATATCTGCACGTGTTGGGCGCGATCGTGCTGATGCTGGTCGCTTTGTTGACACTGGATAACCGATGAACAGTTGGCCCGACGATGACGTGATCCTGTACGATGGCGTCTGCATCTTCTGCTCGCGCTGGATCCGCTTCGTCGCCACCCGCGACACCGCGCGCCGCTTCCGCTTTACGGCGATCCAGTCGGCTTACGGTACGAGACTGGCGCAAGCCTTCGGCATCGACCCCAACGATCCCGATACCAACGCCGTGGTTCATGGCGGCATTGCCTGGTTCAAATCGGACGGCGCACTGACGGTGCTGGGTGCGCTGCCGGGATGGGGCTGGGTGCGCGTATTGTTTTGGGTACCGAAGCTGGTTCGCAACGCCGTCTACAATCTCGTCGCGCGCAACCGCTACCGCATTTTCGGGAAATACGAGGAATGTTTCATCCCGGATGCCGACATGCGTGCGCGGGTGATGGAGTAGATGGGCATGGATCACGATGCTGTAGCGTCGCCGAAATTCCACGTTCCGGCGGGTGAGGATTTTCTGCTTCTCTCCCCGACGGCGCAGGCCTACGCGTACCGCAATGTCGATCGCATGTTCGCGACGCGGCCGATCCGCCGGGGCAAGACGGTTCTGCCACTGCAGCGCGGTCGAGAAATATCGCCGCAATACCAGACCGACCAGGGTGCGCATGGCGTCGACGCGTATATCGATCGCGCCAACGTTGCGGGGCTGCTGGTCATCAAGAACGAGCAGATCGTGCTGGAGCGCTACTCCCTCGGGCTGGAAGAGAACTTGCGCTGGTCGTCGATGTCGATGATCAAGTCGCTGACGTCGACATTGGTCGGCGCTGCCCTGCAGCAGGGCGCCATCTCGAGCCTCGACGATGCAGTTTCCAGATACATCCCGGCGCTACGCGGCTGCGCCTACGATGCGGTCACCGTGCGCAGCCTGCTCACCATGTCCTCCGGCGTGCGCTGGAGCGAGGATTACACCGATCGGAACTCCGACGTGAACCGCTACAGCAAGTCGCTGGGCGACAAGGTCCCCGGCGGCGTGCTGGCGCTGATGCGAAACCTGAAGGCCGAACATCCGCCCGCCAGTCATTTTTCCTACAACACCGGCGACACCTATGTGCTCGGCTGTCTGGTCTCGGCGGCCACGGGAAAAAATCTCGCCGACTTCATGTCGGAGACGATCTGGTCTCCGCTCGGTATGGAATTCGACGCGTTCTATACGCTGGAATCGGAAAACGGGCAGGAGATCGGCGGCAGCCGCGCCGGCATTGCGCTGCGGGATTTCGGCCGCTTCGGAGTCTTTCTGCTGCGCAACGGCGTGATCGACGGGAAGCCTGTGCTCCCGCCGGACTGGATTGAAAGCGCAGGGCGCCGCGCATTCGCCTTCGACGCCGAAACCAATCGCTATGGGGCGACAGGTTACGGCTATAGCTGGTGGATCGATCCGGACGATTCCATGGTCGCCGTCGGTTTCGCCGGCCAATCGCTCTACGTAAACAGGAAAGCCCGGGTCGTCATCGTCACCCTGTCGTGCCAGCCGCAGCCGCCGTATTCGGAGAGCTATCGCGTCGATCTGAAGGCCGAGTACCATGCGTTCAAGAACGCGGTGCTGGCGGAAATTGGCTGATGGAGTGATCCGTCATTGCGAGGAGCAGCGCGACGAAGCAATCCATTCTTTCTTTGCGCGGCGAGATGGATTGCTTCGCGGAGCCTGTCATCGGGCGGGCATTCGCCCGACCCGTTGGCTCGCAATGACGGTCGCTGAAGTCATTCCTTGATCAGAGCAAGAATCTCTCCCGCCGCCCGCTCCCCCGAATCCCTCGCCCCGTGTGCGGTCGAGAAAAATCCCGGCGAGGTCGCTTCGCCCGCAAAGAACAGCCGGCCGTCGACCGGGGCTGCCAGCACCGCGCGCTTGTCGGCGTGGCCGGGCAGAGCGTGGGAGTAGGAGCCGCGGGCGAAGGGGTCGTGGGCCCAGCGCGATTCCGCGAGCGGCTTTAGCTTGCGGCGAAAGTCGTTGCCGAGGAAGCCTACGATTTCGTCGATGCTGTGCGCGGCGAAAGCGCCCGGGCCGGAGTCTTCCAGCGACTGCGCAAAGCGCCCGCCGAAAAAGCCTTCGATGCAGGGCTGGCCGAACGGGCGGAGGTGATAGGTGCCCATCTCGGTGCGCATGGTGGCGCCACGCAGATTGCCTTCGACCGGCAAGGCTTCGGGCTCGTCGAGAGCGAGCGTCACCTTGTCGGCGAGGCCGAGCGGCAGGCCGCGCGCGGCCTCGACCTTAGCAGGCAGAGGCGGATCGAAGCGGATCGCCGCGTCGGCGATCAGGTTGGTCGGCACGGTGACGATCACCCTGTCGGCGCTGAGCGTGCCCCGCGAGGTCTCGATGCGGATGCGCTTGCCGGAATGATCGATCAGCGTCACCTCGCAATTGAGTGCGAGCGGGCATGAGGCGCCATAGGCCGCCACCAGCGCGCCATAGCCGCGGCGGACGCGCCAGTTGATCT
Source organism: Bradyrhizobium ottawaense (assembly GCF_900099825.1). Classification (NCBI taxonomy): domain Bacteria; kingdom Pseudomonadati; phylum Pseudomonadota; class Alphaproteobacteria; order Hyphomicrobiales; family Nitrobacteraceae; genus Bradyrhizobium; species Bradyrhizobium ottawaense. The sequence continues at coordinate 3,710,176 of NZ_LT629693.1, read as the reverse complement.
CGGTGTCCTCATAGGCGTCCATGTCCAGGATCGAGACCTGGTCGAGTTCGCAGCCGTTGATGTAGGTCGAGATCGCGTCGATCATCGGGTTCCAGCGGTTGCCGGGCGCGAGGCAGAGACCGGCCGCGCTGTCGCGGTGATTTTTCTTCGCGACCTTGGCCGCTTGCTCGGCGCGATCATAGAAGGCGTCGAGGGCAGCCATGAAATCGTCGCGCTCTTCCTTCGGGAACGCTTTGCCGTAAGCGCGCTCGCGCCAGGGCGGCAGGGTCTTGTTGATCTCGAAATCGAGCTGTTCGGCGATGTTGACGAACGAGTTCTGGTCGGCCGAATGCAGCCAGCCGCAGCCGACATCGAAGACGACATCGGGCGAAGCCATGATGGTGTGGGCGCGGCCGCCGACGCGGTCGCGGGCTTCCAGCACGACGGTGGAGAGACCCGAATGTTTCAGGGCATGCGCGGCGCCGAGGCCTGCGGCGCCGGCGCCGATGATGGCGACATCGACTGAGGAGGGGAGGGACGTCATGCCTCCGCCTCTAGCATGTTCGGCGGCCGGCCTGAAGCCACCCCAGGCATGGCCTGTCATCACCCGCGAATGCGGGTGATCCAGTGCGCCGGGAGCTCTCGATTTATCTCAGGCGCCGACGATTACTGGATGCCCCGCATTCGCGGGGCATGACAAGAAGGGCGGCTTACGCCACTTCCTGCTTGGTCTTTTCCGCGCGCTTGCGGTCGTTGGCGTCCAAAAACTTCTTGCGCAGGCGGATCGACTTCGGGGTGATCTCGACCAGTTCGTCTTCCTCGATATAGGCCAGCGCCTTTTCCAGGGTCATGCGGATCGGCGGCGTCAGGCGCACCGCTTCGTCCTTCGAGGTGGTGCGGATATTGGTGAGCTGCTTGCCCTTGAGGATGTTGATCTCGAGGTCGTTGTCGCGGGTGTGCTCGCCGACGATCATGCCCTTGTAGACCTTCCAGCCCGGCTCGATCATCATCGGGCCGCGGTCTTCCAGCTTGAACATGGCGTAGGCGACCGCCTCGCCCTGATCGTTGGAGATCAGCACGCCGTTGCGGCGGCCCTGGATGTCGCCCTTGTAGGGCAGGTAGTTGTGAAACAGGCGGTTGATGATCGCCGTGCCCTTGGTGTCGGTCATCAGTTCACCCTGGTAGCCGATCAGGCCGCGGGTCGGCGCGTAGAATACCAGGCGCAGGCGGTTGCCGCCGGATGGGCGCATCTCGATCATCTCGGCCTTGCGCTCGCTCATCTTCTGCACGACCACGCCGGAGAACTCCTCGTCGACGTCGATCACGACTTCCTCGACCGGCTCCAGCAAGGTGCCGTTCTCGTCCTTGGTCAGCACCACGCGCGGGCGCGACACCGACAGCTCGAAACCTTCGCGGCGCATGGTCTCGATCAGGATCGCGAGCTGCAATTCGCCGCGGCCCGACACTTCCATGGCATCGCGGTCCTGCGATTCGACGACGCGGAGCGCGACGTTACCCTCGGCCTCGCGAAGCAGGCGGTCGCGGATCAGGCGGCTGGTGACCTTGTCGCCTTCGGTGCCGGCGAGCGGGGAGTTGTTGACGATGAACGACATCGACACCGTCGGCGGATCGATCGGCTGCGCCTGGATCGGCGTTTCGACGCTCGGATCGCAGAAGGTGTCAGCGACGGTGCCCTTGGGCAAGCCCGCGATCGCGACGATGTCACCGGCCTCGGCGAGGTCGACCGGCTGCCGTTCAAGGCCGCGGAACGCCAGGATCTTGGTGATGCGGCCGGTTTCCACCAGCTTGCCGTCGCGCGAAATCACCTTCACCGACTGGTTCGGTTTGACCGAGCCGGAGGCGATGCGGCCCGTGATGATGCGGCCGAGATAGGGGTTGGCCTCAAGGATGGTGCCGAGCAGCCGGAACGGGCCTTCCTCGACCACCGGCGGCGCCACGTGCTTGATTACGAGGTCGAACAGCGGCTGCATGCCGTCCTCATGGGAGGCCTCCGGGGTGGTCCCCATCCAGCCGTTCTTGCCGGAACCGTAGAGGATCGGGAAATCGAGCTGGTCGTCGGTAGCGTCGAGCGCGGCGAACAGGTCAAACACCTCGTTCACGACTTCGGTGATGCGGGCGTCCGGACGGTCGACCTTGTTGATGGCGACGATCGGCTTCAGGCCGAGCTTGAGTGCCTTGCCGACCACGAACTTGGTCTGCGGCATCGGGCCTTCGGCGGCGTCGACCAGCACGATCACGCCGTCGACCATCGACAGGATGCGCTCGACCTCACCACCGAAATCGGCGTGGCCGGGGGTGTCGACGATGTTGATCTGGGTGTCTTTCCACTGCACCGAGGTGCACTTGGCCAGAATAGTGATGCCGCGTTCGCGCTCCAGATCGTTGGAGTCCATCGCGCGCTCTACCTGACGTTCGTTGTCGCGATAGGTGCCGGATTGTTGCAGCAGCTTGTCGACCAGCGTGGTTTTGCCGTGGTCGACGTGGGCGATGATGGCGATGTTGCGAAGCTTCATGATTCTCTTCTGCATCAGGACATAGGCTGGAGCGCGATCTCGCCGGAAAACCGGGACCCACTTTTCCGGATCGTGCTCAAAACCTGAAAGTCGGGGGACACTTGGTCCCAAAAAGGGAAGCCCGGCCAAAAGGACCGGGCACACCTTACTCGTTGCGGCGCAATATATTCAGAAAACGTCAAAAAACAAGGGTTTATTGGGCTGTTGGTTAGCCGATTTCGGCATGGCAGTCGCTTGGCAGCGGCCTAATTGCCCTTTTCCGGGTCGGGATAGACCCCGCGCAAAACTTCCTCGAAATGGTTCTTCACGGCCTCGTTGCAAAGGCAGGACCGGACCCGCAGGGCATCGGGGTTGCGGACCAGGATCGAGCCCCGGCGGGTCTCCAAAATGCCCTCCGCCTTGAAGGTCTGGATCACCCGGCTGGTATAGGAGCGGCCGACCCCGAGCAGGGTCGCGAGCTGCTCATGGGTCAGCGGCACGACCTCTTCGCCATCCGTGCGTTCCATCGCCGAAATGATCCATTTCGCGGTTCGCTGCTCGATCGAGTGGATGGCGTTGCAGGCCGTGGACTGGAAGATCTGCGCCAGCATGCAGTCGGCGTAGCGGGCGAAAACATTGCTCAGCGTGCGCGATTTCGACTTCGCCGCATCGAGCTTGCTTACCGGCAGCCGCATGAAGGGACCGGCGAATTTGACCATGATCCGGGTATAGGCCGGCAGAAAGCCCTGGCTGACGATGCCGCCGACCGCGCCTTCGCGGCCAATCAGGATGGTCTCGACGTCGCGGCCGTCCTCATTGGGAACCATGTAGGAGGCCAGGCTGGGTCCACATGGGAAGTGCACGATCTCGACGTCGTCGCCCGGGTTGTAGAGCAGGTCGTTGGGATTGCCGTCGGTCGCGGTCAGATACGGCTCGATCAGGGCAAAATCGGCGCTGTTCAGCCGCCGCAGCAGGTTGTTGAACGGCCGCTCGCCGGCCGCTTCGTCTGGTCGTGTGAGCATGGCAGGTTCCAGTCCTCCGATCGCAGACAATAGTCGGATTGCGGCCGTCGGTATGTTCACAAGTGGACAGACGGTTGAACGCGGATGTGGTGGTTTCAGTTCCGGAACCTGCGGCGCGCTTCCCCTGAGGCGCCGATCATCAGGTCCCCTCCGAGTTTCTGCGAGGCGTCAAATGTTGAACCTGTCACCCGGTGCGGTCATGGAACCCGGCTTTGTCAACGGCGTACCCAACGACGTATTGATCGTTGAGGACGACCCGATCATCGCGCTCGACTTCGAAGACACGATTCTCGGCTTCGGCGTGAAGACGGTGCGTAGCGCGGCCAGCGTCGCCAGGGCGCTCGATCTGATCGAACAACGGCCGCCGGATTTTGCGCTGCTCGACGTCGGCCTGATCCGCGAAAAGAGTTTTGCGGTCGCCGAACGGCTGGAAGCGCTGAAAATTCCGTTCGCCTTCGTCACCGGCTATGGCGCCGACGCGAGGCTGCCCGGGGCCTTTGCGAACAAGCCGCGGCTGCCCAAGCCCTATTCGACCGATGCGCTGCAGGCTCTGTTGCGGCAGGGCAAGGCCGGCCGCTGAGCGGGAGCGGGTTGTCTACACCGGCTTCGGATCGAGTGTCGTCGACCACAACGCGACGTCGGCGCGATCGCGCAGCGTCACCGTCATCTGCCCGCTGGCGCCGTCGATCTTGACGTGGCCGAAGAACTGCATGCCGGCGGACGGCGGCAGGTTCTGCTTGTCGAGCCCCGGCGCCTTGATGAAACGCACTTCGGGGCCAAACGTATTGTCGAGTTCGTTCGGGCCGAACGTGCCGGCGTGCAGCGGGCCGGATACGAATTCCCAGAACGGATCGAATTCCTGAAACTGCGCCTTGTCCGGGTTGTAGTAATGCGCGGCGGCGTAATGCACATCCGCCGTCAGCCAAACCGTGTTGACGACGCCTGACGTCTTGATGAAGCGCAGGATGTCGGCGATCTCCAGTTCGCGCCCGCGCGGCGGACCGTCGCCCTGCGCAAATGCTTCCGAGCCCTTTTTGTTGGGCGCGTCGTCATAGACGATGATGCTGAGCGGCATGTCGGAGGCGATCACCTTCCAGGTGGCGCGCGAGTTCAACAGCGCGCGCTTCAGCCAGGCCAACTGCTCGGGTCCGATGAAGTAACTGTCGGGCCCATAGCTGGTCTGCAGGTTCGGACCGTTGGGGCCGCGATAGCTGCGTTCGTCCAGCATGAACACGTCGAGATGCGGGCCGTAATTGAGCGTGCGATAGACCCGGCCCGGCTCGACGATGCTCTCGCGCATCGGATACATTTCGTGGAAGGCGCGGGCCGCGCGCGCGGCGAGCAGGGTGATGTCGCGCTCCTTGTAGGCGGCGGGCAACTGCTTCGAGGCCGACCAGTTGTTGGTGACCTCGTGGTCGTCCCACTGCACGAAAATGGGTACTTCGGCGTTGAAAGCGCGCAGATTGTCGTCCAGGAAATTGTACTTGTGGGCGGCGCGGAATTCGTCGAGCGTTTCGGCGACCTTGGCCTTTTCCGGGATCGTCACGTTCTTCCAGAGCTTGCCGTCGGCAAGCTTGACCTCGGCGGGGATCACACCGTCGGCATAGATGGTGTCGCCGGAATGCAGCAGGAAATCCGGGCGATGCTTGCGCATGGTGGCGAAGGTGAACATGCCGCCGTCGTCCGGATTGATGCCCCAGCCCTGTCCGGCGACGTCGCCGCCCCAGACGAAACTAACGTCGCGGCGATCGGCCGGCGCGGTACGGAACCGCCCGACCACGGCCTCGCTCTGGATGTCGATATGTGAAAGGTCGCGAAAGCGGACGCGGTAGAAGATGTCCTGTCCCGCGGGCAGGTTTTCCAGCAGCATCTTTGCGGTGAAATCGCTTTCCGGCAGGGCCGCGATCGGCGGCAGTGCTCGCGCATTGGCAAACGATTCCGTGGTGGCGACCTCGACCATCATCTGCGAGGGCCGGTCGGCGCGCGCCCACACCACGCCGCCATCGGCGCCGACGTCGCCGGATTGCACGCCGTGCGTAACGAGTGGCCTGTCGGCGGCGCGGCTGAGATAGGGCATCGCCAGCGCGCCGATGGCGCCTGAACCCGCGGTGGAGAGAAAGCGGCGCCGGGAAATGCGGAACGTCATGCGAGCCTCGCCGTTTTTGGCCCCCGTCATTCCGGGGCGATGCGTTAGCATCGAACCCGGAATCTCGAGATTCCGGGTCTGGTCCTTCGGACCATCCCGGAATGACGGTTTCCAAACGCTATAGGAAAATTCTGTGACGCTAAGGTTACAGAAATGCGCCGCTCAGGCGGTGCCGGCGGCCCGGAACTGTGCGCTCGCCCGCTGCAGGTTTTGCGGCATGCTCATCAACAGCGCCTTGCGGTCGGCGACGGCGCTGTGGAATTGCTCGATCGCGATGTTGAAGGCGGTCAGCGTCCCGTCCTCGATCGCCCCGTGCTCGAAGCATATCAACGTATCGCGCAGAATGGCGTCGGCTTCCGACTGCATCTGGTCGAGCTCGTCCATCGAATCGCAGCCGCGGGCGGCGGCCAGCATGTCCAGCAGCCGGTCGCGCTGCGAGGTGTTGAGGTTGCGCTCGTCCTTTTTCAGGTAGCCGGCAAACCACGCACCGGCGGAGCCCATCGCCGACAGTCCCATCAATCCCCACCAGATGAAATCGCTGTAGCGATCGAGGAAGGTCTTCTCCTCGCCGTCGACAAAGGCGGCGGCGCCGGGATGGACCGGGATGATGGCGTCCTTGTCGGTGTCCGGCGTCTCGATCTTCGCCGCCAGCGGAAATTCGGTCTTCAGATTCTGCCGGATCCCGAACAATTGCCGGGTGAAGGCGGCGATGGTCGATTCCGAAATGCCTTTGCGCGCCACGATGTGGTGCGAGAAGCTGATCGTCTTGACCTCCTCCTCGGGCTTGTCCGGCGCCCCGCCAAAGGTTCCGGCCGGAATTTCGGACGCCTCGTAGGCCGGGTGGTTCTGCGCAATCGCGTCGGCCAGATCGATTGCCAGGAATTTCGGCGTTCCGCCGTCGCGCGTCGAAGCCGCGATCGCATCCGCGGTGATCTTGCTGTTGACCGGGCCGGCGGCGAGATAGGCATCCGCCTTCTGGTTGCGAATGGCGTCGGCGGCCTCGTTGGCCGGAAACTGGATAGGTTCGACCTTGGCGGGATCGATGCCGTATTGCGCCAGGATCACTTTCAGCAGATTGACGTTGGCCGGGGTACGGCCGACGACGCCGACCCGTCGGCCGGCGAGCTGCGCGATTTTCGTGATCTTCGGCGCCGCCTTCTTGCCCTTGGTCTTCTGTGCGGGGGGCACCCAAAGCACCACGACGTTCTTGCGCAGTGTCGCCACCGCTTGCGCGTTTTTGGGCACTTCGAGGTCGCCGCGGATAATGGCGAGGTCGGCCTTGCCTTCACCCAGCAGGTTGGCGCTCGCGCCCGCGCCGTCGGTTTGAATCGGGCGCAGCCGGACCTGGCTGCGTTGCTGATTGTTGAAGGCCTGCGTCAGCGCCTGGACCACCTTGAGGTCGTCGCTGTTGGCCGGGCCAACCGCGATCCTCAGCGTCACCGGGCGCATCGCAAAATAGTAACCCGCCACCAGCGCGCCGACGATCGCCAGTACGCCGGCCAGCATGACGAATGTCAGCCGCTGCTTCGCCGGGCGGGGCGAAGCTGGAACCGGCTTTTGGGCGAGGGTGGGGCCGTCGGTCATCAATCCCTGTGCAATCGTTGAGCTACAAATTCACGTCGCCAGCAGGCCTGCAGGGCTATTCTAGCAAATTTCCTGCCAAACCGAGGTTACATCTACGTCATGGTTAGCGGGGCCCGCGCGTGGCCATTGGACGCGGCTATCCAGTCGGTTTGGGTGGGGATCCCTCGGGCGCCCATCGGTGTTAGGTTAAGCCGGTGCGGAACAGGGAGGCGATCATGGTGGAACGACTGTCGGCCGAGGCGCGCCAGGCGGCGCTGGCGGAACTGTCCGGCTGGTCCGAGACCGCCGGCCGCGAGGCGATCGCCCGCACCTTCACTTTCAGGGATTTCAACGAAGCCTTCGGTTTCATGAGCCGCGCGGCGCTGGTCGCCGAAAAGAAGGACCATCATCCGGAGTGGAAGAACGTCTACAAGACGGTGGAAGTCGTGCTGTCGACCCATGACGCCGGCGGCGTCACCCGGCTCGATATCGAGCTTGCCCGGGCCATGAACGGGATCGCGAGGCAACTGGGCGTCAGTTGAATCCGCGCCGCTTTCGGCCTTGCGGCAGCGGCCGGACGTCCCCAACTCTCGGTCAACACCGCTGCAGCCACCGGCCGCGGCGGATTCGAGGGGAGTGCCGTGATGGCATCGTCCGAACATACCGTGGGTTTCGAGCCTGCCGACCGATTGGCGCAGGACCGCGAAAGCGTGCGCCGGCGCTTCTGGATCAAGCTGAAGCGGGTCGTGGCGAAGCTTCCGTTCGCCGAGGATCTGCTCGCGGCCTATTATTGCGCGTTCGACAAACAGACGCCGCGTCATGTGCAGGCGGCGCTGCTCGGCGCCATCGCCTATTTCATTCTGCCGTTTGACTTCATACCCGACATGCTGCCGGTGCTCGGCTTCACCGACGATGCCGCGATCCTGGCCACCGCCATCCGCATGGTCGCGGGCCACATCACGCAAGACCATCGCGATGCCGCCCGCGCTGCACTGAAGCGCGGGATTGAGGATGCAGAGGTGGAATAGCCGCAGCTGTCATTCCCCGCGAAGGCGGGGAATCCAGTACGCTCTGGCCCATCGATTCAACAATTGACCTCGGTGGAATACTGGGTCACCCGGTCATCAACGCGAAGACGCGCTTCGCGCTGCTGCCGGGCGACGACAGTCTTTACTTCGCCGTGGCGGCCGGGCGGACCACCTGGGCGCGCGCGTTCTTGTCGGCTTCCCAGGCCTGGAATTGCTTGAACAGCGCTTCCCGGTCGGTGTCGTTTTTGACGCTGGCGGCGGTCGTCGGGCTCTGCTTCAGGAAGTCATCGAACCGGGCGCGTGTCACCGCTTCGATGTTGTGGCTCTTCAGCCATTGATCGGCGATCGGAAGGCGCTGCCAGTCCTGCAGCGGCGCCGACAGCGAGACCTCCTTCCACTTCGGATGGAAGGGCGGGTTCTGGAACGTCGGAAACTTGGTGAAGAAGGCGTCGACGAACAGCGCGAGCTTGCGATAGCGTTCGGTGTTCGGCGCCCAGTTGTAGGCCGCAAGCACCGCGGGGACCGCGATGGTGTCGACGCGCTCGCCTTCCGCAATCAGGTTCGGATAATCCTTTGCGGTCAGCATTGCCGGCAGATAGTCGCCCTGCAACGGCTTGGCATAGTCGACCGGAACGAAGTGGAAGCGGTCCTTGTCGTCCTTGAAGGCGCTGACCGACTTGTACGGCTTGCCGCCAACGGCGATCACGGCGTCGATTTCGCCTTTCTTCAACATCTCCATCGAGATGCGCTGCTCGATATAGACGAGGTTCGGCTTGAGGCCGAGCCGCTCGAATACGATGGATGCCGTGACGAAGGTGCCACCATTGGGAAGGTCGACGCTGACTTTCTTGCCGTTGAGATCGGCGAGACTACGGACCGATTTCGAGGCGATGACATACATCTCTTCGTTGTAGAGCTTGGTCACATAGGTGAACTGCTTCTTGATGTCCTTCGCAAAGCCTTTCCGCTCAAGATAGTCGAGCGTATCGGCGCGCACGATGCCGAGATCGACGCCTTGCAGGAACAGGATGTCGGCGACGCTCTGCACCGATCCGCGCCCGACGATCGGGAGTACGCGCAACTTGTTGCCGTCGTCGAGCACGGAGGCGAGGTCGGCGCCGATCTGCACATAGGTGCCGCCGATGGTGCCAGAGATCAGCGTGACCGTGTTCTGGTTCAAGGCCTGCTTGGTGGCGGCCGAACCGAACTGGAAAATAGCCTTGAGACTTTCGCTGACCTTGGCGGGATCGAGTTGCGTCTCTTCGGCCCGGGCGGTCTGACCGCAAACCATCATGATGGCAATCAGTGCCATTCCAAACAAACGTCGCATGTGTCCCCCTGCGTAGTGCCTGTCTTCGAGTGAAGTCTAGTTTTGAGTCTGCAGCCGCCGTCTGGCGTCGACCGAACCGAGCTGGGCCGCCTTCTGGTACCAAAGCCGGGCCGCGGCGGGATCGGGCGTGATGCTGCGCATGTCCTGGGTGCCGAGCACCTGCGGGTCATACGTTCCCGCCAGCATCAGCGCCGCGTCGGCTTCCTGCGCATCCGCCGCACGCTCGAGCAGCAGCCGGGCGGAAGTGATGTCGCCGATCGCCAGCAGTCCCTTCGCGCGCTTCAGCAGCGCCGCGAGTTCATCGGGATCGATGCGTCTTGCAGGAGGCGGCGCTGCTTCCGCCGGGGCCGCTGCTTGCGCCGCCGGCTCGATCGCCACAACCTTGCTCTTGATCGCGCCCTGATAGGCGGCTGTGATTTCGTCGCGCGTCGGCGACACCGAGGTCAGGCTGGCGGGCGGAAGACGGCGGGGCGCTGCGTTATCCGGCGCCGGTTCGGAATTGGTTGGCCGCGCGGCAACGCTTTGCGGCGGCAGCGCCGGCTCCGTCGCGCTGAGCTGACCGGATGTTTCGCCGGCGAGCGAGGCTTTCGCGTTGGCAAATACCGAAAGCGGGTTGTCCATCGACATGATCGCGAGCGCGATGCCGGCGGCGGATGCGGCGGCTATGCCGCCCTTGAGAATTCGCGACCAGAGCAGTGCGCGGCTGATGTTGCTCTCGCCGCCGCTGCCGAACCGGTGTTTGGGTTCGTCATCTTCATAGTTGGAGAGGAACAGCGGGACCGGCTCGTAGGCTTCGTCCTGTTCCGGCGCCTCATACGGTAGTCCGACGGCTCGACCGGGTTGATGCGTCTCATATAACCGGGAATCGCTGATGGCTTCGTCGAATCTGTCGTACGGGTCCCTCGAATGAACCGGCTTTGTACTCTCCACCATGGCGATGCTCCCACTACGAACGCAACTGTGGGTACCCCGGCATGGTTGTAATTATTTTTGGCGCGCGGGAACCCTTTACTGGTTGCTAAATCGCACGCCGAATGGGTTTAAAAAACGACGTTCGCAGGTGCGAATTGGGAGATATTTTGGTTTGATTGAGGCGTAATTGCCCAATTCAGAGATTTAACGCGCGGACTAGTTAGCAACTAATTATCTCAAATGCGTGCGTCGCTAGTCTCGTCGCGAAACATCCGCCCGATGCGCGCGATCATGAGTCGCGTGTCCTGAAGTGATACGGCGGCCGAGCAATGGCCGCCGTCGGTAGCGAGAATCGTTGTCGGCCGTGAAACGCCGCCTCAGGGATGCAGGATCACCTTGCCCATCGCCTTGCGGCCGGCGAGCACTTTCAGCGCCTCGGCGGTTTGCGCCAGCGGGAAGGTGCGGTCGACATGCGAGGAGATCTTGCCTTCCGCGGTCCACTTCACGAGCTTCTCCAGATTGGCGCGGTTCTTTTCCGCGTTGAGCTTGGCCCATGCGCCCCAGAACACGCCGCGGATATCGCAACCCTTGAGCAGCGCCAGGTTGAGCGGCATCTTCGGAATGTCGCCGGCCGCAAAGCCGATCACCAGGAAGCGACCCTCCCACGCGATGGCGCGCAACGCGGCTTCGGCATAGCTGCCGCCGACTGGATCGAAAATGATGTCGACGCCCTTGCCGCCGGTCAGCCGCTTCAGACCTTCCTTCAGGTCTTCCTTGGCGTAGTTCAGCGTCAGTTCGGCGCCGTGGGCTTTGGCGAATTCGAGCTTCTCATCCGAGGACGCGCAGGCGATCACCTTCAGCCCCATCAGCTTGCCGAGCTCGCAGGCGGCAAGGCCGGTGCCGCCGGCCGCGCCCAGCACCGCCAGCGTCTCGCCGGGCTTCGGGCTGGCGCGGTCTTCCAGCGCGTGCAGCGCGGTGCCGTAGATGATGATGATTCCGGCGGCGCGATCGAAATCCAGATTGTCGGGAATCTTCACGATGGTATTCGCCGGCAGTGCGATCTTTTCGCGCGCGCCGTTGTGACCGCAGGAGGCCACCACGCGATCGCCGACCTTCAGGTCGGTGACCCCGGCGCCGACGCTTTCGATCACGCCCGCGACTTCGGCGGCCGGCGAGAACGGGAACGGCGGTTTGATCTGGTACTTGCCCTGGATCATCAGGATGTCGAAGAAATTCAGCGCCGCAGATTTGATCGCGATCACGGCCTGGCCCGGCTCGGCGACGGGATCGGGCACGTCGGCCAGCACGAGATCGTCGGGTTGGCAATATTGCGAACAGAGAATGGCTTTCATGGACACACCTGATTTTCGGACGCACAAGGAAGGCTGGATGCTTCATGCCGGATTTGAAGCCGGGCTACAATCCGATTCGGATGCATGGCCTTATGGTGCGGGATGAGGGCGGCGATGTTTGAAAGGAATTCAAACGATGTTTGAAAAAGGCCTGCTGGCGGGAAAGCGGATATTGGTCACCGGCGGCGGCTCCGGGCTCGGGGCGGCGATGGGACGCCGCTTCGTCGAACTCGGTGCCGAGTTGATCATTTGCGGCCGCCGGCTCGAATTGCTGGAGGCGACCGCAGCCCAGATGCGCAGCGAGATGGGCGGCAAGGTCTCGGTGGCGAGATGCGATATCCGTGACGGCGCTGCGGTCAATGCCATGATGGATGCGGTCTGGGCCGAGGCGCCGATCGACGTGTTGGTCAACAATGCTGCCGCGACCTTCATCGCGCAGACCGAACATCTGTCGTTCCGGGCCGCCGATGCGATCCTGGCGCCGACGCTGCATGGCACGATGTATTGCACGCTCGCCGCCGGCAAGCGCTGGATCGACGGCAAGCACAAGGGCGTGGTGCTGAGCATTCTCTCGACCTCGACCATCACCGGGCGCGCCTTCACGGTGCCGTCGGCGATGGCCAAGACCGCCGTGCTGGCGATGACCAAAAGCCTTGCGGTGGAATGGGGCCCGAAGGGCGTCCGCACGGTCGCGATCGCGCCCGGTGCCTTTCCGACCCCGGGCGCCTCGGGTCAGTTGCGGCCCGAGGGGCGCGACGAAAGCTGGGCGCATCGCAATCCGCTCGGTCGCGCCGGTGAACATAGCGAACTCGCCAATCTGGCGAGCTTCCTGATTTCCGACCAGGCCGGCTACATCAATGGCGAGATGGTGGTGCAGGATGGCGGCTCGCATTTGCGCAGCTCCGGCGCGGAGGATCTGCTGCACTGGACCGAAGCGCAGTGGGAGAAGCAGCGCGCGGGCCGCGCCGGGAGCTGAGTTCGCAGGCCGTGTAAAGGTTCTGCTAAGCAGGCTTGCACCGGAACGCGGACGTCGCAGCGGGCCAGCCCGTGACTGCCTTCCCAAAAAGGCATTTCCCGGCTATCCATGCGCGACGACTCATTGCGTCGTTGGGCCATCTTCCAGTCACAATGATAAGGGAATCAGTCGTCCGTGCGGGGAATACTGACATCTCTGGTTGCTGTTGTTGTCGTGTGCGGGGTGACGTCCTTCGCGCACGCGCAAACGGCTGCGCCGAAGGCCGCCAAGGGTACCGCGAAGGATACGGCCAAGCCCGCGGCAGCCAAGCCCGCCGCCAAACCGGATCCGGCGGCAACGGCAGCGGCCGGCGGCGCGGAGCCGAACCTGATCGGCCAATTCGGCACATGGGGCGCCTACACGGCGATGCCGAACGGCAAGAAGGTGTGCTTCGCATTGGCCAAGCCGTCTTCCTCGAAGACCAACCCTCCGAACCGTCCGCGCGATCCGGCCTACGCTTTCGTCTCGACGCGCCCGGCTGAAAAAGTCGTCAACGAAGTCTCGATCATGATCGGCTACGCACTGAAGCCGGGCTCGGAATCCTCGCTCGAGGTCGGTGGCGCGTCCTACGCGATGTACACCCAGGGCGACGGACTCTGGATCAAGAACGCCGCCGAGGAAGAGCGGATGGTCGACGCCATGCGCAAATCGGCCGACGCGACTGTCAAGGGCGTCTCGGCCAAGGGCACCGAGACCACCGATACCTTCTCGCTGAAGGGGCTGGCGCAGGCGCTCGATCGGCTGGCGCAGGATTGCCGGCGCTAAGCCTGATCCGGAAAGCTGGTCGCCGGTTTTCCGGCAAGATCATGCTTCAAGCGAGATAAGCGGCTTTTTAGGCCAAAACTGACGCATTTGATGGCTTTCCAGCGGGCGCCGGAAAGCCTATTTGATGGGCCATGACCGACACCGTGACCAGCAAGACCGAAGCTCATTCCGGGGCAATCGCGCCTTTGGAGAAGATTCCGCTCGAGACCTACGTGCCGCCCGCCAAGCCGTCGCTGATCGGCTTGTCGCGCGCCGAGATCGCGGATCGATTGGGCGCGATCGGGATTGCGCCCGCGCAGCGCAAGATGCGTACGCAACAACTCTGGCACTGGATGTATGTCCGCGGCGCCAAAGAGTTCGACGAGATGACCAGCATTTCCAAGGAAATGCGCGCGCAGCTCGTGCAGCATTTCACCGTCGCGCGTCCCGAAGTGGTCGCCGAGCAGATTTCCAACGACGGCACCCGCAAATGGTTGTTGCGCCTGCCGAGCGGCGACGATCTGCAGAAGGCGCATGAAGTCGAATGCGTCTACATTCCCGAAACCGACCGCGGCACGCTGTGCGTCTCCTCGCAGGTCGGCTGCACGCTGAATTGCTCGTTCTGCCACACCGGCACGCAGCGGCTGGTGCGCAACCTCACGGCGGGCGAGATCGTCGGCCAGATCATGGTGGCGCGCGACCGCCTCGACGACTGGGCCGATCGCGAGACCCCGACCGGCAGCCGCCGCGTCACCAATGTGGTGATGATGGGCATGGGCGAGCCGCTGTATAATTTCGACGCGGTGCGCGACGCCCTGCTGATCGTTGCCGACAACGAAGGCATCGGCATTTCCCGCCGCCGCATCACGCTGTCGACCTCGGGCGTGGTGCCCAACATTATCCGCACCGGCGACGAGATCGGCGTGATGCTGGCGATCTCGCTGCATGCGGTGCGCGACGAACTGCGCAACGAACTGGTGCCGCTCAACCGTAAATACCCGATCGCCGAACTGCTGCAGGCCTGCCGCGATTACCCGGGCTCGTCGAATGCGCGACGCATCACCTTCGAGTATGTGATGCTGAAGGACGTCAACGATTCGCTGGACGACGCCAAGCTGCTGGTGAAGCTGCTCAAGGGTATTCACGCCAAGATCAATCTGATCCCGTTCAATCCGTGGCCGGGCACGCGCTACGAATGCTCGGACTGGGAGCAGATCGAAAAATTCTCCGAGTATATTTTCAACGCCGGCTACTCCTCGCCGGTTCGTACCCCGCGCGGCCGCGACATTCTCGCCGCCTGCGGTCAGTTGAAATCGGAGACTGAAAAGCTCTCCGTGCGCGAGCGCGACGCGCTCCGCGCCATGGCGATGACGGACTAAGGGGATGATCCCGAAAAGTGGGACCCGGTTTTCGGATAAGATCATGCCCAAAAATCAAAAGAGTCTTCGATGGCGCTGATCGGCCGTCTCTTTGTCGTCTTCTTTGCCTTTCTTCTCGCGTGCTTTGCCGCGGGGGCGATCGTGGTCGTCGCGGTGCTGTATCCGGAATTCAGCGATCTCGACGCCCGCGAGATCGATCCAAGTGCGATCCACGTCGTGCTCGGCTTCGGCTTCATCTTTATCTCGGGCTTTGCGTTGCTGCCGGCGCTGATCGTGGTGCTGATCACCGAGGCATTTAGCATCCGGGGTGTGCTTACTTACGCGGTTGGCGGCGCGATCGTCGGCGCGGCCTGCTATCTCGGTCTGACCCCGTTCGATACGCAGACGATGCAGTTCGACGGCATCGTGCGGCGCCACCTCGAAATCATGACCGGCGCGGGCATCGTCGCCGGCATCGTCTACTGGATGATCGCGGGCCGCAGAGCGGGCGCCTGGCGCGAACCGCCGCGCCCGTTGCGGCCGCCGCCGCCACTGCCGTCGCAGTCGAGGCCGCAGCCGTGATGCTTTCCAACCCCTGCCGCCTCGGCTAAACCCCGCGCCATGAACCGGACTGGACTTCTCATCGCGCTCGCCCTCGCGCTTGTGATCGGATTGCTGTTCGGGATTTTTCCCGAACTCGATCTGAAGCTGGCGGCGCTGTTCTACGATCCCGCGACCAAATCGTTCCCGCTGAAGTCCGATGCCGTCGCCGCATTCGCGCGCGATGGTGCGATGTGGGTATCGTGGGCGCTGGCGCTGCCGGCGCTGGTCGCGATCGTCGTCAAGCTGCTGCGGCCGGACCGGCCGATGCTGATCCCCGGCCGCGCGGCGGTGTTCCTGCTGGTCACGATACTTCTCTCCGCGGGCGTTCTCACCAACCTAACTTTCAAGAGCTATTGGGGCCGGCCGCGGCCCGTGATGGTGACGCAGTTCAACGGGCCCTGGGAATTCGTGCCGTATTGGGACCCGCGCGGAGAATGCGGGCGCAACTGCTCGTTCTTCTCCGGCGAGGGCGCCACCGCGTTCTGGACCTATGCTCCCGCGGTGCTGACGCCGCCGGCGTGGCGGCCGCTGGCCTATGCGGCGGCGACCCTGTTCGGGGTCACCACCAGCGTGCTGCGGATGGCGTTCGGCGGGCACTTCTTCACCGATGTCGCGGCGGCAGGCCTGGTCAGTTTTCTGGTGATCTGGCTGGCCTATGCCTGGATCTACCGCTGGCCGTTGACCCGGCTGTCGGATGCACAGATCGAGGC
Organism: Bradyrhizobium ottawaense; assembly: GCF_900099825.1. NCBI lineage: Bacteria > Pseudomonadati > Pseudomonadota > Alphaproteobacteria > Hyphomicrobiales > Nitrobacteraceae > Bradyrhizobium > Bradyrhizobium ottawaense. Next base: position 3,693,901 of record NZ_LT629693.1, on the reverse strand, counting down.
CGCGCTGGCGCGCTTGGGCGGGCCCGGTTACCGGCTGTGGCAGCGCTGGCGCGGCCGCGCAGCCCCTTAAAACGCGTGCCCACAAGCGTGAAATTTGCTATTCGCGCCCTCAACGTCACAAGGCATTTCGAGCGATTGGAAGGTTTATGAGCACGATTTTGAAGAGCCTGCCCAAGGGCGAAAAAGTCGGCATCGCCTTCTCGGGCGGGCTCGACACCAGCGCGGCGCTGCTGTGGATGAAGCAGAAGGGCGCGCGCACCTTCGCCTATACCGCCAACCTCGGCCAGCCGGACGAGGCCGACTACAACGAGATTCCGCGCAAGGCGCTGGAATACGGCGCCGAGAAAGCCCGGCTGGTCGATTGCCGCACCCAACTGGTGCACGAAGGTATCGCGGCCATCCAGTCCGGCGCCTTCCACATCTCGACCGGCGGCATCACCTACTTCAACACCACACCGCTCGGCCGCGCCGTGACCGGTACGATGCTGGTCTCGGCCATGAAGGAAGACGGCGTCAACGTCTGGGGCGACGGCTCCACCTTCAAGGGCAACGACATCGAGCGCTTCTACCGTTACGGCCTGCTGACCAACCCGAGCTTGCGGATCTACAAGCCCTGGCTCGACCAGCAGTTCATCGACGAGCTGGGCGGCCGTGCCGAAATGTCGGCGTTCATGACCGCGCATGGCTTCGGCTACAAGATGAGTGCCGAGAAGGCCTATTCGACCGACAGCAATATCCTCGGCGCCACCCACGAGGCCAAGGATCTCGAGCAGCTCGACAGCGGCATCAAGATCGTCAATCCGATCATGGGCGTGCCGTTCTGGCGCGACGACTGCGCCGTCAAGGCCGAGAAGGTCGTCGTGCGTTTTGCGGAAGGCCAGCCGGTCGCGCTTAACGGCCGGAGCTTCGCCGATCCGGTCGCGCTGTTCCTCGAGGCCAACGCCATCGGCGGCCGCCATGGCCTCGGCATGAGCGACCAGATCGAGAACCGCATCATCGAGGCCAAGAGCCGCGGCATCTACGAAGCGCCCGGCATGGCGCTGCTGCACATCGCCTACGAACGCCTGGTCACCGGGATCCACAACGAGGATACCATCGAGCAATACCGCATCAGCGGCATGCGCCTCGGCCGGCTGCTCTATCAGGGACGCTGGTTCGACTCGCAAGCGCTGATGCTGCGCGAAACCGCGCAGCGCTGGGTAGCCCGCGCGGTCACCGGCCAGGTGACGCTCGAACTGCGCCGCGGCAACGACTACTCGATCCTGAACACCGAGAGCCCCAACCTGACCTATCAGCCGGAGCGGCTGAGCATGGAGAAGGTGGAGGATGCGCCGTTCACGCCGGCCGACCGCATCGGCCAGCTCACGATGCGCAACCTCGATATCGCCGATACCCGCACCAAGCTGAATCTCTACGCCGAGAACGGCTTGCTATCGAGCGGCGACGGCGCCGACATTTTCAGACTCGGCAGCGACAAGGACTGAGGCGCGCGGGGGCGGCATCTCTACCCACGTCATTGCGAGGAGCGCAAGCGACGAAGCAATCCACGCTTCATTTCCGTGGCGAGATGGATTGCTTCCGTCTTCGCTCTTCGAGCTTCGGCGGACAGGTCGCTACGCTCGCAATGACGGTTTGAGATAGCTAATACGACAATGGCCGGGATTGCTCCCGGCCATTCTCATTTGCTGAGGACTTGCCTCGCCGTATTCAGCCTTACCGGGGCGGCGCGACGCCGGGCGGGGGCGGCGGCAGCGCCGCCTGGCCGCCATTGAGCAGTGGCGTGATGTTGCGGACGGTGACGCGCCGGTTGATCGCGCTCGGCCCGTCGGTCTGCTCCTTCAGGTACTGCTTGCCATAACCCTGCGAGGTCAGGTTTTCCGCCGGCACGCCGAACTGCTGCGTCAGCAGCGTTGCGGCGGATTCGGCGCGACGGTCCGACAGCGACAGGTTGTCGGTGTCGCTGCCGACCGCGTCGGTGTGGCCTTCGATCAGGAACACCTCGCGCGGATTGGCCTGGATCGCCCGGTTGAGGCCATCGGCGATCGCCTGCAGCTTCGCGGCCTGATCGGGCGGAATTTCCCACGATCCGGTTGCGAAGTTGATGGTGTTGACGTCGATGCTCGGCATCAACTGACGCACGTTCGGGCTGTAGCGGATTTCGTCGAGCGTATAGCGCCGTTGAATGCGGTCCACCGGCGGCGCCATCATGGTCTCGTAGATGACGTCTGGCGACGCTTCCTCGGAATCGACGATGTATCGATTATAAGGCATGCGCACCACCGGCGGCGGCAGGTCGACATAGAAGCCGCCGATCGCGCGCGGATCGCGGTAGCTGTTGTCGATGATGATGATCTCGCGGCCCCGATCGTCGCGGCGGATTCGCCGCAGCAACTCGCCGTCGCGGCCGATCACCGTGATGATCTGCGAGCCGTCCGGACGGATCACGACGGTGCGGGTTTCGCCGCCGACGACCTGGGTCTGGATGTCACGCGCACCGTATTGGAAGCGATCCATCTCGTTGTGACGGACGTACTCCTGCCCGCCGGGATCGCGGATGATGATCCGGCCCGGCTCGGTGATGACGGTGCGGCCGCCCTCCTGGACTTCGCGGCGTTGGCCGCGGAAATCACTGAGGTTACGCGGACCCGGCATGACGGCACCAGCCGCGATCGGAGCGAGCGCGACAGCGGGCGGCGGGGCAACCGGCAGCGGCGCGGTGATCTGAGGTGCGCGCTGGAATGCCGGAGCAACCGTCGGGGGCGCGTTCTGCACGTGACCGGGAGGCGGTGCGGAATTCGGCCCGGCCGGCACGGCAGTGGGTGCCGCGGGAGCGCCCGCAGCCGGGGGTGCCCCGGCCGGAGCTGCCGTAACTGGAGGTGTCGCTCCCGGAACAGCACCCGATGCGCCGCCTGGAGGCGGCCCGCCGGGACGTCCCTGTCCCTGCTGACCGGTTGGCCCACCCGTACCGGGAGGCGGTCCGTCCGGTGTACGCGGCGGCGGCACGATCGCCGGACTCCCGCCCGCGGGAGGAGCAGATGTCGGGGGTGTGCCCGTCGGAGGCGCTGTTTGCTGGATCGGCGCGGGTGCCTGCTTGGCGCCGGGAGGCGGCGGAGGCGGGAGCGTCGTCGGTTGCTTCGGCGCAACGGGTGCCGTCGTCGCTGCCGGGGGCGGCGGCGGTGGGGGTGGCGGCGTATGTGCAGGCGGTGCCGCCGTCGGCGGCGCCGGCGGGGTCGGACGCGCGGGAACAGGGGGCGGAGGCGGCGCGGGCGGCGTTGGACGTGCGGGCGCAGCCGCGGGAGGCGGCGGTGGCGGAGCCTGATGCTGAACCGGCGGCGGCGGGGGCGGCGGAGCCTGATGTTGAACCGGAGGGGGCGGCGGCGGAGGAGCCTGACGCTGAACCGGAGGCGGTGGCGGCGGCGGCGCTGGACGTGGCGCTGCAGCCGGGGGTGGCGGCGGCGGCGGCGGGGGTGCCGGACGTGGCGCTGCAGCCGGCGGTGGCGGCGCGGGATGCGGGACTGCGGCGGGTGGCGGGCCCTTCGGCGGCGGCCCCTTCGGCCTTCCATCGGGGCCAAGCTCTTCCTTGGCTTGCGCCACGACGAGTGGCGCAGTTTGCGCATGCGATGCGGAAGTCGCGAGCTGTGCCACCGTCAGAGCAGTGGTGGCCAGCAGCAGGATGCGAAGGTTTGTCATGATATCTTTAGGTCCCGGAAGGTTCTTGAAAGCAATGAATCGTCTTTGCCGAAGGTTTCGGCTGGTCGATCAACGGCTAATCGTTAGGCCGGATTGTGGCGGGCCATGAAACTCGGACGCGATATATTTCCTCTACGCAACAGGCTGCATGCATCATTATTCATTACTCATTCAGGCCGCCCTCTTCAGGTGCGGCTCGTGCTGCCGCCAAGATCAGTAGCCGGATTCGGCGTGCGAGGTCCATCCGGTCCACGCAACGGAAGTTCGTCAGGCGGCTTGCCCGGCAGCTCCTGTGGTGGCGGTGGCGCACCCGGCTCATGCACCGGCGGCGGGATCTCCGGGCGCGGATTGCCCGGAGGCGATTCTTGCGGCGGTTCCGTCGGAAGTCCCGGCGTTGCCGGTGGAATTTCCGGAGGTTCGATTGGCATCGCCGACAACGGCGCAGATGCGGCGAAGTTCCGTGCGACACAATGGCCGCATCAACGGGAACCCCGAACCAGCAGCGTGTTGCTGCGGGTCTCGCCCGTCTCGGAATAGCCGCGGGCGCGCATGTCGGCGATACAATCGTCGAGCCATTCGTTCTTCGACAGATGCTCGATCACGACGGCGCGGGGCCACAGCGTTGGCGGGGCGTCCTTGAAGAAGGGAATCAGCGCGCGGTCTTCGAAACCTTCGATGTCGATCTTGAGGGCGTCGACACGCGTGACGCCGGCGTCCTCGAGGATGCGCTGCAGCCGCAGCGACGGCACCTTGATCGCCCTACTGGAAACCTCACCGGTCACGATATGGCTGGCGCCGAGATTGTCGCCATCGGTTTCGATCATCAGCTCGCCATCGGCGGAGCCTGCGGCGGCGGCCACCAGTCTGACCTGCGTGTAGCCGGACGCCGAATTGTTGAAGGCCAGCCGCGCATGGGTGACGGGATGCGGCTCGATCGCGATCACCTTGCCGGCAGGTCCGACATGGCGCGCCAGCACCATGGCGTAGGTGCCGACATTGGCGCCGACGTCGACGAACACGCCCCCTGAAGGCGTATGCGCGCGAAGAAAATCCAGTTCCTCGATGTTGTAATCGGGATTGAACAGGGCGCCGCGTTCGGTGGCGCTGACCTGGTGATAGAAGCGAAATGACGCGCCCTGATAGGCAACATCGACAGGCCCGGCGCGCAGCAGGTTGACCAGCCGCGACAGCATCGGGCGAAATGCGCCGCGCTTCAGCCGCGAGCGATGCGCCAGCCGGATGATGGCGGCCTGCGCGGCGGTCGGAGCGAACGCGCCGAACGGCGCGGGCGAAGGGTCGTTGTCGGGCTTCAAGCGGACATCCTCGGTGAAATCGGCACATGCATAGCCGGTTTTTCGGCAGCGAGATACAACCACGCATCGGGTGCCGCCGGCCTGTGTAGCCCGGATGAGCGCAGCGACATCCGGGATCAGTCTAACAGCAGCCCGGATATCGCTACGCCCATCCGGGCTACGACGCTGAATGCGTGTTTGCGATCTCGCGACACGATGCGCCCGAGTTTTGCAATTGCGTTCGCCCACGAAAATCAGAGGGCGCAGGGAAGACCGGGTGCGCGCTGCAAACGTTGGTGGGATGGCAAAGGTCAGCGACGCGCCATACATAAATAACGGCCAGCCCCCAACCGGGTGAGAAGTGAATCATGCGACCTTACATCATCTGCCACATGGGCACGTCCATCGACGGGCGGCTGCATCCCAGTCGCTTCACCCGGCCGGCCGCGGGCATTCCGATCGATGTTTTACGCAGCCATTACGAAAAAGTGCATGACAGCTTCGACGCCGATGGATGGATCGTCGGCCGCAAGACCATGAGTGAAATGGCCAAGGGAACCGAACGCAGCATGGCCGACGCGCCGAAGCTGCCGCGTGAAGCGCATGTCGCCAAACGCGACGGCCGCAAACTCGCCGTCGCGATCGACCCATCGGGCCATGCCCATTACGGCAAGGACAATGTCGGCGGCGACCACGTCGTTGCGGTGCTCGGCGAGCAGGTTTCCGATGCCTATCTCGCCGAACTTCGCGAAGATGGTGTTTCATATGTCTTCGCCGGCGCAACAGGCGATGATCTGTCACGGGCGATGGAACAGCTGGCCTCGGGTTTTGGTGCCAGAAAGCTGCTGCTCGAAGGCGGCGGCAGAATCAATGGTGCATTCCTCAAACACAAACTGATCGACGAGTTCAGCACGCTGATCTTCCCGGCCGTCGACGGGGTGGCCGGCACGCAAAGCATCGTCGACTACACCGGCCCGGAGGGCGACCGCCCCGGCGCCGGGCAGTCGTTGCGATTGACTCATTGCGAGACGCTCGAGGGCGGAATGGTCTGGCTCCGTCACGTGGTCGAGCGCTCGCCCGGGTAATGCCGCAGGATACGCGATCCGTTTGACGTGCCAGTGCCGGAGTAGCCGCCTGATCCCGTCGCCAATCCGAAACGCTACGCGACGACGGCTGTCATCGATGCGCTCTCATGCTCGGCATGAGCGGCGGCTATCAGGTCGTACGAGTGCAAACGCGCGCCGTGATCGTAAATATCCGACACGACCATCAATTCGTCTGCCGCGGTCTCGGCGAACAATCCTGCAAGCCCGGCACGAACGGTGTCCTGCGATCCGACGATGGAACGGGCCAGCATCTGCATCGCCTGCGCCTTCTCGGTTGGTGACCAGTAAGTCTCGATGTCATCGATCGGTGGCTGGCTCAGGCCGCGCTTGCCGCGAAACATATTGGTGAATGACATCTGCTGGGTGGTCGCCAACCGCTTCGCCTCGTGGCCGGTGTCCGCGGCGATGACATTGACGCCGACCATGACGTAAGGCTTCGCCAGTTGCTCTGACGGCTCGAAGCGGCTGCGGTAGATATCCAGCGCCTGCAGCAATTGGTCGGGCGCGAAATGCGAGGCAAAGGCGTAGGGCAGCCCCAGTGCGGCGGCGAGCTGTGCGCCATAGGTGCTGGACCCGAGAATCCACAGCGGCACCTCCGTGCCCGCGGCGGGCACGGCCTGAACGTTCTGGTTCGGCCCCGCCGGCGCAAAGAAAGCCTGCAGCTCGAGCACGTCCTGCGGAAAATTGTCGGAACTCTGCAATGTCCGGCGCAGCGCCCGGACGGTAAGTTGATCCGTGCCTGGCGCTCGCCCGAGGCCGAGGTCGATACGGCCGGGGTGCAGCCTAGCCAAAGTCCCGAACTGCTCGGCGATGATGATCGGAGCGTGGTTAGGCAACATGATGCCACCCGCGCCGACGCGGATCGTGCGCGTGCCCGCCGCGATATGGTTGAGGACTACCGCCGTGGCGGCGCTGGCGACGCCCGGCATGTTATGATGCTCTGCGACCCAAAACCGGCGGTAACCCCATCGTTCCGCATGGGCGGCGAGATCGCGCGCATTGTCGAAGGCGCCGCGCGCGTCGGTATTTTGCGTAACGCGGACCAGATCAAGTATGGAAAGCGATGGCATGTCGGGCTCCTGACCGATCCATATCTAGAGATGGGGAGGATCAATTGCCAGCCAGACTACCTGCGAATCCAGCCTGAACTTGACCGACTTTGTCGTTCAAACCAGGCCGCGCACAGCAGGTTCGGATCGCGAAATCCCGCGGCCTGAGAAAACGGAGCTAGCTGTCGGGACCGCGCGGGGACGAATCCTCAACGTCGACCAGGTGCCATCAGCGGATGCTCAGGTGTTTGGGTGCCACCAGCCAAATATCGCAACAACGAGGCATCCGACCAGGGCGATCATCTGGATGCCCATTACGATCCAGTACCGGACCGGCGTGGCATCCCTATGGGCAACCCGGATCGACGGGTCCAGAAACGAGTCCAGAAGCCAGTTTACAGGATCAGAACTGAAGGACGCGATTTTTCTCTCGGCAAGACCATGCCGCAGCCTGCGGTAGCAATCGGCGCACAAATAGATCGCGACGATACGAGCGACAATTTCATAAAGAAGAAACTGCATTCAAACAGCCGTTCATCAAGTACTGATCCAATGACCAGGCCGTATGACCGATCAATCGACCGGGTTCCCTCAGCGCTACCTGGCTTGGTGCGGTCGGATCGGACGTTGGTTCAATTGCAGGAACGATCGCGGTGACGGTATTGGAAAGCGCAAGGTCCTGCGTTTCGTGACAAGGTCAGTCGCGTTCCTGCAATCGGAGCGCCGCATCGATTGCAAAATCGGTGTCCACGCCTGCAGAACACCTTAGTGTTCGACCCGGTACAGGCGCCATCGCGCCGGCACGCCCTTGAGCTGGTGCAGGCCGCGATCCCTGAATTGGATTCCGGACTGCGACATCAGATCCCTGACCGCGCTCGAGACCAGCACTTCGCCGGCACGCGCTTTCGCGGCGACGCGCGCGCCGATGTGAAACGCGAGACCGACCACTTCGCCGCCGCTCACCGTGTATTCGCCGGCGTGCAGCCCGACCCTGATCTCCAGCCCCAGCGTGCGCACGGCCTCGCGGATCGCGGCCGCGCACCGGACTCCGGCCGCCGGCGCCTTGAACGTCGCGAGCAATCCGTCTCCCGTCGTCACGACTTCCTTTCCGCGCAAGGTCTTCAGCTCTTTGCGGACGGCGGCGTAATAGTGACCCATCACCTGCGTCCAGCGGGCATCGCCTAACCGCGCGGCTTTTTCGGTGGAGCCGACGATATCGACAAAGAGGATCGTGGCGAGCGCCTGTTCGAATTCGGCGCCACGATCGGCGGTCCGGCGCCGGGTCGCAATACTTCCAGTCAGCAGTTCGTAGCGATGGTTGCGTCGCCGCGCGATGGCGGCTTTGGCGTAATCGCTGGCACGCTGCACTGTGCCGCAACGAATTGTCTTGTCCCTCGGTGGAAGCGTCCAGTAGACCTTGCGTGCAGCTCCGGCGCCATGGACCTCCACGGCGCCCCACTTCAGGAAAACCGCCGAGCCAACCCGTCGAATACACCATGCCTTTGACGTGTATCCGGAGACGTTGGACTGATGGACTCCGACGCGAAGGAATTTGGGCATGAACGTGCAGCCGATCGAAAGGCGGTTTAGGCCTACCTAGGGTAAAGCGTAGTCATACCTTCCCGCGTTGGCAACAGGACTCCCAATCAAAAATTTTGCCGATGGCTCACGCGCTCATTCGTGTTCGCAATCACCCGACGAGGGCGCTATCAGCATCGCATGGTGCAGCAAAGGTGGGCTGAACCTAGAAAGCCGGGCGCGACATCACGTCATTTGGGCGATATCTGTAACACACGCAAAAAGACAACATTCGTATAACACTTGTTTAACGTGTGTTGGAGGATGATGATATTCTTGAAGCGCGCCGACTTATTTGACCGCGAACGCGATGCAGTTTCTTCTTTGGATTGAGCGTGAAATCATCGGTTGAACCGCCGGCAGTTGCGTCAGCGCGCGTCACAGCAATCGACGGGTTGCGTGGGCTTCTCGCTGTTGTGGTTCTTGCATGGCACGTCTGCGCTCCCTTTGGCATCAATTGGATGTTGATGCCCGCGCATTTCGCGGTCGGATTGTTCTTTGTGTTGTCGAGCTATGTGCTTACCCGAAGTTGGGAGGGTCGGTTCGGTGTGTTCCTCGCGCGCCGCGTGGTGCGTCTATGGCCGGTTTATGCCTTATGTTTAGCCGCAGGGTACATCATTGCCAGCGTGCCGCCGGTCTGGTCGGAGTTCCTCTGGTATCCGCTGATCGGGCCTAACGACGAGCCCTCCATCAATCCTCCGGTGTGGTCGCTGTTTCTGGAGGTGTGGGCGATGCCTTTTATGCCTCTGATCGTATGGAGCAGCTCCGATAAAATTCGTGGAATAACGTGTGCGGCCGCGGCCATGCTCGTCGGGCTGATCGTTCCTCAAGTCTCAATTCTCTGCCTCTTTGTGATCGGTGCTTCCTTCTCGCACATCTCCTTTCGCAACCGACTGTTGGATGCTGCCATCCCCCAATGGCTCGGGCGCATTTCGTATAGCCTGTATCTCAGTCACGCCTTGGTGCTAAAGGTGTTTGTTCACGCCTTCGGAGCATGGGGCGGCGTCTTGGCGATCCCTGCAGCGCTCTGCATCGGCTGGCTGATATGGTGGAGTGTCGAACGCCAAAGTATTAAGCTCTCGCGCAAGATCGGCCGAACAGCGGTCTTTCAAATGTCTTCTATCGCAACGTAACGGTTGGACGTCCTTTAGGTCCGTTCTGGGTCCAGAAGCGACCTGGAGTGAGTGTCCGCTTCTGGCGCCAGGAGCGGTCACCAACGCTCACAGCAACGTCCAAGTTTGCTGCCAAGCAGATTTCGAAGCCGGAATTTGCTACTGATCCCGCACCACTTCGGAGGCAGCTGAACCATGAAAAGATCAGCGGATAGACTACCGACTGGCGGCTTTGCTCCGCTTGTCCCGGAGCTAGACGTGTTTGACCTTGGAAAGAGCGAGAGCTTTTGATGCAATGTTCTCGGCTTCCAAATTGCATACCAGCGACCCGAAAACGGCTTGACGTATATCGAGCTTCAGGGATCACAGGTTATGCTGAGTCAACGAAACGGCAATTGGGAGACCGGGGATCTACAGCGCCCACTGGGGCGCGGGATTAACTTTCAGATGTTCGTCGATTCCGTAGAGCCTTTGCTCGATGCGCTCAGGAACGCAAACTGGCCTCTCTTTAGGCCCTGTCATGACGCGTGGTATCGAATTGCAGGAGAGGAGCGCGGCAACAGGCAGTTCCTGGTGCAGGATCCTGATGGGTATCTCCTGCGGTTCGCACAGGATTTGGGTGCGAAATAATCTCGTAGCAGAGCCCTTCCGCAGTGGTGCAATTTACTCGAGCAGGATGGGATAGCGCGCCACGTCCACTCGGCCCTGGAACGCAGACAGAACCAAGGCAATCCAAGGTCAGGGAAAACGAGGCAAGTTGTCGGGATTAGCGCCGGTCCTTCGTCCTCTGGATGCAAACAGCGTGATGCGCTCACCCGGAGGCTTCAATGATCCCCACCATCACCGCCTTTGAAAGTTCGCCCGACCGCGGCAAGGGACAGGCACGTGACATGCGTGTTCGCTGGGCGCTCGAAGAAGTCGGCCAGCCTTACGACGTTCGTCTTGTTTCGTTCAGCGAGATGAAGCAACCGGCGCATCGTGCGCTTCATCCTTTCGGGCAGATTCCGACCTATGAGGAAGGCGATCTGGCCTTGTTCGAGTCGGGGGCGATCGTGCTCCATATCGCGGAGCGCCATCGTGGCCTGCTGCCGGACGATGCGAACGCCCGCGCGCGCGCGATCACATGGATGTTTGCCGCGCTCAGCACGCTGGAACCGCCGATCGTCGATCTGGGAATCGCCATGCTGCTGGAGCGCGATGAAACCTGGTACGAGCGGCGACTGCCTGTCGTCGCGGATCGCCTCCGTCACCGGCTGGGCGAACTCTCTACTCGCCTGGGCGATGCCGACTGGCTCGATGGTGGGTTCAGCGCCGGCGACCTTCTGATGGTGACCGTCCTGCGCCGGTTGAACGGATCGGATATCCAGCAAGAATATCCGAACCTCTCCGCCTATGTCGCCCGCGGCGAAGCGCGGCCGGCCTTCAGGCGCGCCTTCGATGCCCAATTGGCGGTTTTCACCGCCGCATCGACCGGCTGACGAGGGCCGCCCTGGGTTACGAGCAGCGCCGTCAACGGAAGTCAGCGCATACGATTCGATCACGCCGTCAGCGCGGGCGAGCAGCGAAGGCGAAATCTCGAGACCGAGGGCTTTGGCGGTTTTGAGATTGATGACCAGATCGAATTTGGTCGGCTGTTCGACGGGAATATCGGCTGGCCTGGTGCCGCGTAAAATCTTGTCGATATAGTCGGCGGCGCGGCGGAACAGGTCCGAAAAGTTGGGTCCGTAGGAAATCAGGCCTCCCGCATCGACATATTGCCGGCCGCCATAAATGGTCGGCAGCCGTATCTGCTGCGCCAGCATGTTCATCGACATGCGATTGGCGAATACCAGCGGGTCGGTCGCGACGTAAAGCGCGTCGGCCCGGCCTTTGAGGGCCTCGATGGCGGGAGCGATCTCATCACCCCGGCGGATTTCGATGGTGACGGCCTCGACGCCGAGCGCCCGCGCGGTTGCCTGTATCTCGCGCATCTCCAGGACGGCACCGGCAGCAGCGGCATTTGCCATGACCGCCAATCGGGCCAGACCGGGCACGAACTCCCGCAACAGTGAAAGACGTTTGCCGGCAGTATCGGTCTGCTGCAGCGAAAGTCCGGTAATGTTGCCGCCGGGCCGCGTCAGGCTGGCGACGACACCGGCGCCGACCGGATCCATTTGTGCCGCGAACACGATCGGGACCAGCGCTGTCGCCTGCTTCGCCGCAAGAACCGGCGCGGATGCCCATGTGACGATGACATCGACCTTGAGCCTGACCAACTCGGCTGCGATCTCAGCGTACCGTTCGTTGTGCGCTTCCGCCCAGCGATACTCGATCGCGACGGTGCGTCCCTCGGTCCAGCCCAATTCCTGCAACCGCGTCACGAACGCGCGGACCCATTCGCTTGCGGCCTCGGGCGTGCTTGCGCCGAGAAATCCGATGGTCGGTATTTTCCGCGGCTGCTGCGCGCGTACGGCAACCGGCCCCGCGGCGACCGCTGCGCCTCCGACCAGCGTGATGAACTCGCGCCGCCGCATGTGCCCTCCAAAAGAACGCGCCTGTCATAACAGGTTATGACCGAAAGGCACACAACTGGCCATGGAAACCGGATCAGGCCTTGTGTCCCAGTTGGGTCAAAGCCGACATTGGCTAGAATGTCAGCGTCTGGCGGCTCAAAGCGGACATCTAGCAAAACGCCGATGTCGCTAGGTGGCTGCCGGGCGAGGAGCCACGTTCCTACCACTCGCGAGCGCGCAGGTGGTCAATCGTAAACCTAAGTATCATCGTCTCAAACAAATGGAAGGCCCTGATGAACGTCTGTGCAATGGCACGGTCCGTCTCTCTGTGATTGCTTGTAGATCGACGGCTTTGTGCCGTTCAAACTGGGACTGTGGAGGCGAAATGCTGAGCAAAGAATATTTAGACACGGCACGGACCATACTCCGGGCGGCGCAAACAATGACCGACGAACACGTTGCGGGTCAGCTTAAGGCGCTTGCTGAGGACTATGAACGGCGAGCTGAGAAAGCCGCGCACACTGATGCGGCTAAGGCATTGGCTCGTTCAGCTGCTCGCGAATGTGAAGCACTATCATGAACGCCACCATCCGGAAGCTTAACGGCTTATGGCACCTCATCGTCGGGTCGTGTCAGGTCCGGACCCCGTTCTTGGAGACGCGGGACCAAGCGCTGGTCGTTGCGTTCGCTCGCCGGGTCTACCCGGGCGCCAAGATCCTCGAACGCGACCGACGGTTAAGAGGGGAATGAGGCAGCACTCGAGCAGGTCAAGTGGGCTGCGCCAGCGCTCGGAGCCGGCTCGAGCTCGACAGCTTCGAGGGATGATCGGCCGCGCTGCTGGTGTCCAATGCTGAACTAAAGAATGTTTTAATGGTGACGGTGCGGTTGTTCTCTTATCTAAACATTATCTGCGCAAAAGGAGCCGATGACATGAGCGATCATGATGAATGGATCAGCTATTCGCACTGGGGCATGTTTACTCTGGAGCGCAAATCCACGCGGCAGATCGAATTGATCTAGCCAGACAATTCGCGCTTCGACTGCATTTTTCAGCAAGCACACACGACATGCCGGAGATCAGGCCTGTGCGCCCTAAGAAGCGGTCTGCATTGATCAAGCCTTCGCTGCTGCTGGCGGCTGCCAGCCACACAGCGATGGGCATTGCCGTTGGTCTCGGCTTTGCGTTTCTCGCAACTCACATCACCGCGTTAGGCATCGCGACCTTGATCAATTACGGCCCAACTCCAGATGTCGTTATGATAATGTTCGTGGGCACATGCGCGATAACCTTCGGCATCGGAGCGACCCTGACGGGGTTAGCAATCACGTTGACTGAAGATCCTGATAACACGGGGCGCGAATAGCCCTTGCGGTTAGTGTTAGCCGCCGCCCCACTCCGACGCGCTCCTTCCGTTCCACATCAATCCGCCCGCGGACACGTTGGTTGCACCGTCCGGGTTGCCGTAGTTCGGATGCAAAAAACCTGATCTGCCCAGCGGTATACCCCTATGCAAGTCATAGGTCCTGACGCTCGGCCTTTGACGAGCCGTTTTTGCAAGTGCGAACGTACTGGAGAGCGCGAACGCAGAGGCTAATGCTATTATCGCGAGTTTCATGGTTTCTCCGTCGTTGTTTACCGAGCAACAAAGGGAACTTCTGTTTGATCATTCCACCAAATGGCTTATCGAAATCTTGAGGAGGCGGCGGCATCGGCCAACAGAGCCGGCGCCCAAACTGGATCCCCTTTCGGGGCCAGAAATTCCCAGGATTTCCTGAGAGCGATTTCAAAAACTTGGGGCTTTACGCCCGATTGAAGATCGGCTGAACGCTGCGGTGTCTCGCGATGGAATTGGTCCCGGCAGTCCGCCCGGCAGTAGGTCCGCTCCCTCCAGTTCAAAGCGTCGGAACCATGGGTCCATAGTAGGTGCCCCAGTGGCCCCACACATCGCGGCCCCCGTATTCGTCACCGGGAGTGCCACCATTGCCTCCGCCAATATAACGTTTGCCGGGCGTGTTACTCGCATCGGCGTTTCCTGCGAGGTGCCGCGAGATTACGTAGCTCTCGCGCGCCATAGCAGGAGCTGCGAGCATGGCTGTGGCGATTAGTGCAGCTGCCAGAAGTTTAAGCTCAGTCATTCAATTTCTCCAAAAGTCAACAGCGTTTGGCTCCTCTTGAAATGGTGAAGCGATGAAACCAGCGAAAGGAACATTTCCTCACGTCGTTACAACTCCGCGCGAGGTCCAGCGGGTCTTATCATCACCAGCGCGCCGAACAGCGGCGGGACGCTTGGGAGTACCTGTGGGCCTTTACGAACCCAAGCGGACCCAGGTGGACCCGGCCGATCTCATCGCTCGCTGGAACGGGTCCACTTTCGGGGCTTGAAATCGCCAAGATCTCTTGAGGGCGACTTCAAAAAATGAGGGGCTCTACGCCCGATAATGATCGGCTGAACGCTGCGGTGTCTCGCGCTGGATTTGGTCCGGCCGTTAGCGTTGGATGTACGGCCCCTCTTGGATCAAAAGCTGACTTCAGTCAAAGCTGACTTCAAAGGTATGGCCGCTTCTGTGAAGGTTTGCGGATGGCGGCCCATGAAGGTGGCGCGGTGGTCACGGGGGCCGGCGTACGCAAACCTCCAGGGGAGGAAACCGCGGGAGGCGTGGCGAGGTGGTGCGTCAGGCGCTATGGGGATTTAGCTGCTGCCGGTCTTTTGCCGAGGTGGGTTGGGAGCTTTCTCGGCAGGCGATCGCGGGCGCTACGAAGCGGGTCGGCCGGTTGCAAGGAGCAGAATCGGAGTTGCGCGGCGGTGATGGAATGAGACGGCGACTATCGTGAGCAGCGCGACGGCGAGCATGGTCATTGCCGACCGATAGCCGGCGCAGCGGAACTGCAGCACTGGGATGTTGCATCGAACGTGATCTGATCATGATGTGTCGATTCTGATCGTGGCAGGGGCTGCGGCGGGACGGGTGCGCGGTGAGCATCCGCGCTGGAACCTCTCGATGATAATCATGCGACCGCCGCAGCACGGGCACGGCTGCGATAGCGGCTTGGGTTCCTCAGTCTCGGCGCGCCTTGTATCCGCGGCCTCGGGCTGTGCCGTTGATGGGTCGAGCAATCGGCGCGCTCGGACGATGTTACCGGCGCGCGTGCCGCTGGCGAGCAGGCCGTAGTGGCGGATGCGGTGGAAGCCGTGCGGCAGGACGTGGGTCAGGAATCTGCGGATGAACTCGGCGGTACCGAGTGTCATGACCTTCTGGCGATCACGACCTTCGGTGCGATAGTCCTTCCATCGGAAGGTGACGCCGTTGCGGTCGCAGGCAATCAATCTGCTGTTGGCGATGGCGACACGGTGGGTATAGCGCGACAGATAGGCCAAAACGGCCTGTGGCCCGCCGAACGGGCGCTTGGCATAGACCACCCATTCGACACGGCGCAATGGGGCGAGATACGCGACGAACGCCTGTGCGTCAGCGAGGGCGGCGTGGCCGCCGAAGAACTTCAGGTGGCCGGCTTTGTGGGCCGCGATCAGCTTCTCCAGGAACAGTCGGCGGAACAGGCGAGAGAGCACGCGCACCGGCAGGAAAAAGCCGGGCCGGCACGCCACCCAGCGCTCGCCGTCGAATGAGATTCCGCCGCCCGGCACGATCATGTGCACGTGCGGATGATGGGTCATGGCGGAGCCCCAGGTATGGAGGACCGAGGTGATGCCGACGCGGGCGCCGAGGTGCTTGGGGTCGGCTGCGATGGTGATCAGGGTCTCGGCGGATGCCTTGAACAGCAAATCATAAATGACAGCCTTGTTCTGGTAGGCGATGTCGGCGACGGCCGCCGGCAGTGTGAACACGACATGATAGTACGGCACCGGCAGCAGGTCGGTCTCGCGCGCCGCCAGCCAGTCCTTTGCTGCCGCGCCCTGGCACTTCGGGCAGTGCCGGTTGCGGCAACTATTGTACGAGATCTGGCTGTGCGCGCACTGCTCGCAGCGCGCGACATGGCCACCGAGGGCCGCCGTGCGGCAGTTCTCGATCGCCGACATCACCTTGAGTTGGCCGAGGCTGACATGGCCGGCATTGGCCCGGCGCCATGCCGGGCCGTGGCCGCGGAAGATATCCGCGACCTCCAGCGATGGACGCGACACGCGCCGCGCTTCAGGCGGGCGGTTCGGCGCCCTCCCTGAGCTTGGCTGTAATGCGATCGAACGGGCTCACGATCTCCCGGATGGTCTTGGTGGCGACACGCGTATAGAGCGCGGTGGTGTCGAGCTTGGCATGTCCCAACAAGACCTGGATCACCCTGATATCGGTGTTCTGCTCCAGAAGATGCGTCGCAAAGCTGTGTCGCAGGGTGTGCGGGGACACCTGCTTGCCGATCTCGGCCATCTGGGCCGCGGTATCGCAGGCGCGCCTGAGCTGGCGCGCTGACATCGGGTTGACCGGGTTCATTCCGGGAAACAGCCACCCCTGTGGACGTGCCGCGTTGTACCAGGCGCGCAACAGCTCGAGCAGATGCGGCGAAAGCATAACGTAGCGGTCTTTGTGGCCCTTGCCCTGTTCGATCCGGATCACCATGCGCTTGCTGTCGATGTCGGATACCTTCAGCGCGACCACCTCGGACACGCGCAATCCGGCTCCATAGGCTACACTCAATGCCGCCTTGTATTTGAGCTCCGGTGCCGCATCGAGAAAGCGGGCGACTTCTTCCGGGCTCAGGACCACCGGCAGCTTGCGGGGCACGTGGATAAACTGGGTGTGGTTCACGATGTCGGCGCGCCCGAGCGTGATCTTGAAAAAGAACCGCAGTGTCGAGACGCTTTGGTTGAGGGTCGGAACGCCGGCACCGCTCGTCGCCAGATGGAGCTGATAGCGGCGTACGTCTTCGAAGCTCGCCGTGTCGGGCGAGCGGCCGAGGAAGACGGCGAAGTGCTTGACCCTCTGCACGTAGTCATGTTGGGTCTTCGGCGCGAACTTGCGGATCGTCATGTCTTCGATCATGCGCTGCCGCAGCGGGCTTATGGCCTTATCGGTCATGAGGGATGCTCCTGTTTTGAGTGAAGGTTGCGAACCCCTCATCTCAAAACAGGACGCCCCGCCGCGCTATCGTGTTGGCTGTGCTGCCAGCCGCAGCGCCCTACCGCGCGAGCGGTTTAGTCCTCTGGCGCAAATCGGACATTCAGGCTGCGGCGGACGCCATTGACGGCGTCGGGCAGGAACACGACATATCCGGTGCCGTCGGTCGACGGTCATTGCCCGGGAGCAAGCTATGGACGCGCCGTCAAAGATCGATCCCGTCGCCGCGTATTCCGACAGCGACGTCGTGCACTGGCTGACCAACGAGACGCGCGACGAGCGCTTCATCGACAACATCTTCGCCGAGCTGTGCATCCGGCTCCAGCGAGCGGGCCTTCCGGTCAAGCGGTCGACGCTTCACATCCTGATCCACCATCCGCAATGGCTGGGCGCCCGGATCCTGTGGGCCGACGGGATGCGCGAAGCCGAGCTGGCGCGCGTGGATTACGATGTCCGGGAGCGATCCGAATATATCGGCAGTCCCGCCAACGAAATTCACGACGGTGCAACCGAAGTGCGCGAGAATCTCGAACGCGATCCCTCGCTCGGCCGCCAGCACGCCGTCTATGACGAGATGCGGGCGAAAGGCCTGACCGACTATGTGGCGTGGCCGCTGTACCATACGCTCGGCAAGCGGCACATCGTGACCTTTGCCACCGACCGGCCCGGCGGCTTCGACGACGCGCATCTTGCCAGCCTGCGGAACGTGTTGCCGGTGCTGGCGCTGGTCAGCGAAATCCGGATCAAGAACCGGCTGGCGCGAACGCTGCTCGAAACCTATGTCGGGTCGCATGCCGGCGAACTCATTCTGGCCGGCGCCACCCGGCGTGGAACCGGGACGACGGTGAGCGCCGCCATCATGATCTGCGATCTCAGGGATTTTACCCGGATCTCCGACAACTGGCCGCGCGATGACGTCATCGATCTCCTGAACAATTATTTCGACGCGATGTCGGAGCCGGTGGCGCGACATGGCGGGGAAATCCTGAAATTCATCGGCGACGGGATGCTCGCGATCTTCCCGCTCAGCCAGCCGTCGGCCTGCGCGAATCTGCTGCATGCCGTCTCCGAAGCCCGGCAGGCCATGGTTGCCCTGAACGAGAAGAACAGCGAGACCGGTCGTGCGCCGCTCAATTACGGCATCGGCATCCACGTCGGCGACGTCATGTACGGCAATATCGGGTCGCGCGCCCGGCTCGACTTCACCGTCATCGGTCCGGCGGTCAACATGGCTTCGCGTCTTGAAACCCTCACCAAGCAATTGGGCCGGACGGTGTTGTTGTCGCGCGCGTTCACCGACTTCGTCAAAGACGATTTCGAACTCGAACGCGTCGGTGAATATCCGGTGCGCGGCTTCAACGACCCGATCGAGCTGTTTGCGTATCACGGCTGAATGAAGCGTCAGATCGGCCAGTGGTGAAGGTCCGGAAATGGGCCATGGGAACGATGTTGATGCGTCAACATTAATCCGGCGCATCAATCCTGTCGGACAAGGAGGAGCCACGATGACCTTGCGATCTGCCTGCCTAGCATCCTGCTTCATTGCCTTCGCGTTTGCAGCGCCCGCCTTTGCCGAGGATAGCTGTGGCGTCGGTTGCCACACCTCTGGCTCCGGGTCATGCGTCCGCGACGGATGGGAGCAGGGATTGCCGGTCCGGAATGAGTGCCCGGCAACGTCCCGGCCGACGCCCCCGTGCGGTCAATTCCATCGATGGAGCCGGCAATCGATGCAATGCGTCCTGCGGTAGTCGCCGAAGCGGCCTGCCTCTTCCCTTCTCCCATCGAAGTCGGATTTATCCGACTTCGACCTAATTTAGTGCCCAACTTGGGTAGACCCGAGTTGGGATGGGAGAAGGTGGCGCGTAGCACGGATGAGGGGTCTCTATCCGCGGAGACAACCCTCACCCCGTCTCGCATGAGCTGACGCTCATTCGATCCACCCTCTGCCGCAAGGGGAGAAGAGAAAAGCGTCACGCCGCCTTGTTCGGCGCGTTGCGCTGCCGCAGGAAGCGGCCGAGCAGGCGGCGCTTGCCCTTGCGCGGGATCAGGTCGATGTCGCTGACGAGCTTGGCGCCGCCCTTGCGCCGTTCCAGCACGATCTTGCGGCTGTGGAACGCTTCCAGCTCGACCCGATGGGCGACGCTGACGATGGTCGCCTTCGGCAATTCCTTGATGACGATGTCCATCATCTTGTCCTGGCTCTTTTCGTCGAGTGCCGAGGTCGCTTCGTCGAGCACCACGATGTCGGGGTGGTGCAGCAACAGCCGCGCGAATGCCAGCCGCTGCTTTTCGCCGCCCGACAAGATCTGGTCCCACGGCGCCTCTTCCTCGATCTTCTCCTTGAGATGATCGAGCCCGACCTTGTGCAGGGCTTCGCCCATCTGCTCGACGCTCCAGTCGTCGGCGGCGCCGGGATAGGCGATGGCGCGGCGTAACGTGCCGGACGGGATGTAAGGTTTTTGCGGCAGCATGAACAGCCGCCGGTCGGGATGGAAATTGACGCTGCCGTCGCCCCATGGCCACAGCCCCGCGATCGCGCGCACCAGCGTGCTCTTTCCGGTGCCGGATTCGCCGGCCACCAGCAGGCGTTCGCCGGGCTCGACCACCACTTCGGTTTCGCCGACCACCGCGGTGCCGTCATCGAGCGTCACCGAGAGATCGTTGAGGCTGAGCATGGCACTGCCTTCGGTCTCGCCGCGCTTGATGCGGCCGATGCCGTCGCCGCGCTCGGCGCGCTCGAGCCCGTCGAGCGACATCATCAGCGAGGCGATGCGGCGGGCGCAGGCATTCCAGTCTGCCAGCCGCGGATAGTTGTCCACCAGCCAGCCGAACGCGGTCTGCACGATGGTGAAGGCGGAGGCCGCCTGCATCACCTGTCCGAGCGTCATGCTGCCGTCGAGAAACTTTGGCGCGCACAACAGCAGCGGGACCACCGGCGCGATCAGGCTCGATCCCTGCGACACCAGCGTGGTGCGCATGTGCTGGCCGGCCAGCCGCGCCCATTGCCGCAGCACCTTCGTAAATGTCTTGTCGATGCCGTCGCGCTCTTCCTCCTCGCCGCCGAGCAGCGCGATGCTCTCGCCGTTTTCGCGGACTCTCGTCAGCGCATAGCGATATTCGGCCTCGGCCTGGTTCTTGTCCTCGGACACCTGCACGAACTGGCGCCCGATGGTCATGATCGAACCGGAGGCAATGGCGGCGTAGATCACTGCGGCGATCACCAGGAAGCCGGGAATGGTGATGACAGATCCGCCGACCGTCACCGTCAGTGCGCCGCCGATGGTCCAGAGCACGGCGATGAAGGTCGCGGCCGACAGAAATGCCGAGGTGATGCCGGCCATGAAATCGACCGGCGAGTCGGTTGCGATCCGCAGATCCTCGGCGATGCGGTATTCCGGATTCTTGTGGTCGCCGCCGACGAGGTTGAGCTGGTAGTAGCGGCCGTTGGCGAGCCAGCGCGACACCACCGAATTGGTCAGCCAGGCGCGCCAGCGGCGCTGAATGCCCATGCGCGCGAACACCTGCGCCACGCCAAGCAGCACGCTGCCGATCGCGAGCGGAAAGAACACCGCGGAGAGATGGAAGACGCCAATGGAGTCTTTCTTCTCGATGGCGTCGAAGATTGCCCGGTTCCAGACGTTGATGCCGTATTGAAAGCCGACATTGGCGACGATCAGGATCAAGAGACCGATCGTGAAAATCCACGCCAGCCGGTCGCCGCCCTTGCCCCAGAATCCGCGCGCACTGATCCAGAACCGCGTCAGCAGGTAATCCTTGCGCGCTTGTTCGGCCTCTTCCTCGGTCCATTCCGGATCGGGCTCGACCACCTCCGGCGGCGGCGGTTCGACATGCTCGCCGTCCTCGGCGGTGATATCGACGATCTCTGACTTCGTTTCAGAGGCTTTCCTGGCAGCGGAATCCTTCGCCGGCGATTTCTTCGCGGACGGTTTTGACGTGACGACTGGTTTGGCCATGGCGCGGTAACGCGAGGGAAATCAGAAGGTTCCATCGGGTTCCGGGCTTCCCGCGTCGTCATTCCGGGGCGATGCGCAGCATCGAACCCGGAATCTCGAGATTCCGGGTCTGGTGCTTGCGCACCATCCCGGAATGACGGCTAGAGCTCACCCCGCCGCCGCTGTCGCGGCTCGCCTCTCCCTGCGCCAACGCCCCAGCCGGTTCAGCACGCGCGCGAGCTGCTCGATCGAGTAGGGCTTTTGCAGCAGCTCGTAGCCGGTGCTGCCGTGTTCCGACAGCACGTGGCTGTAGCCGCTGGTCAGCACGACGGGCAGGTCGGGATGGTAGCGACGGATTTCCTGCGCCAGTTCGAGGCCGGTCATTCCCGGCATCACCACGTCGCTGAAGACCACGTCGAAACCATCGGCATCGACGGCCAGCTCTTCGAGGGCATGGGTGGCGTTGCCGACCAGTCTGGCGGTGTAGCCGAGCCCGGCCAGCGCGTCGGCGGCAAATTTCCCGATCTCGGGATTGTCCTCGACCACCAGCACCGTCATGCCATGGCCGTCGATCGGCGGCGCATCTTCCTCCGGCACCTGTTGCGACCTGCTGGCGCCGGCGGCGTGCGGCAGATACAGCGTGAAGGTGCTGCCTTTGCCGATTTCACTGGCGACGTCGACTTCGCCGCCGGACTGTTTGGCAAAGCCGAACACCTGCGACAGGCCGAGCCCGGTGCCCTGGCCGACCTGCTTGGTGGTGAAGAACGGCTCGAAGATTCGTTCGAACTGATCCTTGGGTATGCCGATGCCGGTATCGGCCACCGATACGGCGACGTAACCAAGTGGATTTCGGGCATGCGGATGGTGTGAAGGCCCGGCAGCCTTCGGCAATGCGTCAACCGTTCGCACCGTCACCGTGAGCCGGCCGTGGCCGTCCATCGCGTCCCGCGCATTGACCGCCATGTTGATAACAGCGGTCTCGAACTGGCCGGCGTCGGCGTTGATGAAGCAGGGCGCGTCCGGCGCCGCGATCACGATCTCGATCCGCGACCCGATCAGCGTTCCGATCATTTCGCCGAGCATCCGCACGTTATGGCCGACGTCGAACAGTTCGGGTTTCAAGGTCTGCCGCCGTGCGAACGCCAGCAACTGGCTGGTCAGCCTGGCGGCGCGCGTGACCGTGTCGGAGATCGCCTCGATGTAGCGCAGCCGCTTCGGCTCCGGCAGGTCCGGCCGCTGCAGCAGGTCGACGGATGCGCGGATCACCGTGAGCAGGTTGTTGAAGTCATGCGCGACGCCGCCGGTGAGCTGGCCCAGCGCCTCCAGCCGCTGGCCGTGCTTCAGCGCCTCCTCGGCTTCCAGACGTTTGGCGGCTTCGAAATACAGCCGGCGCGTCCGCCGCAATGCCGAGGCGAGCAGCACGAACAAGAGCGCGGTGGCAGGCGCCCCGAAGATCAAATGCTGGCTCATGGTGGAGAGCCAGCGGGAGCGGATCGCCGAGGTCTCGAGGCCGGCTGAGACATAGATCGGATATTCGGCGAGCCGCTGGTAGCCGAGGCGGCGCTCGATGCCATCCGTCGGCGACGTCACGGTGATCAGCCCGGCCTTGGGATCGACCGCGATCTTTCGGCCGATGGGTCCGTTGCGATCGAGCCGAATATCACTGTCGCTCGCCGGGAAGCGCGCCAGCACCACGCCGTCGGTCAGGCCGAACGCAAAGAAGCTGCCGGGCTCGCGGCCGATCCGGGCGTAGAAATTCTCGAAATATTCCGGGAGTACCGAGGCCTGGATCACGCCGCCAAAGCTGCCGTCCTCGTTGCTGCGCCGTCGGCTGACGCCGAAGAACGCCGCGCCCTGATAGGGCGGCCGCGGCCTCAACGCCTCGCCGATATAGGTCCCGATATCGCGGTCCACATGGGCCTTGAAATAGTCCCGGTCCGAAAAATCGATGTCGGGTGCGGGCACGACCAGGCTGTTGGCGAGCGCATGGCCCTTGGCGTCGAAAACCCAGGCCGATTTTACCTGCGGAAGCGAGTCCACCAGTTGCTTCAGCCGCCGATGCAGGGCTTCCTCGCGGGACGCGATGCCGGCGTCGGGAATGCCGCGGATGATCTCGGCGATTTCCGACAGGGTGCGGTCGATGGTTTCGAACACTTTCAGCGCGTGCTCGTGCGCGACATCCAGGGTGCGCTCGATCTCGCGGTCGGCGGTTTGCTGGATCGAAACCCAGGATACCGCAGACGCAAAGGCGAACAACGCCAGCGGAAGGGCCAATGAGGCGACCATCATCCACTGCAGCAGTCTCAGCGAGTTAGGTTGTGCTGTCTGCACGGGCGCTCCGACTCTGCGCCAAGCTTACTGCAATCCGTCGCCGGGAATAAAGCGGCTTGCGGGCGATGGAACCGGATCGATAAACTGATATTCAAATGGGCAGGACGAGAAACCCGGCGCGCGGAAAGTGCACCACCACGTCGCCGGCCAGCGGATCATGCCGCCGGATCGCAATATGCTGCGGCGAGAGGGCGACGATTTCGCCGCCGACTTTGATCTTGCCGTAGTCGTCGGGCATGACCTCGACCCGGTCGCCGGGCTGGCGGCCGTTCGGATCGCGGGGGTCGGCCTGTTCGGCGGTCTGCGGGACCGCGTCTTTGGCGATGCTGAGGGCTTCGGCGGTCGACATTTCGCTGCGCCGGCCATGGCCGATCGCGCGCATCCGCGTCTCCCAGGCACGGACATGGCCGAACTCCGCCAGCAGCGCGTCGGCGTCAGGCATGTTCTGCCTGACGTACCAGACGTTCATGTAGGCGTTGACGTCGAAAAGACAGGCTGTGTCGCCGCCGAGCCAGGCGCGGCCGTCCGCAAGCTGCATTTCGATCCATTGCAGATGGGTGCGAAGCTGATCGCGCATTTGCGCGATCGCCGATGTCATGGCCGCGACGTCGAATTTGGCGCCGCGCAGTTTTTCGCGGTCGGCGATGAACTCCTGCGGCACCTTGTCGGCCAGCGAGCCGAAGACGAGGTTGACGGTGTTCTGAAAGAACGAGCGGTCGGTCCACATTGCCGAGGCCCAGGCGAGTCCCGTGCTGCCGTCCGGGAGCAGGCTTGGCTGCGGAAAGCGCCGCTCGAGCTCGCGAAGGATGCACTGCGAGTCGCAATAGATGTCGGCGCCGATCTGCATCACCGGTGTGCGCCGATAGCCCCCGGTCATCGGCATCAGGTCGGGCCGCGGCATGATTCGTGAGATACGAACCGAGGTCCAGGCGATGTCCTTCAGCCCGAAAACGACGCGGATTTTCTCGGAGAACGGCGACTCGTCGAAGTGATGCAGGATGATGGGGGAGGGCATGCGATGGCTCCGGGCGTGCGCGTCGTGCGCAGGCTACTCTGCGAACGGTCGGCTCACAACGTACGCCACGAATTCGTCATGGCCGGGCTTGACCCGGCCATCCACGTCATTCTTGCATCGTCGTCCCAAAAACGTGGATGCCCGGGACAAGCCCGGGCATGACGACGTCGAGAGAATGATCCGTGCGGCCGAACCCTAGATCTGCCGCTCGACCATCTTCAGCTTGAGCTCGGCGATGGCTTCCGAGGGGTTGAGGCCCTTCGGGCACGCCTTGGCGCAGTTCATGATGGTGTGGCAGCGATAGAGCCGGAACGGGTCTTCGAGGTTGTCGAGCCGTTCGCCGGTGGCCTCGTCGCGGGAATCCTTGACCCAGCGCGTCGCCTGCAGCAGCGCGGCGGGGCCGAGGAAGCGTTCGCTGTTCCACCAATAGCTCGGGCAGGAAGTCGAGCAGCAGGCGCACAGGATGCACTCATAGAGGCCGTCGAGCTTTTCGCGGTCTTCGTGGCTCTGCTTCCATTCCTTCTGCGGCGTCGGCGTGGTGGTCTTCAGCCACGGCTCGATCGAGGCGTATTGCGCGTAGAAATTGGTCAGGTCGGGGACGAGGTCCTTGACGACGGGCTGGTGCGGCAGCGGATTGACCTTCACCGCGCCGCCGGACGCCACGTCGTGCATCGACTTGGTGCAGGCCAGCGTGTTCTGGCCGTCGATGTTCATGGCGCAGGAGCCGCAGACGCCTTCGCGGCAGGAGCGGCGGAAGGTCAGCGTCGGATCGATGTTGTTCTTGATCCAGATCAGGCCGTCGAGCACCATCGGCCCGCAATCGTTGACGTCGATGTGGTAGGTGTCGACGCTCGGATTCTTGCCGTCGTCCGGGTTCCAGCGATAGACCCTGAACTCGCGCGTCTCGGTCGCGCCTGCCGGCTTCGGCCAGGCCTTGCCGCCGGTGATCTTGGAATTTTTCGGAAGCGCGAATTCAACCATATGTGTTGCCTCTACGGTTTTCCTCGTCATTGCCGGGCATAGTAGTCTGTTTGTGCAGACTACGTAAACTTGTCTGCACTACCCGGCAATCCATCCGCTTTTGAAGATGGATGCGCGGGTCATCTAGTGCGAAGATAGCGCTTCGCGCCTTTTGCCCGCGCATGACTCGCTTGCTCAATACACCCGCGCCTTCGGCGGGATGTACTGAACGTCGTTCGTCATCGTGTAATCATGCACCGGGCGGTAATCGATCGCGGTCTTGCCGCCGTTGTCGATCCACACCAGCGTGTGTTTCATCCAGTTCTTGTCGTCGCGCGCGGAAAAATCCTCGCGGGCATGGGCGCCGCGGCTTTCGGTGCGGTTCGCGGCCGAGTCCATCGTCACCACCGCCTGCACGATCAGGTTGTCGAATTCGAGCGTCTCGATCAGATCCGAATTCCAGACCAGCGAACGGTCCGAGGTGCCGACGTCGCTGATGCCGCCATGCACCTTGTGAATCAGGTTCTGGCCTTCGTGCAGGATGTCGCCGGTGCGGAACACCGCGCAATTGGTCTGCATCACGTGCTGCATGCCGTCGCGCAGTTTGGCGGTCGGCGTGCCGCCGGAGGCGTAGCGGTAATGGTCTAGCCGGCCGAGCGCGAGATCGGCCGAATCTTTCGGCAGTTCGGGCTGCTTGCCGTTCGGCGTCAGCTTTTCGGCGCAGCGCAACGCGGCGGCGCGGCCGAACACGACGAGGTCGATCAGCGAGTTGGAGCCGAGACGGTTGGCGCCGTGCACCGAGACGCAGGCGGCTTCGCCGATCGCCATCAGGCCGGGCACGACCGCGTTGTCGTCGCCGTTCTTCTTGGTCAGCACTTCGGCGTGGAAGTTGGTCGGGATGCCGCCCATGTTGTAGTGCACGGTCGGCACGATCGGAATCGGCTCGCGGGTGACGTCGACATTGGCGAAGATTTTTGCCGATTCGGAAATGCCGGGCAGCCGTTCGTGCAGCACCTTGGGATCGAGATGGTCGAGGTGCAGGAAGATGTGATCCTTCTTCTTGCCGACGCCGCGGCCTTCGCGGATTTCGATCGTCATCGCGCGCGACACCACGTCGCGCGAGGCGAGGTCCTTGGCGGAGGGCGCATAGCGCTCCATGAAGCGCTCGCCCTCGGAATTGACGAGGTAGCCGCCTTCGCCGCGCGCGCCTTCGGTGACGAGGCAGCCCGAGCCGTAGATGCCGGTCGGGTGGAACTGGATGAATTCCATGTCCTGCAGCGGCAGGCCGGCGCGCAGCGCCATGGCGCCGCCGTCGCCGGTGCAGGTATGCGCCGAGGTGCAGGAGGCGTAGGCGCGGCCGTAGCCGCCGGTGGCGAGAATCGTGGTCTGGGCGCGGAAGCGGTGCAGCGTCCCGTCATCGAGCTTGAGCGCGATGACGCCGCGGCAGACGCCCTGGTCGTCCATGATCAGGTCGATGGCGAAGAACTCGATGTAGAATTCGGCCGAGTGGCGCAGCGCCTGGCCGTACATCGTGTGCAGCATGGCGTGGCCGGTGCGGTCGGCGGCGGCACAGGTGCGCTGCGCCTGGCCCTTGCCGTAGTCCAGCGTCATGCCGCCGAACGGGCGCTGGTAGATCTTGCCGTCCTCGGTGCGCGAGAACGGCACGCCCCAATGTTCGAGCTCGTAGACGGCGTCGGGCGCATTGCGCACCATGTATTCGATCGCGTCCTGGTCGCCGAGCCAGTCCGATCCCTTGACGGTGTCGTACATGTGCCAGCGCCAGTCGTCCGGATGCATGTTGCCGAGCGAGGCCGAGATGCCGCCTTGCGCTGCGACCGTGTGCGAGCGGGTGGGAAATACCTTGGTGATGCAGGCGGTGCGAAGCCCGGCCTCAGAGCAGCCGACCACGGCGCGCAGGCCGGCGCCGCCGGCGCCGACGACCACGACGTCGTAGGTGTGGTCTTCGATCGGATAGGCTTTTCCGTTGGTGGCCGGGCCGGCACCATTGGTGCCCTTGCCGTTGGTCTCAGCGGCCATGGGTCAAACTCCCGATGACAATTTTAGAATGGCGTAAATCGAAGCCAGCGCCACCGCGAAACAGAAGAAGTTGTTCGCCATCACGCTGGCGAGCTTCAGTTTCTCATTGTGGATGTAGTCCTCGATCACGACCTGCATGCCGATCTTCATGTGCCAGGCGCTGGCGATGATGAAGAGCAAGAGGATGATCGCGATCGGCGCCGAGCCGAGAATTTGCGCGGCACCGGCCTGGTTGCGGCCGATCAGCATCAGCACGACCACGATGACGGGCACGATCAGCAGCACCATCGCCACCGCGGTAAGGCGCTGACGCCAGAAATCGCCAGTGCCGGAATGCGAGGCGCCGAGCGCGCGGACACGCGCCAGCGGGGTGCGCATCGAGGAAGATTTGGGCGCGGTCATCGTCCGCCTCCGATCGTGTAGGCGACGATCCAGACCAGCACCGTCAGCGAAATGCCGCCGATCGCGGCACCCCAGGTCAGGCCCTCGCGCTCGCTGGGCTTGAAGCCGTAGCCGAGGTCCCAGACGAAATGGCGCAGCCCCGAGAGCAGGTGGTGCAGCAGCGCCCAGGTGTAGCCGAACACGATCAGCCGCCCGATGAAGCTGCCAGTAAAGGCTTGCACATGGGCATAGGCGGTGGGGCCCGAGGCGGCGGCAATCAGCCACCAGGCCAAGAGCAGGGTGCCGAAATACAGTGCCAGGCCGGTAACACGGTGGACGATGGACAGCGCCATCGTCAGGGTCCAGCGATATGTCTGCAGATGCGGCGAAAGCGGTCGTTCGATCCTGGCGGTCATCGGCGGCTTTGAAGGTTGGTGGGGCCATGAACGGCCCATCTGGGATCGCGGTAGAGCAATTCTATTTACGAAGTCGAAACAGCGAGCGCAACGACCAAAATCACCAATTCCGAACGGCGGTTCATACCTATGGAGGAGGCCTGCAATTGCAGGCGTTGACAAACCCAAGCGGTGGTCCATGGCTAGCCAAGTGCTGGTATACCTGAAGCACGATTCATGAACGCGCGCGGCTCGTCGCGCGGGCCAAGAAACTTCAGGGCACACGACGGGGGAAACCACGGATGGCAATCGCCGGGCTTAATGTCACTGAGCTTGTCGAACTGGCGCTGATGCTGGTCGGGGTCGGCGCAATATCGGGGTTTTTCGCCGGCGTGTTCGGGATCGGCGGCGGCGCGATCCTGGTGCCGGTGTTCTACGAATGCTTCCGGCTCGCCGGCGTGCCGCTGGAAGTGCGGATGCCGCTCTGCATCGGCACTTCGCTCGCCATCATCATCCCGACCTCGATCAGTTCGTTCCGCGCCCATTACGCCCGCGGCGCGGTCGATATGGCGATCCTGAAGACCTGGCTGCTGCCGATCGTGATCGGCGTCATCGCCGGTGGCGTCACCGCGCGCTACGCGCCGGAGCGGCTGTTCAAGATCGTGTTCGTCTGCGTGGCCTGGACCGCCGCCGCGCGGCTGATCTTCGGCCGTGCCAGCTGGAAGCTCGGCGACGAATTCCCGCAGGGGCCGCTGATGAAAATCTATGGTTTCATCGTCGGGCTGCTTTCGACCCTGATGGGGGTCGGCGGCGGGCTGTTCCTGAACCTGCTGATGACATTCTATGGCCGGCCGATCCATCAGGCGGTCGCGACCTCGTCGGCGCTGGCGGTCCTGATCTCGATCCCCGGCGCGATCGGCTACGTCTATGCTGGCTGGCCGGCGGCGGCGCATTACCCTGATGTCACGGCGCTGCAACTGCCGTTTGCGCTCGGTTACGTCTCGCTGATCGGCGCCTTGCTGGTCATGCCGACCAGCCTGCTGGTCGCGCCGCTCGGCGTCCGCGTTGCGCACGCGATGTCGAAGCGCACGCTGGAGATGGCGTTCGGCAGCTACCTGTTCATTGTCGGCAGCCGGTTTGTGATAAGTCTTCTGTCGGGCCAGTAAACTCTCAGCGGGAGTCGACATGACCAGTACGCCTCCTCCCATCATGCCAGCGACGATTCCGCCTGAACTCGACCGCTGGAATTGGGGCGCGTTTCTGTTGAACTGGATATGGGGTGTCGGCAACAACACCTTCATTGCGCTGCTGTGCTTTATTCCCGGCGTCGGCATCATCATGGTCTTCGTGCTTGGCGCCAAAGGCAGCCGTTGGGCGTGGCGAAACGGGCGTTGGGACAGCATCGAGCATTTCAAACGGACCCAGCGCCTGTGGGCGATCTGGGGCGTCGTGATCTACCTGGGGGTCATCGTGCTGGCCGGCGGGATCCTCGGCGGCGTCTTCTATGCGCTCCGGCATTCTGACGCCTATGAGCTTGGCACATCCATGCTCCAGACCAATGCTGATGCGGTTGCCGTGCTGGGAACGCCGATCACAACCGGCTTTCCAGTGGGCTCGGTTTCAACCAATGGAGCGTCCGGACGCGCGCTTCTGAATTTTTCAGCAACCGGACCGAAGGCCTCGGGGCGGATTTTCCTGGAAGCGATCAAACAGAACGGGGTTTGGTCGCTGAAAAATCTCCGGCTGAAGGTCGACGGCCGCGAGGATGCGATCGATCTTCTCAGGCAATCGAGGGCGGAGCTCGGAGGTTTCCACGGGCTCTGTTTCCCCGCCCGCCTCAAGACCTCATCCCCGGGATGAACGCAATTGCGTTCACCCGTGGGAGCGCGCTCTTGCGCGCGTCTCGAAGGATGTAGGCCCGTCTGTGGCCTCATGGTTCGCCCGGCGATGCGAAGCATCGTCCGGAGACGGCGCTAACGCGCCTCCTCACCATGAGGGACCGCTACTTCGCGTAGATCTTCGCGTAGGTGTCCCGCAGGATATTCTTCTGCACCTTGCCCATGGCGTTGCGCGGCAGTTCGTCGACGACGAACACGCGCTTCGGCATCTTGAATTTGGCGAGCCGGCCGTCGAGTGCCTGCAGCACGCCGGCCTCGGAGACGTCGGCGCCTTTGGTGCAGACCACGACCGCGGTGACGCCTTCGCCGAAGTCGGCATGCGGCACGCCGATCACGGCGGATTCGACCACGCCCGGCATGGCGTCGATCTCGCTTTCGATTTCCTTCGGGTAGACGTTGAAGCCGCCGGAGATCACCAGATCCTTGCCGCGGCCGAGGATGTGCACATAGCCCTTGTCGTCGATCTTGCCGAGATCGCCGGTGATGAAGAAGCCGTCGGCGCGGAATTCGGCTTTTGTTTTCTCCGGCATCCGCCAATAACCCTTGAACACGTTCGGGCCCTTGACCTCGATCATGCCGATCGTGTCCCGTGCCAGCTCCTTGCCGGTCTCGGGATCGGTGACGCGCACGGACACGCCGGGCAGGGGCAGGCCGACCGCGCCGGGGACACGGTCGCCGTCATAGGGGTTCGAGGTGTTCATATTGGTTTCGGTCATGCCATAGCGTTCGAGGATGGCAAAACCGGTTCGCGCCGACCATTCGCGATGGGTATCGGCCAGCAGCGGCGCCGAGCCCGAAATGAACAGCCGCATGTGCTTGGCGGACTCTTTGGTCAGCGCCGGGCTTTGCAGCAGCCTTGTATAGAAGGTCGGCACGCCCATCAGCACGGTGGCCCGCGCCATCAGCTTGATGATCAGTTCGGGGTCGAGCTTTGGCAGGAAAATCATCGAAGCGCGCGCGAACAGCGTGACGTTGCTCGCCACGAACAGGCCATGGGTGTGATAGATCGGCAGCGCGTGGATCAAAACATCCTTGTCGGTGAAGCGCCAGTAATCGACCAGACTGAAAGAGTTCGACGCCAGATTGTCATGCGTCAGCATCGCGCCCTTGGAGCGGCCGGTGGTGCCCGACGTGTAGAGGATCGCGGCAAGGTCATCGTTGGCGCGCGCGACAGTGGCGAAATCGGCGGGCGCTTTCGCAGCGGCGTCCGTCAGCGAGCCCTTGCCGTCGGCGCCGAGGGTTTCGACCTTGGCGTTGACCTTGGCCGCGATCGCGCCGATGCCGTCGGCCTTCGAGGGATCGCACACCACCAGCGACGGTTCGGCATCGCCGATGAAGTAATCCAGTTCGTTCAACGTGTAGGCGGTGTTGAGCGGCAGATATACCGCGCCGGCGCGCACGGTCGCGAGATACAGCACCAGCGCCGGCACGGATTTTTCGGTTTGCGCCGCAACACGGTCGCCCGGCTTGACGCCGCGCGAAACCAGCACATTCGCCATCTGGCCGGCGCGGGCGATCAGGTCGCCATAGCTGATGTGCGTGCCATCTGGCATCTCGATCGCGAGCCGGTTCGGATTGTCTAACTTGTCGAACAGGCGAGAAAACAGGTTGGCGTTCATGATGGTTTTCCGGGTCGCGTTCATGCATCATTGCGGGGGGCGGGTGCGGTCCAGTTGGACGCGGCAACCACATAATTCAATAGCAAAAACGCCCTTCACAAAGCAACGGAGACAGTTTGCATGTCAAATAGCGGGAAACGCGTGGCCTGGGTGACGGGCGGCGGCAGCGGGATCGGCGAGGCCGCGGCGGAGGCACTGGCGGCGGATGGCTGGATCGTGGTGGTTTCGGGGCGCCGCAAGGACGCGCTGGACCAGGTGGTGGCGAACATCACCAAAAACGGCGGCAAGGCCGAGGCCATCGCGCTCGACGTCAGCAACAAGGCCGATGTCAACAAAGCCGCCGATCAGATCGTCGGCAAACATGCCCGGATCGATCTGTTGGTCAACAGCGCCGGCATCAATGTGCCGAAGCGAAGCTGGGCCGACATGGAACTGTCAGGCTGGGACAAACTGGTCGAGATCAACCTCAACGGCGTGCTGTATTGCATGCACGCGGTGCTGCCGACGATGCGCAAGCAGAAGGACGGCTGCATCATCAACGTTGCGTCTTGGGCCGGCCGCCACGTCTCGAAAATGCCGGGCCCGGCCTACACCACGACCAAGCATGCGGTGCAGGCGCTGACCCACTCCTTCAACATGGACGAATGCGTCAACGGCCTGCGCGCCTGCTGCTTCTCGCCCGGCGAGGTCGCGACCCCGATCCTGAAACTGCGGCCGGTGGTGCCGTCGGAAGCCGAGCAGGCCAAGATGCTGCAGCCGGAGGATTGCGGCCGCACCATCGCCTTCGTCGCCAGCATGCCGCCGCGGGTGTGCATGAATGAGATCCTGATCAGCCCGACGCATAATCGCGGCTTCATCCAGACGCCGGGGAATCGGGATTAGTTTCTTTGCGAAGGCAGAAGGCTCGATCGAGCCTCAATCATCAGATCGTTCTTTGAAAGGCTCACGATGTTGCGTCCCGTCCGGTTCCCTCTGCATTTCTCCCTGGCCTGTATCGCCGCCTGCACCCTGGCCTTGTCGGCCGTGACCGCGCCGGCTGCGCCGGTGGATCGCATCCACGACCTGGCGCAGCAGGAAAAAGCCCCGCTGCTCGACACGCTGCGCGACCTGGTGAACATCGAATCCGGCAGCAAGGACGCCGAGGGTCTGGCCGGGCTGGCGGCGTTGATCGGCGAACGCCTGACCCGGCTGGGCGGCAAGGTCGAGATCATCGAACCGGCCGACATCTACCGGATGGGCGACACGCCGCCCAAGCCGGGCGCCATGGTAAACGCCGAATTCAAGGGGACCGGCAGCAAGAAAATCATGCTGATCGCCCACATGGACACCGTCTATCTGCGCGGCATGCTGAAAGACCAACCCTTTCGCATCGACGGCGAGCGCGCCTACGGACTGGCCATCGCCGACGACAAGCAGGGAGTTGCCCTCATCCTGCACGCCGTGGCGATGCTGCAGACACTGAAGTTCGCGGACTACGGCACGCTGACCGTGCTGATCAACGGCGACGAGGAGATCAGCTCGCCGGGCTCGCGCAGCACCATCACCCGCATGGCGGGCGAACAGGACGCCGTGTTCTCCTACGAAAGCGGCGGGGAGGACGGTCGCCTGCGCTTGGCCACCAGCGGTATCGGCGCGGCGTACCTGACGGTGGACGGCAAGGCCTCGCACGCCGGCTCGGCGCCGGACAAGGGCGTGAACGCACTGGTCGAGCTGTCGCACCAGGTGCTGCAATTGAGCGACCTGTCGCAGCGCGACCAAGGCCTGACTCTCAACTGGACGGTCGCGCAGGCCGGTACCAACCGCAACGTCATCCCGGCACAGGCCAGTGCCCAGGCGGACGCAAGGGCGTTGAGGGTGTCCGATTTCACCCAGTTGGAGGCCACGCTGCGGCAGCGCGTGCAGACTCGGCGGATTCCCGACGCCAAGGTGCAGCTCCGGTTCGAGATGCGCCGGCCGCCGCTGGAAGCCACGCCCGCCTCGCGGCGCCTGGCCGCCCACGGCAGCGCGATCTACGAGGAACTCGGGCTGCCGTTGAAGGTGTTCGACGTTGCCAGCGGCGGCGGCACCGACGCCGCGTTCGCCGCGCTCAAGACCACGGCCCCCGTCATCGAGGGTTTCGGCCTGAGCGGCTACGGCGCCCACTCCAACGACGCCGAGTATGTGAAGCTCGAGACCATCGTGCCGCGCCTTTATTTGTCGGTGCGCATGATTATGGATGTGGCGCAGGACAAGGTGAAATAAGGCCGGTACAGCGCGCACCCGGATTCTTTGTGCCCTCTTTTTTGATGGGCAGAATACGAGTCGGTATTCCAGACACACCGATGGTCGAACCGAAAAGCCGCGGCGTACTGGATGCCGCGTTCGCGGGCATAACAGTGGTGCATGGAGCCTCACGGCCCGCCTGCTCAAAAGTTTCACGCATCACGATAATTTATAGTTCGAAACCGCCCCTGAAACCTCCCGTAACTCGGCCAACGACGGCGCTGCCGGACTTTTCGAAGCCTCCGCCGCTGTTGTTCACACGATCCGACGGATACCCGTCGGTCACCTCATCAATCGGGAGATTGTCCATGTCGAAGCGTATTGCACTTTTGTCCGCCGTAGCCTTCAGCGCGCTTGCCTTCTCGGCCACCATCACCGCGCCGGTCAGCGCGCAGGAAAAGACCGTGATGGTCGGCGGCGCTGCGATGTTCCCCTCCAAGAACATCGTCCAGAATGCCGTCAACTCGAAAGACCACACCACGCTGGTCGCCGCGGTGAAGGCCGCCGGCCTGGTCGATACGCTGGAAAGCAAGGGCCCGTTCACGGTGTTCGCGCCGACCAACGCCGCCTTCGGCAAGCTGCCGGCCGGTACCGTCGACTCGCTGGTGAAGCCCGAGAACAAGGCGACCCTGACCAAGATCCTCACCTACCATGTGGTCGCGGGCAAGCTCGAGGCGTCCGACTTGACCGATGGCAAGAAGCTCAAGACCGTTGAGGGCGAAGAACTGACCGTCAAGAAGGCCGACGGCAAGGTCTGGATCATCGACGCCAAGGGCGGTTCCTCGATGGTCACGATCTCGAACGTCAACCAGTCGAACGGCGTGATCCATGTGGTCGATACCGTGCTGATGCCGGCGTCGTAACTCCCGCGCGTCCCGGCGTTGTCCCGACAGGGGCGCGTAAGACGGCGAGCCGGGGCAATCCGGCTCGCTTTTTTGTGAACTCGATTGGCGCCATGGATCGATCCGATCGCGTCATGGCAGTAACAGGAACCCGGTTCCCGGCGTATAAGCCGGTACGAGTTGGTAACGGGAATAGCCATGTCGACCCTTGCAGTCAGCGACGAACACGCCACAGCGACCCCGACGAAGGTGATCCAGCCGGCCTGGGTGCGGGCCCTGCACTGGACCAACGCCGTCGCGATGGTGCTGATGATCATGTCGGGCTGGCAGATCTACAACGCTTCGCCCCTGTTCGGCTTTACGTTTCCGCCGTCGATCACGCTGGGCGGCTGGCTCGGGGGCGCGCTGCTGTGGCACTTCGCCGCGATGTGGCTGCTGATGGTCAACGGCCTGATCTATCTGGCGCTCGGTCTTGCCACCGGCCGCTTCCGCAAGAAGCTGCTGCCGATCACGCCGGCGGGCGTGATCTCCGATACCAAGGCCGCGCTGACCGGCAAGCTGTCGCACGACGATCTCTCCAAATACAATTACGTGCAGAAGCTGCTGTATGCCGGCATCATCGTCGTCGGCATCGTCATCGTGCTGTCCGGCCTGTCGATCTGGAAGCCGGTCCAGTTGCAATGGCTGACGGCGCTGTTCGGCGGCTATGACGTGGCCCGTTACGTTCACTTCATCTGCATGGCAGTTATCGTCGCCTTCCTGGTGGTTCATGTCGCGCTCGCGGTGTTGGTGCCCAAGAGCCTGCGCGCCATGATCATCGGCCGTTGATAGGGAGTAATATCATGGGCCGCATGCGCAACCTCCTGATCCCGGGCGTCGACAAGAAGCTGCTGCTCGGCGACGCCGTGAAGTCGATGCCGGACCTGACGCGCCGGCGTTTCATCACCTCGGGCGCCAGCCTCGGCGCGCTGACGCTGCTGACCGGCTGCGACGTGTCGGACAGTTTTTCGGCCGAACAGATGCTGAAGCAGGTTTCGAAGTTCAATGACGGCGTGCAGGCGTGGATGTTCAATCCCAACGCGATGGCGCCGACGTTTTCGGAAAGCGACATTACAAAACCGTTCCCGTTCAACGCCTATTACGACGTCGACGACGCGCCCGAAGTCGACGGCAAGACCTGGAAGCTCGAAGTGCGCGGCCTGGTCGACAACAACAAGCCGTGGACGCTGGAGGAGCTCTATAAGCTGCCGCAGGTCAAGCAGATCACCTGCCATATCTGCGTCGAGGGCTGGAGCGCGATCGGAAGCTGGACCGGCACGCCGCTGCGCGATTTCCTGAAGATCATCGGCGCCGATACCCGCGCCAAATATGTCTGGTTCCAGTGCGCCGACAAGGACGGCTACAACTCGCCGCTTGACATGGCGAGCGCGCTGCATCCGCAAACCCAGATGACGTTCAAATTCGGCGACGAGATCTTGCCCCGCGCCTACGGCTTCCCGATGAAAATCCGCGTGCCGACCAAGCTCGGCTTCAAGAACCCGAAATACGTGATGTCGATGGAAGTCACCAACGACTACAAGGGGGGCTACTGGGAAGACCAGGGCTACAATTCGTTCAGCGGGAGTTAGAGGGCGCCAGCTTCTCAGCCGTCATTCCGGGTCTGGTCCTTCGGACCATCCCGGAATGACGGGAGCCTACAATTCGCCTTCGCCATTCGCTACTCGCTAGTCGCCGCTTCCTGCACCAGCTTCTTCTGAAACGCCGCCAATACCGCGCCGAGCGCCAGCATCGCGGCCGAGACGTTCAGCGCGAACGACAGGCTGCCCATTGCGTCGGTGATCGCGCCGACCACGATCGGGCCCAGCGTCTGGCCGATGCCGAAGGAGATTGTCATCGCCGCGATCCCGATCGGCCAGCCGGCCGGCGGGTAGTTGAATCGGACGAAGGCGGTGGTCGATCCGACCACCGCGAAGAACGCAACCCCGAAGACCAGCGCCGAGATCGCCAGCAGCACAGGTGAGTGGCCGAAGATCGGGAGCGCTGCGCCGATGGCGTTGGCGCCGAGAATGATCGCGGTGGCGAGACCACCGCGGTCGAGCGCCAGTACCCGTCGCCATACCCATGGCGTCGCGAACGCGCTGATGCCGATCAGGCTCCAGAACAGGCTCTGCGCCGGGGCGCCGCCGCCGCCGTCACGGACATAGGCGATCATGAAGGTCATGTAGGCGATATAGCCGGCGCCAAACAGGAAATAGGCGATGAGATAGATCAGCACCGGCCGGGCGGCGAAGTCGATCGTCGTCGCTTGATTGATCGTCGTCGCCGCGCCCAGCGGCGCCAGCAGCAGCGGCAGGATCAGGACCAGCGATAGCAGCGTCATCGCCCACCACATGATCCACCACGAACCCGGTCCGAACGCCTGCAGCACGAACGGGGCTATCAGTCCCGACGACAGAATCCCGAGCCCGGGCCCGGCGTAAAACAGGCTCAGCAGAAAATTCGATCGTTCCGGACGGGACTGCGCAATCGTGGCGGCCAGCGCCGCGCCGCCGACAAAGCCGCCGGCGGCACCGATGCCTGCCAGCAACCGCGCAAAACTCAGCACAATGAAATTGCCCGACATGGCGCACAGCGCCAGCGACGCCACCGCGGCCAGCGTTCCCCAGCGCACCGTGCGCGGCAGTCCGAAGCGCCGGATCACCCGCGACGCCAGCAAGGCGCCGGCCAGATATCCGACGGCGTTGATCGTGTTCATGAAGCCGGCAGCCGAATACGACCACTGCAGCGAATCGCGCATATCCGGCAGCACCAGCGAATAGGCGAAACGGCCGATACCGAGACCGATCGTCGGCGCGAGCGACAGCACGAGGATCAGCCACGCGGGATGCGGGTAGTTTTGTCGACCGTCAGGGGATTTCACTGAAAACTCCGGCAAGGGCCGTATTGTGACAGGCAAAGCCTGACTTGCACAGCCGGCGGTCTGCAATGGTGTCTTGTCATTCCAGCAACGATAGGTTTGCTTGCCACCCGCACCGTCCCCAAATCCGTTTCAAACCCCTTTTCAACCTTTGGAGCCCCGCATGCGCGCCACCGCTTTTCTTTATTTCAAGGGCGATTGCGAAAGCGCGCTGCAGTTCTACCAGGGCTGCGGCCTCGGCAGGATCGTCGAGCTGCGGCGGATCGAAGGCACGCCGCTGGCGGAACGCGACGGGCCATCTTGGAATCAGAAAGTCCTGTTCTCCCGCTTCGAAGGCCCCTGGCTTAGCCTCTGCGCATCCGACGGCGCCGATTCAGAGCCGATGAAGGGATGCGCCATCTTCATCGAGGCCGACGACGCCGGCGCGGCCGAGGCGCTGTTCGACGCGTTGTCCGCGGGCGGGCGGATCACCGTTGCGTTCAAGATGCAGTTCTGGGGCGATCACTACGGCAACTTCACCGATAAATTCGGCGTTCAATGGGCGGTTTCCAGCGCGGCCAAGGTTAGCGAATAAGGCTAGCCAATCAGCACCAGGGCAACGCCCGCGACGGTGAGCAGCGTTCCCGCCACAATCCGCGGCGTGATCGCGATGTGCTTGAGCATGATGGCGCTCAGGCCCACGGTGACGAGCGGATAGATCGCCGCCAATGGCGCCACCAGCGTGATCGGCCCGTTGCGGACGGCGGCAAACAGCGACAACGCGCTGAGCCCGTTGGAGATGCCGGTGACCGCGAACCAGAGCCGGCCCGAACGGGTTCCTTCGACGGCAAAACTTCCCTTGCGCAAGCGCTGCACCGTCAGCACCACCAGCGACGACATGATGTAGCCGATCAGGCAGGCCCATAACGGACTGGGCCAGACTTCGAGTCCGAGTTTGACGATCGGCGGCACCACGCCGCGCACCAGCGCGCTCGTGAGCGGCAGCAGCAGCGCCCAGCTTCGCCAGCTGCCGAGATCGCGCGGCCGTGTCACGGTGATGATGACGGCGCCTGATACCGCGATCACGGCGCCGACCAGTTGGTGGGCGTGCAACGGCTCATGCAGCAGCAGCACCGCCAGCGTCACCGCAAACAGCGGCGCGAGGTTGCCGAGCGTCGAGGTCACGACCGGCCCCAGCGCGCGGTTGGAGGCAAAGGTCAGCAGCGTCAGCGACGCCGGGAAAAACAGCCCGATGGCGGCAAAAATCGGCAATCCCCGCCAGACCACCGGCTCGTTGCAAAGGATCAGCGGCGACAGCAGCAGAAACAGCACCGTAAAGCAGGGAACGCTGATGGCGGCGCCCGACAGCGGCTCGACCGTCCGCAGGCCCCGTTGCGCCGTGACGACCCCGGCGCCGAGAAAGATCGCGGACGCAAAGGCGAAAAGTACCGCTGGGGTCATGAGATTTCTTGGGGTCCGTCTTGAGGTCCGTCTTGGGGCGGGCTTGGCCGGAGATTGTCGCCTCGACGGAGCGCCTTGCCAAGCCGCTTCGGGCGTTTTAGCACTCCGGCGCGAATTTCTTCGTCTCGTCATGCCCGGGCTCGACCCGGGCATCCATCCTCTCAGAGAAAGCTGGATTGCCGGGTCATTCAGTACGAATACGTGCTTCGCACTTTTGCCCGGCAACGACGACCAAACCACCAGTCTTGAGGTAACGAACCATGGCGACCCATAAACTGCTGCTTCTCCCCGGCGACGGCATCGGCCCAGAAGTGATGGGCGAGGTGAAACGCCTGATCGACTGGATCAACGCGGCGGGCATCGCGCGTTTCGAGACCGAGCAGGGGCTGGTCGGCGGTTCGGCCTATGACGCGCACAAGGTTTCCATCAGCGAAGGCGACATGGCCAAGGCCACTGCCGCCGACGCCGTGATCTTCGGCGCCGTCGGCGGTCCGAAGTGGGACAGCGTGCCCTACGAGGTGCGACCCGAAGCCGGCCTGCTGCGGCTGCGCAAGGATCTCGGCCTGTTCGCCAACCTGCGACCGGCGGTGTGCTACCCGGCGCTGGCGGAGGCCTCCAGCCTGAAGCGCGAGATCGTCGAAGGCCTCGACA
This sequence comes from Bradyrhizobium ottawaense, assembly GCF_900099825.1. Classification (NCBI taxonomy): domain Bacteria; kingdom Pseudomonadati; phylum Pseudomonadota; class Alphaproteobacteria; order Hyphomicrobiales; family Nitrobacteraceae; genus Bradyrhizobium; species Bradyrhizobium ottawaense. The sequence continues at coordinate 3,653,814 of NZ_LT629693.1, read as the reverse complement.
TCATGATCGTGCGCGAATTGACCGGCGGCGTCTATTTCGGCGAACCGAAGACCATCACCGATCTCGGCAACGGCCAGAAGCGCGCCATCGATACCCAGGTCTACGACACCTACGAGATCGAACGCATCGCCCGCGTCGCGTTCGACCTGGCGCGCAAGCGCCGCAACAAGCTGACCTCGATGGAAAAGCGCAACGTCATGAAGTCAGGCGTGCTCTGGAACGAGGTGGTGACGCAGGTCCATGCGCGCGAATACAAGGATGTCACGCTCGAGCATCAGCTCGCCGATTCCGGCGGCATGAATCTGGTGAAGGCGCCGAAGCAGTTTGACGTCATCGTCACCGACAACCTGTTCGGCGACATGCTCAGCGATATCGCGGCGATGCTGACGGGATCGCTCGGCATGCTGCCTTCGGCCTCGCTCGGCGAGATCGACGCCAAGACCAAGAAGCGCCGCTCGCTGTTCGAGCCGGTGCACGGCTCGGCGCCGGATATCGCCGGTAAAGGCCTCGCCAACCCGATCGCGATGATTTCCTCGTTTGCGATGGCGCTGCGCTATTCGTTCGACATGGGCGCGCTGGCCGACAAGATCGAAGCCGCGATCGCGGCCGTGCTGGCGAGCGGGCTGCGCACCGCCGACATCAAGTCCGAGGGCACGTCGGCGGCCAGCACCACGCAGATGGGCGATGCGATCTTGAAGGAATTGCAGAAGCTGCACGCGTAAGCACGTCGGACAGCGTAGGGTGGGCAAAGCGAAGCGTGCCCACCGTCCTACCGACGAAAAGGAGGATGGTGGGCACGGCGCGAAGACGCGCCTTTGCCCACCCTACGAAATAAAAACTGCAAAACAAAAAGCCCGGTCGTGAGACCGGGCTTTTTCATGAAGCGAAGTGGTCGCGATCAATACAGCGGGAACGGCGTGGGGACACCGCCGAGATCCGACGGCGGGTTAAGCGGCTGGCGGTCGATCGGGCGGTTGTTGTTTTCGCGCGCGAAATCCGGATAACCGATCGCCGGCGGGAAGGCGTAGTCCTGGAACTTGCGGTCGCCCGGCAGCACTTCGGTGCCGGCGTCGAGCCAGGAGCGCGTGGTGACGTAAACGCGGGTATGCGGACCCTGCTGGTAGGACCGGTTCGGGCCCTGCGCACCGTAAACGATGCGGCCGTCCTTGTCGTACTTCGGCCGCGACTGGGCGCTGGCGGAGGTCGCAGTAACTGCTGCGATGGTCGCGGCAGCAAGCAGCATCGCGAGCTTGCTCGCAGCAGGAAATTTCGGGGTCATAACATCCTCGTCCTGGTCAACCCGCGCAGGCTGGCGGATCGTCACGTCTGGTTGGGGCACTGTAGCCGCCCCTGACGTGGGGTCGCTAGGTCAATTGCGCCACACCGGCTCACAATAATGCCTGGCAAAGCGAGAAAGTTTCATGAAAACCAGTGTCTTGGCCGGATGTCGCCACAATTGCGGGGGCTTGCGGAAGCCCGGTCCGGCCAACCGGTATCAAAGCGCGCCGCGCAGCCGCGGGTTGTCGGCGCCGGTCAGCCAGTCCGCGGACAGCGCCGGCGCTGAAGTCGCCGTGCAATCGCTTCGCCTGAGTTCGGCATGGGCGAATAATTCCGCCAGTTTGGGCTCGTTTCCAGTCGTCAGCAGCATCAGTCGGTTCAGCATGCAGCCGATCGCGGCGCGGCGGGCCGGGAGCGTGTCGCCCTGGCACGACCAGCCTGAAATGCGGAAATTGGGATCGTCGATGCGCTTCATGAAGCCGAGGCAGGCGCGGGCATTCTCCGTACCGCCGACCAGGCGGAGCAGGGTCACCGGGCCGAATTTGCTATCAACAATCCCGGCGGATTCCAGTTCGCGGGCGCCGTCCGGGTCCATTCGCGCGGCGATTTCCGCGACGGCGGGGATGGCCTGTTGCTCGTCGCCCGGCCGATAGAGTTCGAGTTCGGCGACCGGTTTGCTGTCGGGTCCGCTCCAGTGGAAGACGTCCTTGCGGCCGCCTTCGGGGTGCCGGGATATCTCGTAAACTTCTGTTTTTCCTTGGAAAATGAACTGGCTGACGGCAAAGGCCGGCGCCGAGCGCGTCGCCACCGCCCAGCCATCGCGCATGGAGGGCGCCATCGCGGTCGCATCCGGCAATTGCTGCCACAGCGCGATACCGCCGATGGCCATCAGCGCCAGCGTCATCATATAGGCGCACAGCCGGGCCACGGTGCCGCAGACTTCGTCGACAAAGCCCGACAGCATGGGATGGATTCTTGTCGTATAATTGGATGGGCCCGGTGGGGCCGGAAACGAATGCATCAAACGCCCAAACGCACGGTAAAACGTTGTCTTACGGGCGTTTCTCGCATAGAAGCGCTGCCTCTTCCCTTTCCGCTTGACGCGGCGGGCAAGCATTTTTCTTCGGAGAGTGAACGATGGGTTACAAAGTCGCGGTGGTCGGTGCGACCGGCAATGTCGGGCGGGAAATGCTCAACATCCTGGACGAGCGCAAATTTCCCGCCGACGAGGTCGTGGTGCTGGCCTCGCGCCGCAGCGTCGGCGTCGAGGTCTCCTATGGCGACCGTACCCTGAAGGTCAAAGCGCTCGAGCACTATGATTTTTCGGACGTCGATATCTGCCTGATGTCGGCCGGTGGCGCGGTGTCGAAGGAATGGTCGCCGAAGATCGGCGCCGCCGGCGCCGTGGTGATCGACAATTCGTCGGCCTGGCGGATGGATCCGGACGTGCCGCTGATCGTGCCGGAAGTGAATGCGGACGCGGTCGCGGGCTTCACCAAGAAGAACATCATCGCCAACCCGAACTGCTCCACTGCGCAATTGGTGGTCGCGCTGAAGCCGCTGCACGACAAGGCCACCATCACCCGCGTCGTGGTCGCGACCTATCAATCGGTGTCGGGCGCCGGCAAGGATGCGATGGACGAACTGTTCTCGCAGACCAAGGCCGTCTACACCAACAGCGAACTGGTCAACAAGAAATTCCCGAAGCGTATCGCCTTCAACGTCATCCCCGAGATCGACGTGTTCATGGAGGACGGCTACACCAAGGAAGAGTGGAAGATGATGATGGAGACCAAGAAGATTCTTGATCCCAAAATCAGGCTGACCGCGACCTGCGTGCGCGTGCCTGTCTTCGTCGGCCATTCCGAAGCCGTCAACATCGAATTCGCCAACCCGATCACGGCCGATGAAGCGCGCAACATCCTGCGCAACGCGCCGGGTTGCCTCGTCATCGACAAGCACGAGCCGGGCGGCTACGTCACGCCATATGAGGCGGCCGGCGAGGACGCCACCTATATCAGCCGCATCCGTGAGGATAATACGGTCGAGAACGGCCTGTCGCTGTGGTGCGTCTCGGACAATCTGCGCAAGGGCGCCGCCCTGAACGCGATCCAGATCGCCGAATGCCTGATCAACCGCAAGCTGATCAGCGCGAAGAAGAAGGCGGCGTAAGCGGCGGCGAGTAAGATTCCGTAGCCCGGATGAGCGTAGCGACATCCGGGGTGATGTCGGTATTAGTCCCGGATGTCGCTGCGCTCATCCGGGCTACGAATCGCCGGCTCAGGTCGTCGCGATCTCGCTGACGCCGCGAAACTCCTTGGCCTTCGGATCGAGCACGAACAGCGAGCCTTCGGCGACGCCGAAATAGGCGCCATGCAGGCTCATCTCGCCGCGCTCGACGCTGTTGCGCACGAACGGAAACGTCATCAGGTTTTCAAGTGAGCGAAACACCGCGGCCTTTTCGATCCGGGTCGTAAAATCCTGCCGGCTCTCATGCTCGCGCTGGCTGACCTTCTCGCCCGGCTTGATGAACATCTGCATCCATCTGCCGATGAAGTCGCCCGGCGACAGCGGATCGATATCGTCGATGAAGGCTTTGATGCCGCCGCATTGGGCATGGCCGAGCACCACGACGTGCTTCACCCGCAAGACCTGGACCGCATATTCCAGCGCCGCCGACACGCCATGCGCGCCGCCGTCGGGCTGGAACACCGGCACCAGATTGGCGACGTTGCGCACCACGAACAGCTCGCCCGGGCCGGCGTCGAAAATCACTTCCGGCGACACCCGGGAATCGCAACAACCGATCACCATGACCGCGGGCGACTGGCCGCGCTCGGAAAGTTCCCGGTAGCGCGTCTGCTCGGTCGGCAGCCGCTGCGAGGTGAAGGTCCGGTAGCCTTCGATCAGATGTTCGGGAAAGGGAGCCATGTTTTGCACCTTGATTGGCCCTTGCCTAACCATAAGCCGATGACCGGAACAAGGCTTTCGGCGCGCGGCCCGAAATGTTACGGCATGATCCCGGAAAAGTGGGCACCGGTTTTCCGATAGGATACTGCCCAACCAACAAGCCACCGGCAAATTGGATTCGGCGAAGTCGAACCCAATTTGCCGCGTGGGTTTCCAAAAATGCTCGAGGAAACCAGCCCATGACCCGTCCGCGCCGCAGCCTGTTGTTCATGCCGGGATCGAACGCGCGGGCGCTGGAAAAGGCGCGCACGCTGCCCGCCGACGGTATCATTCTCGATCTCGAGGACTCGGTGGCGCCGGACGCCAAGGCGGTGGCCCGGGACCAGATCGCCAAGGCCGTTGCGGCCGGCGGGTTCGGCAAGCGCGAGGTTTTGATCCGCATCAACAGCCTCGATACGCCCTGGTGGGTCGACGATGTCGGCATGGCCGGCAAGGCCAAACCGGACGGCATCCTGGTTCCCAAAATCTCCACCGTCGACGATCTCAACGCCATCGCCAACCGGCTCAGCGATATCAATGCCGATGCCTCGATCAAGGTCTGGGCCATGATCGAGACCGCGCGCGCGGTGCTGGACGCCGACAAGCTCGCCGCCGCGGCCAAGGATTCCGAAATCAGGCTTGCCGGTTTCGTGTTCGGGCCGAATGATATCTCGCGGGAGACGCGGATCCGGATGCAGCCGGGCCGGGCGGCGATGATCCCGATGATCACGCACTGCATCCTGGCGACGCGCGCGCACGGGCTGGAAATTCTCGACGGGCCCTACGGCGACATCGGCAATATCGACGGCTTTGCCGCCGAATGCGCCCAGGGCCGCGATCTCGGCTTCGACGGCAAGACGCTGATCCATCCGAGCCACATCGATGCCTGCAACGCCATCTTCACGCCGCCGGCCGAAGAGGTCGCGGAAGCGCGCAAGATCATCGCGGCTTTCACCAGGCCGGAAAACGCCTCACGCGGCGCGATCCAGCTCGATGGCCGGATGGTGGAACGGCTGCACGCCGAGATGGCGAAGCGCACGATCGAAATTGCCGACGCGATCGCGGCGATGGGAAGCTAGTATCGGTGCGCGCTGATCTTACCCTCCCCTGGAGGGGGAGGGTCGGCTCGCATTGAGCGAAGCGAAAAGCGAGACGGGGTGGGGTGATCTCTCAACTCGGGCACTGTTCGTGAGGAGAGACCATCACCCCACCCCGCCGCTTCGCGTCGACCCTCCCCCTCCAGGGAGGGTAAGATCAGGGCGCTCCGAACGTCTCCGCCGCCCAAGCATACAGGCTGCCGGGAATCGGCTTCTCGCCGCCGCGGCCCTTGGGGGAGATGTGCAGGCCGATGATGCCGGGGTCGGCGAGCAGCGCTGAGAAATTCGAGCGTTCGAAAAACAGTTTCGGCTCGGCATGCACCGCATAGAACGATTGCTTCGGCAGCGCGTGCTGCAATTCGCCGCCACGGCGCGCCAGTGCGGTGAGCGCAGCCGGGCCGTAGATCGCGACCCTGATATCGGACAGGCGGTTCGAACGGCCGCGCCACTGTCGCCACGCAAATGTCAGCCGATGGCGTAGCGCCAGCCAGTCCGGCGTCAGTTCGTCCTGTTCCATCAGGTCTTCGAACGCACGCACGATTGCGTCGTCCGGCGGCAGATACAGCACCGAGTTGCCGAGCTGGCGCGGACGCTCCCAGGCGAAATATGGTTTTGCCGGATCGATCTCGACCGGCTTCAGCAGCAGCACGTCGGCGTCGAGCCACAGCCCGGCCTTTTCCGCCATCAGCCGCATGCGGAAGAAATCGCTGAACTGCAGAATGGTCCAGTCGCGCCAGCTTCCGTCGGGCTGCGGCGGACGCAGCCGTTCGGCAAAGGAATGCGACAGGATCGCTTCAGCCTCGGCATTGCCGACGCCGTCGGGCAGGCCGGGAAGCGGATCGAAACTGTAGACGGTGACCTTGTGTCCGGCGGCGACCTGCGATCGCAGGCATGTCAGCCTTAGCCCGTCGAGCGGGCCGTGCCAGAAGCTGACGACGTCAGGCCGCATCCGCGCCGCCTCATAAAAAAGAGCCCCGATTTTTGGTCGGGGCTTCTTCCGGAAAGGATCAGGCCCAGGCGCGCTCTTTTTTCGCCTTGGCTTCGTAGCTGTCGATCGAGGCCTTCTTCTCCATCGTCAGTCCGATGTCGTCGAGGCCGTTCATCAGGCAATGCTTGCGGAACGGGTCGATCTCGAACTTCACCGTGCCGCCGTCGGGGCCGCGGATCTCCTGCTTGGCGAGATCGATCGACAACGTCGCATTGGAGCCGCGGTCGGCATCGTCGAACAGCTTGTCGAGGTCGTCCTGGGTGACGCGGATCGGCAGAATGCCGTTCTTGAAGCAGTTGTTGTAGAAGATGTCGCCGAACGAGGTCGAGATCACGCAGCGGATGCCGAAGTCCAGCAGCGCCCACGGCGCGTGCTCGCGGCTCGAGCCGCAGCCGAAATTGTCGCCGGCAACCAGCACCTTGGAATGCCGGTAGGCCGGCTTGTTGAGGATGAAATCAGGGTTCTCGCTGCCGTCATCCTTGTAGCGCTGTTCGGAGAAAAGCCCCTTGCCGAGGCCGGTGCGCTTGATGGTCTTCAGATACTGCTTCGGAATGATCATGTCGGTGTCGACATTGATGATCTTCAGCGGCGCCGCGACGCCTTCCAGTGTGGTGAACTTTTCCATCGATCGCTTCCCGGTCTAAAAAATGAGGGATAGGGCCGTCATTTATCGCGAATACCGTCCCGGCAAAAGGCCCAATAACGCAAATCTAGCCTGCATTGGCCTCGATCGCCTCCATATCGGCGTCCGAGAGCCCGAAATGGTGTCCGATTTCGTGAATCAGGACGTGGCGGACGATATGGCCCAGCGTTTCCTCGTGCTCGGCCCAGTAGTCGAGGATCGGCCGGCGGTAGAGCCAGATCATGTTGGGCAGGCGGGCGATGTCGCCATGGCTCTGGTGCGGCAGGCCGGTGCCCTGGAACAGGCCCAGCAGGTCGAATTCGGATTGCGCCTGCATCTCGTCGAGCACTTCGTCGGTCGGAAAATCATCGACGCGCAGGATCACGCCTTCGCACAGGGTGCGAAAGTCCGCCGGCAGGCGCTCGAATACCTCATGCGCCATGGCTTCCATGTCGGCGAGCGAGGGGGCTTTTGCTTCGGTCCACATGTCGCCTTTCTAGCGTGCGTTTCCGGCCGTCGATACTGCCTTGCAACGGTTGACCTTGGCCCGCCAATCGGAGACCGTACGGCCCGATATCTGGCTCGGGTGGATGGAATGAAGCGGATTGTGACGGTCGCAATATTGGCTGCCTTTGCGGGGCTCTTACTCCCGGGAGTGTCGGCGCAGGCGCAAACGGCGTCGTCGGGGTTGCGCAGCGCACCGGCGCCCGCGATCACGGACGCCTCTTCCCAACGCCGCCGGCCGCTGCGGCGCGTGCCGATCTACCGGCCCGATTGGGAGCTGGACGTCTATCCCCGCTACAACCCGGGCCCCAACGCGGTGCGGGATTGCACCGCGACCTATGTGCAGGAGTACCGGCCGAGTGGCGCGGTGATCACCCCGCGCATGAACTGCTACTGGCGGCGCGGCTGAGCGCTCTATCGTCGCACCTGGCGTCCGCGTGCGGCGCCGATCAGCCCGGCGCCGACGACAAGCGCTGATGCGCCGTAGACCAGGATCGCCATCGCCACCTGGGTGAGATGACCTGCGGTTCCCATGCCGCCGCCCGGGCCCTGCGAGGCGAGCGCGGCATTGGCCCACCACACTTCCGTAACGACCACGGCAACTGCGAGCGCAGCGCGCGATATCGAACTGCGTATGCATGATGATGTCATGACGATCTCCTGAAGAAGAAGCTCAAGAAGATACGACGATAGTCTACGCCGGTTTTGCGCACGTGCGTGAAAATATTGTCGCAGCGCTGCGGAACAACGATACGTGATCCGCATTCATGTTCGTGGCGCAATCATTCACATCGCATTCACGTGAGCAGCTTCAGCATGTGAACTGCGTCGCGTCGATGCGGCTCACATGAACCCAAGGAGACCATAGATGCAGGTGACGAAAGTACTCGGGCTCGCGGCCGTCGGCGCATTGCTCGTTCTCGCGGCTCCGACCGAACGCGCACAAGCACTGTCGCTCAGCAATCCCGCCGCCGCCACAGCGGTGCAGCAGGATATCAAGGCGGATACCACCGAAGTGAGGTGGGGACATCATCATGGCTGGCACCGCGGCTGGCATCGTCACCACCGCTGGCACCATCATCGTCACTGGCGCCGCTGGTAATATCTCACAGAATTCAAATAGGCCCGTTGATCGCGGGCCTATTTTCGTTTCAGCCGTCACTGGCGCATGATGTCGCGGTTGCGAAACCGGCCCGATGGTTTCACGTTATCCGCGTATCGATCCCAATCAGGAGTTCATCATGAAGCGTTTGATCGGCGCCGCCCTTGTCGCGGGCGCACTTTGGTTTGCCGGCCCATCGGCGATCAACCAGGCCGTCGCGGCGACGCTGCGGGTGAAGGCGCAGAGTTTCGCCACGAAAGCTGCGACCGACTTCAGCGCGCGACGCTACCATCGGCACCATTATCGTCACTACGGCTATCGCCCGTATCGTCCCTATTATCAGCCCTACTACTACGCGCGGCCGTACTACTATCGGCCGTATCCCTATTACGCACCGGCACCGTTCCCGTTCGGCCTCGGCTTTGGTCCGTTCTGGTGATGATGAATCTCTTCCGTCGTTCCGGCCAAGCGAAGCGCGAGCTCAGATATGCAATGGCACATCGGGGGATCCATACTGCGTGATCTATCGATGAGGCAGTTTGGCTGACGCCTCGCGTAACAACCAAATCCTGTGGTTATGGGTCCCTGCTTTCGCAGGGACGACAACAGAGATTTTCTCCACGACCCGCGCATTCATGGCGCGTTCACGCGCCTGTCTCTAACGTCATGTTGGGAGCGACCGCACACCAACGCGGCGAAGCCAGCCGCCGTGCGGCGCAAGGCGTCGTCGCCGGCCAGGGAGGTTCATCGATGATGATTTCCAATCCCGGACGCGGCGTTGTCCGCCGTCTGGGCCTTGCGGCTGCGGCGATCTTCGTTCTCGCGGCCAGCCCACAACAGCGCGCCGAGGCGCTTTCGCTTGCCAGTCCGGGCACCGCGCCGTCAGCGAAAGTCGCGACCGACGGATCGATGATCCAGGTTCGCGGCGGTCATGGCGGTGGTGGTCATGGCGGTGGTGGCCATGGCGGCGGCGGTTTCCACGGAGGAGGTGGTGGCTTCCACGGTGGCGGAGGCTTTCACGGCGGTGGATTTCACGGCGGTGGTTTTCGCGCCGCGCCCGTGTTCCGCGGTGGTGGCTATGGCGGCTACCGCGCATTTCACCATGGCGGTTATCGCCAGGCCTACTTCCGGCCGCACTTCTTTCACCGGCATCACTTCCGGCGTTTCTACGGACCGTCCTACTATCCGGCCTATTACGGCTATGCGCACCGCTACTGCCGGGTGGTCTGGACCTATTACGGGCCGCACAGGATCTGCCGGTATCGCCCGTGGTGGCATCACCATCGGCACCATCGCTGGCATCACTATCGCTACTGGTGAGATCTCGCCAAAAAGAAACAGGCGCCCGATCGGGCGCCTGTTTTTCTTGTCGCGGGCTTAGCTGCCCCAGCCCCAATCCTTGAACTTCCAGGACTTGATCTTCCATGGCGTGATGTTCTCCAGCCGCCACTGCTCGAGCCGTTCCGATCGATGGCTGAGACGCGAGGTTTCCCTGGTCCCCGCCGCCGGCGGCAGGTCGACCATGCGTGACTGATTGCTGCGACGCGACTGCTTGGTCGCCTCGCTGATCATATCGACGAATTCGGGCTTATCCGCCATGGCTGGTTCCCTCACGAAAGTCCTTCCGCAAGGGATCAATCTGCGCCCAGCCCGTTAACGAGGCGTTTCCAGAACGCCTCGTTGTCGAGACAAACCGCGCGTTTTGTTCTGACGCGTTTTCTGCCGCAGATAAGTCTACGCAATCTGCGCAAGCTTGATTGCTAGGCGAAGCGGTGCCCGCGTCGCTCGAAAACGCTTTTTAACGCCATTCCCGAATGTCGACGAAATGCCCGGCAATCGCCGCGGCCGCCGCCATCGCCGGCGACACCAGGTGGGTGCGGCCCTTGAAGCCCTGACGGCCCTCGAAGTTGCGGTTCGAGGTCGAAGCGCAGCGCTCTTCCGGCGCCAGCTTGTCGGGGTTCATGGCCAGACACATCGAGCAGCCCGGCTCGCGCCATTCGAAGCCGGCCGCAATGAAGATCTTGTCGAGGCCTTCGGCTTCCGCCTGCTCCTTCACGATGCCCGAGCCCGGCACGATCATCGCGTTGACATGGGCGTTGACGGTCTTGCCCTCGGCGACCTTGGCGGCTGCGCGCAGATCCTCGATGCGGCCGTTGGTGCAGGAGCCGATGAAGACGCGGTCGAGCTTGATGTCGGTGATTTTCGTCCCCGCCGTCAGGCCCATATATTTCAGCGCGCGATGCTTCGACAGCCGCTTGGCTTCGTCGGCGATCTGGTCGGGGTCCGGCACCAGGCCAGCGATCGACACCACGTCCTCGGGCGAGGTGCCCCAGGTCACGATCGGCGGCAGCTTGGCGGCATCCAGCTTGAGCTCGTGATCGAAATGCGCGCCCTGGTCGGAGCGCAGCGTGTCCCAGTAACGCATCGCGGCGTCCCAGGCCTCGCCCTTCGGCGACTTCGGGCGGCCCTTGAGGAATTCGAATGCCTTCTCGTCCGGCGCAATCAGGCCGGCGCGGGCGCCACCCTCGATCGACATGTTGCAGACGGTCATGCGGCCTTCCATCGACAGCGCGCGGATCGCATCGCCGGCATATTCCAGCACGTAGCCGGTGCCGCCGGCGGTGCCGATCTCGCCGATGATCGCCAGGATGATGTCCTTGCCGGTGACGCCGTCGGGCAATTTGCCGTCGACCGTCACGCGCATGTTCTTGGCCTTTTTCTGGATCAGCGTCTGCGTCGCCAGCACATGCTCGACTTCGGAGGTGCCGATGCCGTGCGCCAGCGCGCCGAACGCGCCGTGCGTGGAGGTGTGGCTGTCACCGCAGACGATGGTGGTGCCGGGCAGCGTAAAGCCCTGCTCCGGGCCGATGACGTGGACGATGCCCTGACGCTTGTCGAATTCGTTGAAGTACTCGATGCCGAATTCCTTGGCGTTCGCTTCCATCACCCGCATCTGCTCGATGCTTTCCGGATCGGGATTGGGTTTGGAGCGGTCGGTGGTCGGGATGTTGTGATCGACCACGGCCAGCGTCTTCTCGGGTGCGTGCACCTTGCGGCCGGTGGCACGCAGGCCTTCGAAGGCCTGCGGCGAGGTCACCTCGTGCACCAGGTGGCGGTCGATATAGAGCAGGCAGGTGCCGTCATCTGCTTCGTGCACCAGGTGGTCGTTCCAGATCTTGTCGTACAGCGTGGTCGGTTTGGACATGAGCGTAAGCTCCAAAAGAAATTCGATGTGAGGGTCAGGCGCGGCGACGCGCGAGCAGAAGGAGATTCAGCGCAGCATCAGGCTGCGCGGCTAAGCTCTGAGGTCGCCGAGGTCGCAAAGCGTCCGAAGAAGCGGCCAGGCAGCCGCGAGCGGTCGTCGATCACGATGGGGGCGACGCGCCGGCCGGCTTTGCTGGTCTGATCTGGAACCATTTTAAATTTCTAACACAGGCCCCGTGGCCGCGACAATCAATCGATTGGACAGGGCAGATGTCCATATAGGTACCGGGCAACAAAAAAGCGCGGGGCAAAACCCCGCGCTTTTGGTCGCATCTCCTTAAGAGATGAATTACTCGCCGACGGCCGCAGCGCGTTCGGTCTTTTCGACGATGCGGGCCGACTTGCCGCGCAACTGACGCAGGTAATACAGCTTGGCGCGACGCACCTTGCCGCGGCGCACCACCTTGATCGAGTCGATCATCGGCGACATCACGGGGAATACGCGCTCGACGCCTTCGCCGTAGGAGATCTTGCGAACGGTGAAGCTCTCGTTGAGCCCGCCGCCGGAACGGCCGATGCAGACGCCTTCATAGGCCTGCACGCGGGTGCGTTCGCCTTCGACCACCTTGACGTTGACGATCACGGTATCGCCTGGGCCAAATTCCGGGATCGTCTTGGTGGCGGCGAGCTTGTCGAACTGCTCTTTTTCGAGCTCTTGAATGAGGTTCATTGAAATCTCCATCGGCGGCGCGCCCAGCCAGTCCAGCGCGGGCTGCGAACGTCCATCTATCCATGCGCGGATTTGGCGCCCGTATAAGGCAAAGGCGCGCGCTTGTCACCCGTCTGTCGTGCTTTTTGTCCCGGTTTGGCGGGACTTTGTGGCCCACAGATCCGGCCGCCGCGCCCGGGTCAGGACCTCGGACTCGGCCCGGCGCCAGGCCGCGACCCTGGCATGGTCGCCGGAAGTGAGGGTTTCCGGGATGGTCCGGCCCTCGAACTCCTGCGGCCGGGTATATTGGGGGTATTCCAGTAGTCCCTCGGAAAAGCTCTCGTCGGTGCCGGAGGCCAATTTGCCCATCACGCCCGGCAACAGCCGCACGCAGGCGTCAATCAGTGCCATCGCGGCGATTTCGCCGCCGGACAGCACGTAATCGCCGATCGAGACCTCCTCGAGGTTTCGCGCGTCGATCACCCGCTGGTCGATGCCCTCGAACCGGCCGCAGACGATCAGGGGCCCCGGCCCCGCGGCGAGTTCCACCACCCGCGACTGGGTCAATGGCCGACCCCGCGGGCTCATCAACAGGCGTGGACGGCTCTGGTTGACATCCGCAGCATCGATCGCCGCCGCCAGCACGTCCGCCCGCAGCACCATGCCCGGTCCGCCGCCGGCCGGGGTGTCATCGACGCTGCGGTGGCGGTCGGTGGCGGAGTCCCGGATGTCCCGCGCTTCCAGCGACCAAAGCCCCGAAGCCAGCGCCTTGCCCGCCAGGCTGACGCCGAGCGGTCCCGGAAACATGTCCGGAAACAGGGTGAGAACGGTGGCGCGCCAGGTCATCGGGGAACCCATCACGTGATCGTCGGGACGTCGTCGCCTTCAATTTCCTGCGGCAGTTCGATCACCACGCGTCCGCCGGCAAGATCGACCGTGGGCACCACCGCGTTGGTGAACGGCAGCAACAGCGTCGGGCCCGAGGGCGGCGCGATCTCGATGATGTCGCCGGCGCCGAAATTATGGATCGCCAGCACGCGGCCGATCGGCTCATTGGCCGCATTGACCGCGGCAAGCCCGATCAGGTCGGCGTGGTAGTATTCGTCTTCGTCGGTCGCGGGCAATTTTTCGCGCGCGACATAGAGTTCGATGCCGTTGAGGCGTTCGGCGTCCGCGCGGGTCGCGACACCTTTCAGCGTCGCCACCAGATGGTCCTTGGCCGGACGCGCGTGCGTCACCTCGAATTGGCGCGCGCCGTCTTTCGTCGTCAGCGGGCCGTAATCCATCACGGCCAGCGGGTCTTCGGTAAACGGCCACAGTTTTACCGCGCCGCGCACGCCATGCGCGGCGCCGATCCGGGCGACGCAAATCGGTGCTGCCACCGTCGTGCGCCGCTACGCCTTACTTCTTCGCTGCGGCTTCGGCGTTGGCCTTGCGCTCCTTGCGCGGCACGGCCTTTTCCGGGTTGTTGCGCGCGGCGCGCTTGACGACGCCGGCGGCGTCGAGGAAGCGGGTCACGCGATCCGACGGCTGCGCGCCCTTGGCGAGCCAGGTCTTGACCTTGTCCATGTCGAGCTTGAGGCGCGCCTCGTTGTCCTTCGGCAGCAGCGGATTGAAATGGCCGAGACGCTCGATGAAGCGGCCGTCGCGCGGAAAGCGCGAGTCGGCGACGACGACGTGATAGACCGGACGCTTCTTGGTGCCTGCGCGAGCGAGGCGGATAACGACTGACATTTAGTTCTCCTGCGTGTGGTTGGATGGATGTGTTGGTGAATTGATCGCGATTACTTTTTCTTCCCGGGAAAGCCGAGGCCCGGCAAATTCGGCTTGCCGCTGAGCCCGGTTAAACCCGGTAGATTCGGCAGGCCTGAACGAAGGCCGGCCGGAAGATCCTTTGGCAGTGCGGGCATGCCGCCCGGTGCGGCGCCGCCCGGCATCTTCTCCGCCAGCGCCTTCATCTGTTCCGGCGACGGCATGCCGCCGCCAAAACCCATCGCCTGCGCGATGCCGGCCATCGGGCCGCGCTTGCCCGAACCCATGGCCTTCATCATGTCGGCCATGTTCCGGTGCATCTTGAGCAGCTTATTGACTTCCTCGACCTTGGAGCCGGCGCCTGCGGCGATCCTTTTTTTACGGCTGGCCTTGAGGATGTCGGGGTTCTTGCGCTCCTGCCGCGTCATCGAATCGATCACCGCGACCTGGCGCTTGATGATCTTGTCGTCGATGCCGGCGGCCGAAATCTGGTTCTTCATCTTGGCAATGCCGGGCATCATGCCCATCAGACCGCTGATGCCGCCCATGTTCGCCATCTGCAGCAACTGCTCGCGCATGTCTGACAGGTCGAACTGACCCTTGCGCATCCGCTCGGCGGTGCGCGCGGCCTTTTCGGCGTCGATATTGGCGGCGGCCTTTTCGACCAGCGACACCACGTCGCCCATGCCGAGAATGCGCCCGGCGATGCGGCTCGGATGAAAATCTTCCAGCGCGTCGGTCTTTTCGCCGGTGCCGATCAGCTTGATCGGCTTGCCGGTGACCGCGCGCATCGACAACGCGGCACCGCCGCGACCATCGCCGTCGACGCGGGTCAGCACGATGCCGGTGAGGCCGACGCGCGCATCGAAGGCGCGGGCGAGGTTGACGGCGTCCTGGCCGGTCAAGGAATCCGCGACCAGCAGCACTTCATGCGGATTGGCGACGGTTTTGATCTCCGCCGCTTCGCTCATCATTTCTTCGTCGAGCGTGGTGCGGCCGGCGGTGTCGAGCAGCACCACGTCGTAGCCGCCGAGCTTGCCGGCTTCCAGCGCGCGGCGCGCGATCTGTGCGGGCTTCTGGCCGGCCACGATCGGCAGCGTCGGAATATCGAGGTCGCGGCCGAGCACCGCCAACTGCTCCATCGCCGCCGGGCGGTAGATGTCGAGCGAGGCCATCAGCACCTTGCGCTTGTCGCGCTGGGTCATGCGGCGCGCGAGCTTGGCGGTGGTGGTGGTTTTGCCGGAGCCCTGCAGACCGACCATCATGATCGCGATCGGCGGCACCGCGTTGAGGTCGATGGTCTGGCCGTCGGAGCCGAGCATGTTGACCAGCTCGTCATGGACGATCTTGACGACCATCTGGCCCGGTGTGACCGACTTGACGACGGTAGCGCCGACCGCCTGTTCGCGGACGCGATCGGTGAAGCTGCGGACCACGTCGAGCGAGACGTCGGCTTCCAGCAGCGCGCGGCGCACCTCGCGCATCGCGGCATCGACGTCGGCTTCCGACAGCGAACCGCGGCCCGTCAGCCGATCGAGAATCCCACCAAGCTTTTCCGACAGATTGTCGAACAATGCCGTTATCCTCTGTCCTGCATCTTGCAGGCGCTTAATTCACCACCGTCATACCCCGCGAAGGCGGGGTATCCAGTACGCCGCAGCCTCTCGGTTCAAACGAGCAACTCCGGGATACTGGATCACCCGCCTTCGCGGGGTATGACAACCTGAACGCCAGGTCGTGTTCCAAACACTTCTGCGCCCGAGGGCGCATCGCGCTGTCGGGCGTTGGCCTCCGGTCTCAGGGACCGGGCGGCGGGTCGAAAAGAACGTCTTTCCGAGAAGTTGGCGCGTTAAACCCCCGGAAAGAGGCAAAGTCAAGCAAAGTTGCTAAGGATTACTATTATACCTCCATCAAGCCATTGTAATAGCTGAGGTTTCAGGAATTCGGAAAATTTCGGCGCAGAGCGCAGGGGTCCAAATGGCCGCAGGGTTCCCGTTGGGCCGGCGCACGCCATATATCGGGACATGCCTCCTCCCTCCCTTCCTTCGTGATCCCCTCCCGTGCCCATCACCCGCCATCGCTTCAGTGCTAGCCGGCGCCGCCGCGGCCGTGGGTGTGCCGTCAATCTGGATGTCCCTCATGAAAACCTATGACGGCCCCGTCTCCGACCATTTCGATGGCCTGCATTTCTTCGATCCCGACGGCGCGCCGCCGAAATCGCTGGACGAGGTGCTGCGCTGGCAATTCGGCTCCGGCCGAAAGCGCGAAGACTGGCCGGAGTGGGTGCCGAGCCCCCATGCCGACACGCCGCCGGCGCGGGTCGAGGGCAACAAAGTGCGGCTGTCGTTCGTCGGCCATGCCAGCTGGCTGATCCAGACCGCGGGCCTCAATATCCTGGTCGATCCCGTGTGGTCGATGCGCGCCTCGCCGTTCTCGTTTGCCGGACCGAAGCGGCACAACGATCCCGGCATCGCGTTCGACGCGTTGCCCAGGATCGATATCGTGCTGGTGTCGCACGGCCATTACGACCATCTCGACCTCGCGACGCTGTCGAAACTCGCCGCCAGGTTTTCACCGCGGGTGATCACGCCGCTCGGCAACGACGTCACGATGCGCGATGCGGATGCGGCGATCAAGGCCGAGGCGTTCGACTGGCAGGATCGCGTCGAGCTCGGCCATGGCCTCGCGGTGACCCTGGTGCCGACGCGGCACTGGTCGGCGCGCGGATTGTTCGACCGCAACAAGGCGCTGTGGGCGAGTTTTGTTTTGGAGACGCCGGCCGGCAAGCTCTACATCGTCTGCGATTCCGGCTACGGCGAGGGCAAGCATTTCCGCCGCGTCGCCGAGAAGCACGGTCCGCTGCGGCTGGCGATCCTGCCCATCGGCGCCTATGAGCCGCGCTGGTTCATGAAGGACCAGCACATGAATCCGTCCGACGCCGTGAAGGCGCTGGCCGATTGCGACGCGCAGCAGGCGCTGGCCCATCATCACGGCACGTTCCAGTTGACCGACGAAGCGATCGACGCGCCTGTCATCGCGCTCGGCGAGGCGCTCGATCAAGCGAAGATTCCGCGCGAGCGGTTTGCGGCATTGAAGCCGGGGCAGGTGGTGGAGATCTAGAAGGCTCGGGGAAAGTAATCCCTCATGGTGAGGAGGCGCGAAGCGCCGTCTCGAACCATGAGGCCCGTAGCCCATCCTTCGAGACGCGCGCTATGCGCGCTCCTCAGGATGAGGACTGCAGGCGTAGCTATCGATCGCCTTCATTCCTTCGGCTTGATCGCCCAGGACACGCTCACGCTCACCGACAGCGTCTCTTCGCCCTGCGCCACCGCGGCACCGGCCGCCATCGGAGCCATCATCTTGCCGCGCAAGACAGGTGGGGCCGAGCCTTCCTCGGAAATGCTGAGCGGTTCGCCGAGCGTCACGCCGGCGGCCTTGGCGTAGATTTCGGCCTTGCGGCGAGCGTCCGCGACAGCCTTTTCGCGGGCGTCGTCGAGCAGTTTCGAGGCCTGCGACACCATGAAATTGATGCCGCCGAGTTCGTTGGCGCCGGCGCCGACCAGGACGTCGATGATGCCGGCAACCTTGGTAACGTCGCGCAGCCGCACGGTGACGCGGTTGCTGGCGCGATAGCCGACCACGGGCGACGGGCCGGAGCGGTTCGGCGCGTATTGCGGCTGCAGCGACAACCGCGAGGTCTGATAGTCCTTCTCGTCGATGCCGGCACCCTTCAGCGCCAGCAGCACCTTGCCCATCGCCGCATTGTTGGCGTCGGAGGCCTCGCGCGCGGTCTTGGCGTCGGAGGTCACGCCGCCGTCGATCTGCGCCTGGTCCGGCGGCACCGAGACGGTGGCATCGCCGGTCACGGAGATCGCCGGCGGCGGCGCCGTCTCGGCCGACGCGGGCGCGGCGAGCCAGGTGGCGGCGGCGACGACGAGCGCGAGCGAATGCTTCATGGGTCTCACTTCAGCGGCACATAGACGTTGATCACCAGCTTGTCTTCGGCCGTCTTCAAGGGATCGGTGATGTATTCCTCGATGAAGGTGTCCTTGGCTTCCAGCTTCTTGTCGTCGAGGTGATTGGTGATCGCCTCATAGGTGTTGTCCATGTTGTCGTAGGAGCCGCGATGGACGAATTTCAGCGCGTTGCCCTCGGGCGATTTGCCCATGCTCATGTCCTTGGCGAGGTTCTTCGGATCCTGTTCGACCGGAATTTCGGCCAGGAAGGTGAAGCCGGTATCGTCGGTCGAGGTGTAGACGATCATCGAATTGCCTGCCGCCTTGATGCCCTGCTTGTCGAGCAGCGCAGTCAGCGCCTTGAACGAATCGATCAGGGTGTCGAACGCCGCATCCCAATTGGCGGTGCCCTTCATGACCACCACCTTTTTGGGCTCCAGCACGAACGGCTCGCCGAAGGGGTCGGCGGTCTGGACGGTCGCGGCGGGCGGCGGGGCGGCCGGGGTCTGTGCGGTTGCCGGCGGGGGTGAGGGTGCTGCCGACGGGCTCGCGACCGGGGCCGGCGTCGCAGCCGGTGCTGGTGTGGCCGATGCGGCCGGGGTGGGTGTAGCCGCCGGTGTCGCCGTGGAGGGTGCGGAGGCGGGCGGTGCCGGGGTGGCCTGCGGGCTCGGGGTTGGCGTGGCGGCCGGGGTCTGCGCCAGGGCGGCGCCGGCAAGCGCGATCGCCGCGACTGATATCAGCGCGACCAGGGCCGAGCGGAAACTGCGGATACGGTTCATTCAGGTATTCTCCATCCCACCAAAGCGCCTGCGGCACATCAAGCGCTCGCGGCGTGTCCCGGCCGATGCCCGCAAAAGGCGCAACGGGTTCCTAACACGCGGGGCGTGCTTTCGTCCCATGACAGATGCGTCATGCACCTCTGCGCACTAGGCAATTGGCCAACATTCGCCATATAAGCAGGCGGAAATTAGGAAAATCCATGAGCGCGCTCGCCAATCACGCCTTTGCCAAGATGAACGGGATCGGCAACGAAATCGTCGTCGTGGATCTGCGCGATTCGAAGGCCGGCGTCACGGCCGAGGAGGCGCGCGCGGTGGCATCGCCCGCCGGTGTGCCCTATGACCAGTTGATGGTGCTGCAGCCGCCGCGGCTGCAGGGCACCGAGGCCTTCATCAAGATCTACAACAATGACGGCTCGGAATCCGGCGCCTGCGGCAACGGCATGCGCTGCGTGGTGCGCCGCCTGTTCGAGAAGACCGGCCAGTCCGCCGCGACGTTCGAGACCCGCGCCGGGCTGTTGAACTGCTGGCAGGGTCCGGCGCCCGATCTCTATACGATCGACATGGGTGCGCCGAAGTTCGGCTGGCAGGATATTCCGCTGGCGGAAGAATTTCGCGACACCCGCTACATCGAATTGCAGGTCGGGCCGATCGACGCGCCGATCCTGCATTCGCCCTCGGTGGTGAGCATGGGCAACCCGCATGCGATCTTCTGGGTCGACGACGTCAACGCCTACGACCTCGAACGCTTTGGGCCGCTCCTGGAAAATCACCCGATTTTCCCCGAGCGCGCCAACATCACGCTGGCCCATATCGTCGATCGCGACCACATCACGATGCGCACCTGGGAGCGCGGCGCCGGATTGACCCGGGCCTGCGGCTCGGCGGCTTGTGCGACCGCGGTCGCGGCGGCCCGGCTCAAGCGCGCCAACCGCACGGTTGAAATGACGCTGCCCGGCGGCAAGCTTTCGATCGAATGGCGCGAGCGCGACGACCACGTGCTGATGACCGGCACCGCCGATTTCGAATATGAGGGCCGGTTCGACCCGGCGCTGTTCGCGTCGGTTGCTTAAGGGGCTGGCGTGAGATGAGCGTCGACGTCCTCACCTTCGGCTGCCGCCTCAACGCCTTCGAGTCCGAGGTGATCGCGCAAGAGGCCGAGCGCGCCGGGCTTGCCGATACCGTCGTCATCAACAGTTGCGCCGTCACCAACGAGGCGGTGGCGCAGGCGCGGCAATCGATCCGGCGGCTGAAGCGCGAACGGCCGGACGTGCGCATCGTCGTCACCGGCTGCGCGGCGCAGACTCAGCCGGACATGTTTGCCGCAATGAGCGAGGTCGATCGCGTCGTCGGCAATGACGATAAAATGCGCGGGCAGGCCTGGCGCGACGCGCGCTCCGCGTTCGATGGCGGCTTTGGCATCGAGGCCAGCGAAAAAATCGCGGTCGCCGACATCATGTCGGTGAAGGAAATGGCGCCGCATCTGCTCGACGGCTTCAAGACCGGCCTGCCGCGGGTGTTCGTGCAGGTGCAGAACGGCTGCGACCACCGCTGCACCTTCTGCATCATCCCTTACGGCCGCGGCAATTCGCGCTCGGTACCGATGGGCGCCGTGGTCGATCAGGTCCGCGCGTTGACCGCGCACGGCCATGCCGAGATCGTGCTGACCGGCGTCGACATGACGAGCTACGGTGCCGATCTACCGGGCGAACCGAAGCTCGGGCAGCTCACAAAACAGATCCTGCGGCATGTCCCGGAACTGAAGCGCCTTCGGATCTCGTCGATCGATTCGATCGAGGCCGACCGCGACCTGCTCGACGTCATCGCGGACGATGCGCGGCTGATGCCGCATCTGCATCTGTCGCTGCAGTCCGGCGACGATCTGATTCTGAAGCGGATGAAACGGCGGCATTCGCGCCGCGACGCCATTGAATTTTGCGCGCATGTGCGGCGGCTGCGGCCGGATATTGCTGTTGGTGCCGACATCATCGCGGGCTTTCCGACCGAGACGGAAGAGATGTTTTCCCGTTCGCGGGACCTGGTCGATGAATGCGATCTCACCTTCCTGCATGTGTTTCCCTACTCCAGGCGCCCGGGCACGCCGGCGGCGCGGATGCCGCAGGTGGCGGGCGAGGCGATCAAGCAACGCGCGAAGCGATTGCGCGCGGCGGGTGAGGCGGCGTTGCAAAGGCGTCTGGCGTCGGAGACGGGCGCAACGCGTCAGGTTTTGATCGAGAGCGGGAGCCAGGGCCGCACCGAGCATTTCCTCCCCGTGGCGATTGAGGGTGAAATGCCGGGCGCGGTGATGGCGCTGGTTGTCACGGGAAATGATGGTTCGCGGTTGACAGTGTGAGCTGTCATCGCCCGGCTTGACCGGGCGACCCAGTACGCCGCGGCTTCTCGATTCAATCACACCCGTCTCTGGAGTACTGGATCATCCGCTTTCGCGGATGATGACAAAGGAGGGTGGGAGAGGGGGAGGAAGCTACTCCCCGTTCCAGCCGCACTTGCGCAGCCGCTCATGCATATGTTCCGGCGCCGGCGCCACGACGCGCACCGGCTCCTTGTTTCGCGAAATCGGAATCCCGATCTCGCGCGAATGCAGATGCAGGATCGGCTCGCCGAAACGCGGGCCGCTGCCATAGATGTTGTCGCCGACGATCGGCCAGCCCGTGGCTGACGTGTGCACGCGCAGTTGATGGGTGCGGCCGGTGACCGGCTCCAGCGCCAGCCAACAGAGGCCATCGCCGCGTCCGCAGACTTTCCAGTTGGTGACGGCTTTTTGACCGTCCGGGTCCGGCTTCTGCCACCAGCCCCGTTCCTCGTTGAGGCGGCCGAGCGGCATGTCGATGGTGCCTTCGTCCTCGCTGGGTCCACCTTCGACCACCGCCCAATAGGTCTTGGAAATCTTGCCGTGCTTGAACAGCAGGCCAAGCGAAGCGGTGGCCTTGCGGTGGCGGCCCAGCACCAGACAGCCGGAGGTATCCTTATCGAGCCGGTGGGCCAGCACCGGCGGCCGCGGCAGGCCGTATCGCAGGCCGTCGAACGAGGCCTCCAGATTGGCGCCGCCCTTGGGGCCGCGATGCACCGGCAGGCCGGCGGGCTTGTTGATGACAAGCATCAGGCCGTCGCGGTGGAGCACGCGGGCCTGGATTTCTTCCGCCGAAAGGCCTGGGATATCAAACGATTTCCCGCGGACATCAAGTGATGCCGGGGAAACGTCGAACGGCTTGTTGTGACTTTCGCTCATGGCGCGAAACCGCTAACACAGCGCCGACATGAACGATACCACTCCCGGAACCCCCAAATTGAGCTGGTGGCGGCGGCTCTCGGGCGGCCTGAAGCGAACCTCGAGTTCGCTTGGGTCCGCCGTTGCCGACCTCGTCACCAAACGCAAGCTCGACCGCGCCATGCTCGACGATATCGAGGATGTGCTGCTGCGCGCCGATCTCGGCACCGAAGTCGCCGGCCGCATCGCGACCGCCGTCGGCGCCGGCCGCTACGACAAGGCGATCTCGGCCGACGACGTCAAGACGGTGGTCGCGACCGAAGTCGAGAAGGTGCTGTCGCCGGTGGCAAAGCCGCTGGAGATCGACTCGTCGCAAAAGCCGTTCGTCATTCTGGTGGTCGGCGTCAACGGCTCCGGCAAGACCACCACCATCGGCAAGCTCGCGGCGAAACTTTCCGCCGAGGGTCGCACGCTGATGCTGGCGGCCGGCGACACCTTTCGTGCCGCGGCGATCGAGCAGTTGAAGGTCTGGGGCGAGCGCACCCGATCGCCGGTGATCGCCGGTGCGCAGGGTTCGGATTCGGCAAGCCTTGCCTTCAATGCGCTGACCGCCGCCAAAGAGCAGAAGATCGACGTGCTGCTGGTCGATACCGCCGGCCGGCTGCAGAACAAGGCCGAGCTGATGAACGAACTGGAAAAGGTCGTTCGCGTCATCAAGAAGGTCGACGCCTCGGCGCCGCATGCGGTGCTGCTGGTGCTCGACGCCACGGTGGGACAAAATGCGCTGTCGCAGGTCGAGGCATTTCATCGTACCGCAGGGGTCACCGGTCTCGTGATGACCAAGCTCGACGGTACCGCGCGCGGCGGCATTCTGGTGGCGCTGGCGGAGAAGTTCAAACTGCCGGTGCACTTCATCGGCGTCGGCGAGGGCGTCGACGACCTGGCGCCGTTCACCGCGCGGGATTTCGCCAACGCGATCGCAGGGATTGAGTCTTAGGTTTTAACTTGTCATGCCCCGCGCAGGCGGGGCATCCAGTACGCCGCGCCGCTGATTGGAATCGAGGCGCTTTGGAATACTGGATCACCCGCTCCAGTGCGCAATTGCGCACAAGGCGGGTGATGACGGCAACACAGGGAATGAAATGGACAAGACCCAGCCGCACCCGCTGTTCAAGCTCGCGACCGAACTCGGTCCGCTGCTGGTGTTCTTTGTCGCCAACGCCAAAGCTAATCTGTTCGTCGCCACCGGCGCGTTCATGGTGGCGATCGTGGCGGCGATGATCGCGTCCTATGTGGTGACGCGGCACATTCCGATCATGGCGGTCGTCACCGGCGTCATCGTCATCGTGTTCGGCACGCTGACCCTGGTGCTGCACGACGAAACCTTCATCAAGGTGAAGCCGACCATCATCTACGGCCTGTTCGCCGCGATCCTCGGCGGCGGGCTTTTGTTCGGCCGCTCCTTCATCGCCATCATGTTCGACCAGATGTTCAACCTGACGCCGCAGGGCTGGCGCATCCTGACGCTGCGCTGGGCGCTGTTCTTCTTCGGCATGGCGATTTTGAACGAAATCATCTGGCGCACCCAGTCGACCGACTTCTGGGTGAACTTCAAGGTGTTCGGCGTGACGCCGCTGACGATGGTTTTTGCGATCGCGCAGATGCCGCTGACCAAGCGCTACCATCTGGAGCCGGCCACGCTCGAGGCGAGCGAGGCGGACGGCGGGGATGTGCGGAAGTAGTTGTTGCGTGTCCCGGCCGCGGCGCAGCGTTCTTCACGATGCGACGCAGAGCCGGGACCCACACTTCTCGCCCCGCACGATGGGCCCCGGCTCTGCAGCGCACCGCTTCGCGATGCACTGCGTCCGGGGCACGGGGTGAGCGAATCGCCAAAGAAAAACGCACCGGCGCAGGGCGCCGATGCGTTCTTCAGATCGAGGCTGGACGCAATCAGCTCTTCTGCTTGGCGATGATCTTGTCCTTGATCCCGTCATAGGTCTTCTGCGGGACGATGTCCTTGTTCACCAGGTCGTCCTTGCCCTTGTAGGGGCGGCCCGCGATGATCTTGGCCGAATAGGCCTTGCCGATGCCGGGCAACGCGTCGAGCTGGTCGGCGGTTGCGGTGTTGATATCCAGCAACTCAACCTTCGGCGCGGGCGCCATCTTCGACTCGGCGGCGGGCGCCTTCGGAGCCGGCGCCATCATCTTGCCGTCGGATTTGGCGGCGGGCTGCGCCGTCTGGGCCATCGACGGGGTCGCCGTCAGCATGCCCAAAGTGAGCGCGGTAGCGAGAACGGAAGCGAGGGTAAAATGACGCATAGAAGTGTCCCTCCAAGGACGGTTTAAGTAACGCCATTAAGCTAGCTTCGGATTCATGGCGGCGCCATGGCCCCAGAATGAACGGCAGATAAAAGGCCGGAAATATTTGGGTTTACGTCCCCGCTCTCAGCGCCTTCTCGATCTCAACCTTCAGCACACTGTCGATATTGTCAGGCGTCACCGGCCCGACCATCTTGTAGAGGATGGTGCCTTCGCGGCCGACCACGAAGGTCTCGGGCACGCCGTAGACGCCCCACTCGATCGAGCCGCGGCCGTTGGCATCGACACCGACGATGCCGAACGGATTGCCGTAGCGGCCGAGGAAGCGGCGGGCGTTGTCGGGGGAATCCTTGTAGTTGATGCCGACGACCTGCAGCCGCTTGTCGTTGGCCAGTTGAACGAACAGCGGCGCTTCGTCGTGGCAGGGCACGCACCAGGACGCCCAGACGTTGACGACGCTGACCTTGCCCTTGAACGCTGACGGATCGAGCCCCGGCACCGCGGCGCCGTTGACGACGAGGCCTTCCAGCGCCGGCAGCGCGGTTTGCGGTGCCGGGCGGCCGATCAAGGCCGAGGGGATCTTGGAGGGATCGCCGCCGTGCAGCCGCACCAGAAACAGTCCGGCGAGGGCGGCGAAGCCGATCAGCGGCAACGCCACCACCCAGCGCCGGTTGCGCGGGGGAACCTCCGATTGCGTCGGCTCACTCATCAGATTTCCGTTGCGTTGCGGCCGGACCGGCGCGTGACGCCGCTGGCCTCGAGTTCGCGCAACCGCGCCTTCTGCCGGCGATAGTCGATCGCGATCCAGGCGATCAGGATCAGCACCACGGCCGTCACCAGCGCATAGGACGTCACGATGAAGGAGGCGTAGGGACCGAGCGCCATCGCGTCACGCCGCCTGCTGGCTGGCTTGCATCATCTGCAAGGTTCGGACGCGGCGGCGCAGGATCTCGTTGCGCATCGCCGCCAGATGCAGGGTGACGAACAGCAGCGAAAATCCGATCGCCATCACCAGCAACGGAATCAGGAAAGCTTTATCGAGTGTTGGTCCACCCATCCGCATCACCGAGGCCGGCTGATGCAGCGTGTTCCACCAGTCGACCGAGAATTTTATGATCGGCAGGTTGAGCGCGCCGACCAGTGTCAGGATCGCGGCGGCCCGCGCCGCCCGCGAGGGATCGTCGACCGCGCGCCACAGCGCGATCAGGCCGAGATACATCAGAAACAGGATCAGCACCGAGGTCAGCCGCGCGTCCCATTCCCAATAGGTGCCCCACATCGGCCGGCCCCACAGCGAGCCGGTGACCAGCGCGAGGAAGGTGAAGGCGGCGCCGATCGGTGCGGCGGCCTTGGCGGCGACATCGGCGAGCGGATGCCGCCACACCAGCGTGCCGAGCGCCGAGAGACTCATCACGCCCCAGACGAACATCGACAGCCACGCGTTCGGTACGTGGATGAACATGATCTTGACGGTGGCGCCCTGCTGGTAGTCGTCGGGCGCCATCGCCGATTGATAGAAACCGATCAGCAGCAGGATCGCGGTCGCGCCCGCCAGCCACGGCAGCACGCGCGCCGTCAGCGACAGGAATTTCGTGGGGTTGGCGAGGTCGAGCAGCGTCATGGCATCCTGATAGTCGTCAGCGGCGGGGCAGGCAATGCGGCTTGGTTTGTTTCATTTCGCCTCCGCGAGAGTTGATCGGCGTCAAACTAGTCCAACCCATGCCGCAGGCTGGCCGCAGCGGCAAACGGCCCGATCACGAAACTCACCAGCGACAGCGCGCAGAGGATCGAAAACGGCGTTCCGAACGACAGCGGCCCGGATATCGCGGCCTGCGAGGCCGCGACGCCGAAGATCAGCACCGGGATCGACAGCGGCAGTACCAGCACCGCCAGCAGCAACCCGCCGCGATGTAATGTCACGGCCAGCGCCGCGCCGATCATGCCGGTAAAGGTCAGCGCCGGGGTCCCCACCAACAGCGTCAGCGCCACCGCCGCGGTCGCGGCGGCATCGAGGTTCAACAGCAGCCCGAGCACGGGGGTTGCGATCACCAGCGGCAACCCGGCGGCGAGCCAGTGCGCCAGCGCTTTCGCCGCACAGGCCAGTTCCAGCGGGGTCCGGCCCATCACGATCAGGTCGAGGGAACCGTCGTCATGGTCCGATGTGAACAGGCGATCGAGCGTCAGCAGGCTCGCCAGCAGCGCGCCGAGCCAGAGGATCGCGGGGCCGAGCCGGGTCAACAGCGCCAGATCCGGTCCGATCGCGAACGGCATCAGCACCGTGACGGTCAGGAAAAACAGCACACCGATCAGCGCGCCGCCGCCGACGCGCAGCGCTATCCTGATGTCCCGCCGGATCAGTGCGGCGAGGGCGGTCATGTCGCGCCTCCTATCCGCAGCTCCTGCGCCTCGATGCCGAGCGGGGCGTGGGTGGCGGCGATGACGATGCCGCCGCGGGCGAGATGGTCGCGCGCTAGTCCGGCGAACAGGTCCTGCCCGGCCGCATCAAGCGCCGAGGTCGGCTCGTCCAGCAGCCAGACCGGCCGCCGCACCGCCAGGAGCCGGGCGATCGACAGCCGCCGCCGCTGACCGGCCGACAAATACGCCGCCGGCAGATGGGTGGCGTGGCCGAGCCCGACCGAAGCGAGGCATTGGCCGGTATCTGCGCCATCGCCGCCGAGAAAATCGCGCCAGAACGACAGGTTTTCGGCGACGCTGAGTGCGGGCTTCATCGCGTCGCGGTGGCCGAGATAGTGGGATTGTTCCGGCAGGGTCAGTTCGGCTTCGCCGCCTTCCAGGTCGAGCGACCCGCCCGCCGGCGCCAGCAGCCCGGCGATCATGCGCAGCAGCGAGGTCTTGCCCGATCCGTTGGGGCCGGTGACGGCAAGCGCCTGGCCGGACGAAGCCTCGAAATCGAGGCCCGAAAACACCTCGCGGCCGCCACGCATGCAATTGATCAGGCGTCCCGAGAGCCGCATCTTGTCCCTTCACAGCCCTCTAAAAACCTATGGGTAGCGCATCCAAATTTGTGGGTCGCGCCCTGCTGCCGCGCGATTGTCGTGGTGGCGGCGCTTCTAGAAAGATTCTATAAGTCCGGAACTTGATGCAGCACACAATCGGCCGCCGCAAGCCAATAGGCTGACCAAACGGCGGTGCTTGAATACCCTTGCCGGGTATAACTGAGAATTGGGATTTCCTCACATGACCTCGCTCGACAGCTTCAAATGCCGCAAGACCCTCAAGGTCGGTGGCAAGACCTACGTTTATTACAGCTTGCCCACCGCCGAGAAGAACGGTCTGAAGGGAATTTCCAAGCTTCCTTATTCGATGAAGGTGCTGCTCGAGAACCTGCTGCGGTTTGAGGACGATCGCACGGTCAAGAAGGCCGACATCATCGCGGTGTCGAAATGGATGAAGACGCGCAAGCTGCAGCATGAAATCGCGTTCCGTCCGGCGCGTGTGCTGATGCAGGATTTCACCGGCGTGCCGGCGGTGGTCGATCTCGCCGCGATGCGCAACGCGATGCAGGCGCTCGGCGGCGACGCCGAGAAGATCAATCCGCTGGTGCCGGTCGATCTCGTCATCGACCACTCGGTGATCGTGAACTTCTTCGGTGACAACAAGGCGTTCGGCAAGAACGTGGTCGAGGAATACAAGCAGAACCAGGAGCGCTACGAGTTCCTGAAGTGGGGCCAGAAGGCGTTCTCGAATTTCTCGGTGGTGCCGCCCGGCACCGGCATCTGCCATCAGGTCAATCTGGAATATCTCGCGCAGACGGTGTGGACCCGCAAGGAGAAGCTGACGGTCGGCAAGAAGACCGGCACCTTCGAGGTGGCCTATCCCGACACGCTGGTCGGTACCGACTCGCACACCACGATGGTCAACGGCCTCGCCGTGCTCGGCTGGGGCGTCGGCGGCATCGAGGCGGAAGCCGCGATGCTCGGCCAGCCGCAATCGATGCTGCTGCCGGAAGTGATCGGCTTCAAGCTCAAGGGTTCGCTGAAGGAAGGCGTGACCGCGACCGACCTGGTGCTGACCGTGACGCAGATGCTGCGCAAGCAGGGCGTGGTCGGCAAGTTCGTCGAGTTCTACGGCCCCGGCCTCGATCATCTCTCGGTCGCCGACAAGGCCACCATCGGCAACATGGCGCCGGAATATGGCGCGACCTGCGGCTTCTTCCCGGTCGACGCCGCAACCATCGATTATCTCAAGACCTCCGGCCGCAAGCCGGAGCGCGTCAAGCTGGTCGTGGCCTATGCCAAGGCGCAGGGCCTGTTCCGCACCGCCAAATCCGCCGATCCCGTGTTCACGGAAAAGCTGACGCTCGATCTTGCCGACGTGGTGCCGTCGATGGCCGGACCGAAGCGTCCCGAAGGCCGCGTCGCGCTGCCGGCGGTTGCTAGCGGTTTCTCCGCGGCGATGACCACCGAATACAAGAAGGCCGCGGACATCTCGAAGCGCTATGCGGTCGAGGCCCGCAATTTCGATCTCGGCCATGGCGACGTCGTGATCGCGGCGATCACCTCCTGCACCAACACCTCGAACCCGAGCGTGCTGATCGGTGCCGGCCTGCTGGCCCGCAACGCCGCCGCCAAGGGTCTGAAGGCGGCGCCCTGGGTCAAGACCTCGCTGGCGCCGGGCAGCCAGGTGGTCGCGGAGTATCTTTCCAATTCCGGTCTGCAACTCGAACTCGACAAGGTCGGCTTCAACCTGGTCGGCTTCGGCTGCACCACCTGCATCGGCAACTCAGGCCCGCTGCCGGAGGAGATTTCGAAGTCGATCAACGACAACGGCATCATTGGCGCCGCCGTGCTGTCGGGTAACCGCAACTTCGAAGGCCGCGTCAGCCCCGACGTGCAGGCCAACTACCTCGCCTCGCCGCCGCTGGTGGTGGCCTACGCGCTGGCGGGAACGGTGACCAAGGATCTCTCGGTCGAGCCGATCGGCAACGGCAAGGACGGCAAGCCGGTGTACCTGAAGGACATCTGGCCGACGACCAAGGAAATCAACGCCTACATGAAGAAGTTCGTCACCGCGACGATCTTCAAGAAGCGTTACGCCGACGTGTTCAAGGGCGACGTCAACTGGCGCAAGATCAAGACGGTCGAGAGCGAGACCTATCGCTGGAACATGAGCTCGACCTATGTGCAGAACCCGCCCTACTTCGAAGGCATGAAGAAGGAGCCCGAGCCGATCGTCGACGTCGTCGATGCGCGGATCCTGGCGATGTTCGGCGACAAGATCACCACCGACCACATCTCGCCGGCCGGTTCGATCAAGCTGACTTCGCCGGCCGGGAAATATCTGTCGGAGCACCAGGTGCGTCCCGCGGACTTCAACCAGTACGGCACGCGGCGCGGCAATCACCAGATCATGATGCGCGGCACCTTCGCCAACATCCGCATCAAGAACTTCATGCTGAAGGGCGCCGACGGCAACATTCCGGAAGGCGGCCTCACCAAGCACTGGCCCGACGGCGAGCAGATGTCGATCTACGACGCCGCGATGAAGTACCAGGAAGAGCACGTGCCGCTGGTGGTGTTCGCCGGCGCCGAATACGGCAACGGCTCGTCGCGCGACTGGGCCGCCAAGGGAACCCGGCTGCTCGGCGTTCGCGCCGTGATTTGCCAGAGCTTCGAGCGCATCCATCGCTCGAACCTGGTCGGCATGGGCGTGCTGCCGCTGACCTTCGAGGACGGCACCTCATGGTCGTCGCTGGGCCTGAAGGGCGACGAGAAGGTCACGATCCGGGGCTTGCAGGGCGAGCTGAAGCCGCGTCAGACCCTGACGGCGGAAATCGTGTCCGGCGACGGCTCGCTGCGGCGCGTTCCGCTGCTGTGCCGCATCGATACGCTCGACGAGCTCGAGTACTACCGTAACGGCGGCATTCTGCAGTATGTGCTGCGCAATCTCGCGGCCTGACGCGGATTTGTGATCGGTGCCTCACTGCGAAGTGAGTGGCGACAAGCAAGAAGGCGGCCTATGAAAAGGCCGCTTTCGGCGTTTTGGGGCACGCTCACAGGGATCAGATCATGCCCCGTACAAATACGGATGGAAATCGCCACGACCGGTTCGCACTATGACAGCGATGATGGTTTATAATCGTATTTCGCGGTGGTCCGGCGCGCTCAGTGTCTGCGCAATCGTCGCCGTTATCCGCCCCGCCCATGCCGATCCGCGCGCGGTAGTCGAGCTGTTCACCTCGCAGGGATGTTCATCCTGTCCGCCCGCCGACAAGATCCTCGGCGAGCTCTCCAAGGACCCCTCGGTGATCGCGCTGAGCATGCCGATCGACTATTGGGATTATCTCGGCTGGAAGGACACGCTGGCGGACTCGCGCTTCAGCGCCCGTCAGAAAGCCTATTCGCATATGCGCGGCGATCGCGACGTCTATACGCCGCAGGTGATCGTCAACGGTTCGGCGCATGTGATCGGCAGCGATCGCGACAGCATCGAAGGCGCGATCAAGGATACGATCAAAGCCGATGGCGTGATGTCGGTGCCGGTGACGATGACCCTGTCCGGCAAGCAGATCAATGTGTCGGTCGCCGCCAGCAAGGCGCCGATGATCGCCCACGGCGAGGTCTGGATCTGTTCGGTCTCGAAGGCGGTGCCGATCTCGATCGGGCGCGGCGAAAATCGCGGCCGGGAAATCACCTACTACAATGTGGTGCGCAACCTCCTGAAGGTGGGCGACTGGAACGGTAGTTCCGGAAGCTGGACCGTGCCGATCGAGAATATCTCGCGCGACGGCGTCGATGCCGCGGTCGTCTATGTCCAGGACGGCAATCGCGAGAAGCCGGGCCCGATGCTCGGCGCGGCCTATACGCCGCTGCGGTAAGCTCGCTGGTATTTTGGGAACGGATGTCGCGGCTGCCGGCGGAGGCTGGCGGCCATCGAAACGTGGCCGGCGCCAGGCAGAACGTCAGAGCAACCCCAGAAACGAAAAAGGACCAACTTTCGTTGGCCC
Organism: Bradyrhizobium ottawaense; assembly: GCF_900099825.1. Classification (NCBI taxonomy): domain Bacteria; kingdom Pseudomonadati; phylum Pseudomonadota; class Alphaproteobacteria; order Hyphomicrobiales; family Nitrobacteraceae; genus Bradyrhizobium; species Bradyrhizobium ottawaense. The sequence continues at coordinate 3,622,359 of NZ_LT629693.1, read as the reverse complement.
AAGGTTCGGGATTAACTCCCCTGCGAACAGGCCCGATCCCGACGGCCCCGGGGGGCTGGGGGCTGAGGAATCCGGAACCGAAAGGACCGGGCCAACGCAGGATTATCTTCTCGCAATCCAGCGGGGCGCCCGATGGGCAGAAGTAGGGCAGCAATAAGATTCCACTAACGATCGCGTGACTCGATACTTCCTGCGGTATCGGGAGAAACCGCGCCGGACAATCGGTCGCGGCTTCCGCCGATATCCAGCTCCCGCCATGGCTACAAAGGCTCTTGCGACGCTCCGCGGTTAGCGCAATCATGTCATGGAGATGACAGGAGGCACCCGATGAGTTCGATGTCGGAGGACGGCGATCCAAGCGAGAACCGCGCAGCGGCGCGCGCGGCCGTTGCGAGCCCCGGGCAAGCTGTTCCCTTGCAAAATCGCGTCACGTTCAATCGCCTCGAACTCAATCGCATCCTGAACCTGTACGGCCGCATGGTCGCCGACGGCGAGTGGCGCGACTACGCCATCGACTTTCTGAAGGACCGCGCGGTGTTCTCGGTATTCCGCCGCGCCTCCGAAGTCCCGATCTATCGCATCGAGAAAGATCCGCGGCTGGCGCGCAAGCAGGGCATCTACAGCGTGATCACGGCGACCGGGCTGATCCTGCGCCGCGGCCACGAGCTCGAACGCGTGCTGCTGGTGATCGACCGCAAGCTGGCGGTGGTGTAGGAGACTTGAGCGCGACGGCCCCTATCAGGGCGCGTACTCATATCGAGTTCGTTCGTTGCGGGCTTGACCAATGTCCGCTGTGCCCCGATAGCGACCAAATTCCGCGCCGCAGCGAAATGACGCGATGTGCCAAAATCGGACTTATGTGTTGACGGCGACCTCGGTCTGACGACGCGCTTCGAGGGGCTTTGGAGCCGCCTCGTTTCATCTTTCGTATGCTCACTGGCAGGCGTACATCTGTCCGTCGTCAAGCTCGGTCATGGTACCGGACTTGCACCCGATGGCGTTGCGCGCCTGGCAGTTATCCCACCCGCTGCAGCCGTACCAGGGGCCGCCCGCATAGTAGGCCCTCACTGCGTAGTGAGGGGTGCTACTAATTGAACGACGAGACCTGACGCTATTGCGTCTTGATGGTCCCGTTCGCGTTGAAGTTGCCCTTCGGGTCATACCCTGAGTCGTGTAGATTTTTGATATACTGGGCGCGGTCGCTGCTACTCACACCGCCCCACGCTGCGGACGGGTAACCGCCGTAGTAGGCCGCGTTGGCGCCCCGAACACTCCCACCGTAGTAAGGACCACCTGCGTAGTAACCTGTGCCTGTTTGGTAGGGGTTGCCTCCCCATCCCCAGTTAGGTGAGGTGGCCGCGACCGCGCCAGCCGTGCCGATAGCGGCAGCCGTGCCGACCGCTGCGGCGCCTGCGCCGACTACACCGGCGCCGTAAACAGCCCGCCGCGTCTGCCGGCGCGCAACACCCGCAACGCTCACGGGGGTCAGCGGGCGACCCACCCGCGCCTGGGCGCTATCGATTGACAGCGAGATGCCGCCCTGCTCAGACCAACCGAAGGACAACAATGCCGCACACGTAAAGGCAGAAGCTGCAAGGGCAGTCTTTCGAGCATGTTTCATGGGTTTTCTCCGTTGTGCAACCAACGTCAATGCTTAACCCAGATCAAGGCTCCGACTTTTTAGCGGAAATGTTGATAACGTTCATGTTACTGCGGTGCTCGGCATAGGGGGTAACGCTCCCGCTCCCCCACTTCTGCAACGGGTCAATCGCGACTGGGTCGAGCCAGCAGCAAGTCCGGCCATGTCCGCAATGCCGCCGAAAGCGGAAGTGACTTCATAGCATTGGCGGCACCGCGACGGACGTGTTTCAAGCTTCGAAACCTGCAGTCTCGAATCATGCGCTACCAACTCAGCGACTTGAATGGACCTGGTCTACTTTGCATGGGGTTGTTTTCGCGATTTTGTGTCCGGGCCCTGCGGTTCAGCGCAGAAGCGGCGTTGCGCCGCGTCCGAAGCACGCGCGATCGTTAGTGCTTCACGCTTACGGCGAATCGAAATCAACTCCAGCGTTAAGCCTTCGAATCCGCCGGCAGCGTGCCTGCACCTTCGCCGAGCGCGCGCTGCATCATCACGGTGTCGAGCCAGCGGCCGAATTTGAGGCCGACACTGGGATGGGTCCCGATCATCTGGAAGCCGGTCTTGGTGTGGACGCCGATCGAACCGGCATTGGCGGAATCGCCGATCACGGCGATCATCTGCCGGTAGCCGCGGCCCTCGCATTCGGTGATCAGCCGCTGCATCAATTGCAGGCCGATGCCGCGGCGGTGGATCGAAGGCTGCAGGTAGACCGAATTCTCCACCGTGAAGCGATAGGCCGGCCGCGGCCGGTACGGTCCGGCATAGGCATAGCCGATGACGCGACCTTCGACCGCGGCGGCCAGATACGGAAACCCGCCGTCCATCAAGGCCCGGAAGCGCCGGGTCATTTCGGCAAGGTCGGGCGGGATCAGCTCGAAGGTCGCGGTGCCATAGCGGACCGCATGTTCGTAGATCTCGGTGACAAAGGGGAGGTCGGCCTCGGTCGCGGGCCTGATTTCTGCTGAGGACATGGCAAAAAGATATCAGCGGATCAGTCTGGATCAACGTCTTTCCGTTATGGCCGGGCTTGGCCCGGCCATCCACGTCTTTTCCAACAGGAAGGACGTGGATGCCCGGCACAAGGCCGGGCATGACGGCAGAGGGACAAAAGAAAAACCCCGGCCGTGAGGCCGGGGCTTCAACTCGTAAGCCTTGGTCGGAAGCGCTAGTCGCGCTGGCCGAGCAGCTGCAGGAGCAGCGTGAACAGGTTGATGAAGTTCAGGTAGAGCGACAGCGCACCGGTGATCGCCGCCCGTTCCGCAATGTCACCGCCCTGCGAGGCATAGCCGTAGATGTAGTCGTTCTTCAGCCGCTGGGTATCCCAGGCGGTGAGGCCCGCGAACACCAGCACGCCGACCACGGAGACGATGAACTGCAGCATCGAGCTCGCCAGGAACAGGTTGACCAGGCTCGCGATGATGATGCCGATCAGGCCCATGAACAGGAACGACCCCATGCCGCTCATGTCACGCTTGGTGGTGTAGCCGTAGAGGCTCAGCGCGCCGAAGGTCGCCGCGGTGATGAAGAACACCCGCACGATCGAGGTGTGGGTATACACCAGGAAGATCGACGACAGCGAAATGCCCATCAGCGCCGAGAACACCCAGAACAGCATCTGGGCCGTCGCCGGCCGCAGCCGGTTGATGCCGGCGGAGATCGCGAACACCATGACCAGCGGCGCAAAGATGAACAGCCACTTCAGCGGGCTGACATACATCGCGTAGCCGAACGGCGTCAGGAAGGCGTTGCCGAACTTGGCGGCGCCCGCCGACGGATCCGTCGTCACCGCCGCCATGTAGACACCGAGCGCCGCCAGGCCGGTGATGGCCAGGCCGATGCTCATGTAGTTGTAGATGCGCAGCATGTAGGCGCGCAGACCGGCATCGACGGTCGCGGCATCAGCGCGCCCGGCGGCCCGGCCGAAAGGAGAAGCGTAGTTACGGTCTAGGTCCGACATGGTCGAATTCCCGTTGGTTGCCCGGCGGAGCGCAAGGGGTTTGCGACGCCGGTTAGAAATCTATCTCAGATTACCGCGATTTGCCGACATTAATTTTGTGTCATCAAACCGGGTCTGTTCCCATCCGATATGTGGGAAACTAGCACATTCGCTGCAAGCTTCCACGCGCGGCCGAATGTCGCTCTGATCGGCGATTCCCGAGCAAAAGCAGCGTTAACCCTGCCTGCCGGCCGCTACAATTTGTCACAAATTCCGCAACACGCTGGCCGGCTTCTGGTTCAGGGCCAGCAACGTCCCGGCGAGTCCGAGGCCGACGGTGACGATCAGGGCGGCGGCAACCACGCCTGCCGCGCTGCCGGCCTGCCATATGAAGCTTAGCGTCATTATCCGGGTCACGATCAGCCAGGCCGCGACCGAGCCTGCGATCACGCCGAATACCGCGGTAGCGAAGCCGATCATCAGATATTCCAGCGCATAGGCGCCGAGCAGCCGGACCCGGGTGGCGCCCAGCGTCTTCAGGATCACCGCGTCGTAGACCCGGTGGCGGTGGCCGGCGGCCAGTGCGCCGCCCAGCACCAGGATGGCCGAGATCAGCGTCACCGCGCTGGCGCCGCGGATCGCGAGCACCAGGTTGGTGACGACGGCGCCGATGGTTTCCAGCGCTTCGCGCACCCGCACGCTCGTCACCATCGGGAAGGCGTCGGCGACCTGCTTGATGATCCGGGCGTCGCCGGCGGCGTCCGGGTGGGCCTCGGTCAGGGTGGCGACATGGGTGAGCGGCGCGCCCTTGAAGGCGTTCGGTGAGAACACCAGGACGAAATTGATGCCGAGGCCCTGCCAGTCGATGTTGCGCAGGTTGGCGATTTTCGCCGGGATGTCGCGGCCGAGGACGTTGACCACGATCTCGTCGCCGATCTTGAGCTTGAGCCCGTCGGCAATCTTCTTCTCCATCGAGACCAGCGGCGGGCCGCTATAGTCGTTGCCCCACCATTCGCCCTCGACGATCTTCGAGCCCTTGGGGATTTCGCCGGTGTAGGTCAGGCCGCGGTCGCTCTGCAGCACCCATTCGGAATCCTGGGATGCGCCGAGTTCGTCGGCCTTGACGCCACGGGCGGCGACGATACGCCCGCGCAGCATCGGCACGTCTTCGACCGTCGATTCCGGCGCGGTCTTTTTGAGAAATTCGCTGAAGCGGTCGGCCTCCGTGGTCGGAATGTCGATGAAGAAGAACGAGGGCGCGCGGTCCGGCAAGGCGGCCAGAAATTGCCGCCGCAGATTGCCGTCGATCTGGGTGATCGTGACCAGCACCGCCAGGCCGAGGCCGAGCGACATCACGACCGAGGGCGTCAGCGCGCCCGGCCGGTAGATATTGGCGATCGCCAGCCGCAGCATCGTGATACGGGATCGCGGCAGCCGGCGCGCCAGCGCCATCAGGCCGGCGGCGACGGCGCGCAGCACCGCGAACACGACGATCGAGGAGACCACGAACACGGCGGCGACCCGCTTGTCGTAGGCGAGCCCAATGGCGACGCCGATCAACAGCGCGATCACCACGGCCATCAATGCGAGATAGCTCCAGCGCGGGCGATGCCACTCGCGGGCGACCTCTTCGCGAAACAATGCTGCGACCGGCACGTCATGGACCCGGCCGAGCGGCCACAGGCCGAAGGCAAGTGCGGTGAGCAGGCCGTAGATAAACGACAATGCGAGTTCGTCCGGATGCAGCGCCGGGATCACCGGCAGCGGCAGCAGCTTGCCGAACAGGCCGACGATGACGAACGGCAGCGCGGCGCCGGCCACAAGGCCGATGATCGAGCCGATCCCGGCCAGCACGATCACCTGCGTCAGATAGATCGTGAAAACGTCGCGGCCGGTGGCACCGAGCGCCTTGAACGAGGCGATGACGTCGCGGCGCCGGTCGATGTGGCTCTTGACGGCGTTGGCGACGCCGACGCCGCCGACCAGCAAGGCGGCAAGGCCGACCAAAGTGAGGAATTGCGTGAAGCGGCTGATGGTGCGCTCTAGCTGCGGCGAGGCGTTGCCGCGGCTGCGGACTTCCCAGCCGGCTTGCGGGTGTGTTGCGCGCGCATCGTCGACCAACCGGGTCGCGGCGCGATCGTCGGCGGCATTGTCCGGCAGCCTGACGCGGTAAATCCAGCGCACCAGGCTGCCCGGCTGCAGCAGGCCGGTCGCGCGCAGGCTGGTCTCGCTGACCAGAAAGCGCGGGCCGAGGCCGACATTGCCGGCGAGCTTGTCCGGCTCGGCCTCGACCACGCTGCGGATCTGGTAGGGGGCGTTGCCGATGGTGACGCGGTCGCCGAGCTTGAGGTCGAGCCGCGCCAGCAGTGTGGAGTCGACCCCCGCGCCGAACGCACCGTCGCGTTCGGCGAGCAGGTCCGCGACCGGCATTTTGGGAGCGAGCGTCAACTCGCCGAGCATCGGGTAGTTGCTATCGACCGCCTTGAGTTCGACCAGCGCCAGTCTGCCGTCGCCGGTGCGGGCCATCACGCGCAGCGCGGCTGCGACCGAGACTTCGCCGCGCGTGCGCAGGAACGCGACTTCCTCGGGCTTGGCTTCGCGCTGAATCAGCGAGAACGCCGCGTCGCCGCCGAGCAGCGTGCGACCTTCGCGCGTCAGGCCTTCGCTGAGGCTGGCGGCGACCGAGCCGACGCCGGCGATCGCCATCACGCCGAGCGCGATGCAGGCGATGAAGACGTAAAAGCCGCGCAGGCCGCTGCGCAATTCACGCAGGGCATAACGCAGCGCCAGCGACGATCCGCGGCTGCGGTAAACGGGTTCGGCCATCACGGTCATGAATGGGTGTCGATCCGGCCCGAGCGCAGCCGCACCACGCGATCGCAGCGCTGCGCCAGCGAGGTGTCGTGCGTCACCAGCACCAGGGTCATGCCGCGCTCGGCATGTTTGGTGAACAACAGATCGACGATCTGCTTGCCGGTGGCCTCGTCGAGATTGCCGGTCGGTTCGTCCGCCACCAGAATGGCGGGGTCCGGTGCCAGCGCGCGGGCGAGCGCCACGCGCTGCTGTTCGCCGCCGGATAGTTGCGTCGGGTAATGATGCAGGCGATCGCCGAGCCCGACCGCGGTCAATTCCTGCGCCGCGCGTTCCGACGCGTTCGGGTTGCCGGCGAGTTCCAGCGGCACCGCGACGTTCTCCAGCGCGGTCATGGTCGGGATCAGATGGAACGACTGGAATACGATGCCGACCTGACGGCCGCGGAAGCGCGCGAGCGCGTCCTCGTCGAGGGCATTGAACGGCGTGCCGCTGACCACCACCTCTCCGCTGTCAGGACGTTCCAACCCCGCCATCACCATCAGCAAGGTCGATTTGCCCGAGCCTGACGGACCGATCAGGCCGATCGCCTCGCCCGATGCCACACGAAGGCTGATATCTTTCAGGATATGTACCCGCGCGGCTCCGGTGCCGAGCGAGAGGTTGACGTTGGAAATGGAAATGGTGTCCGGCTGGAGGCCGATCAGTGAAGAGGGTTCGATGAGACTGTCCATGGCTCGGTCATATGGCACTTCCGCCGCTCGGGTCGAGGGCTGGCGACGATTCTTCGCGCACATACGCGTGTTGATTATGGCTTTGATGACGGCAGGGATCATGGAAGGCGCGGTTTTGGCGCAAACCCCGGCCGCAGCCCCCGCCAAATCAGTCAAAATCGCCGTGCTGGGCGATTCCTTAAGCGCCGGCCTCGGCCTGTCGGGTTCGGCGGCATTCCCCGCCCGCCTGCAAAAAGCCTTGAGCGACAAGGGGATAAAGGTCGAGATGATCAATGCCGGGGTGTCCGGCGACACCGCTTCGGGCGGCCGCGACCGGCTCGACTGGTCGATCCCCGAGGGAACCGAGGCGGTCGTGCTCGAACTCGGCGCCAACGACGCCTTGCGCGGCACCGACCCCGCCGTCACCCGCGCCGCGTTGACCGATATCCTGACCCGGCTGAAGGCGCGCAAGATCGCGGTGCTGTTGTGCGGCATGGTGGCGCCGCCGAATTATGGCAGCGAGTATGCCGCCAAATTCAACGCGATCTATCCGGAGCTTTCGAAATCCTTCGGCGTCCCGCTCTATCCGTTTTTCCTCGAAGGGGTCGCGGCCGACACCAGGCTCAATCAGGCCGACGGCCTGCATCCGACCGCGGAGGGCGTCGATATCATCGTGAGAAATATTCTGCCCGCTGTGGAGGCACTTCTTGGCTCGATCTCCGGGCAACGCAGTTGAAGAACCGGCAATCGATAATCTTACCCCCACGTTTTTCCTGTAGCGCGCGCGTGCCGCATGCTTCGCAGAGTCACATAAGTCGGGTAGAAATTAGGTATCGGTGATTCGTCACCGGGATTGTTGTCAGGCGTGAGCCTCACGGCTTCGCGCCTTTGCATCGAGGATCTTGCGATGCCGCGTCTGTTTGCAGGACTGGAAATTCCGGCCGAGATTGGCCAGCAACTTTCCAATTTGCGTGGCGGCCTTCCCGGCGCACGCTGGATCGATCCCGAAAATTATCACGTCACCTTGCGCTTCATTGGCGATATCGACGGCATGTCGGCGAACGAAATCGCCTCGCTGCTGTTTCGGATCAACCGCAAGCCGTTCGAGGTCAAGGTCCAGGGGCTGCAGAGTTTCGGCGGCAGGAAACCGCGCGCGGTGGTCGCCGCCGTCGAGCCGTGCCGGCCGCTGATCGAATTGCAGGCCGAGCTTGAGCGGCTGATGCAACGCCTCGGGCTCGATCCCGAAGGGCGCAAGTTCGTCCCCCATGTCACGCTGGCGCGGCTGCATGACGCCTCGAGCCAGGACGTCGCCGATTATCTTTCGGTGCGCGGCTATTTCCCGAGCCGGACCTTCATGGCCTCGCGTTTCGTGCTGTTCTCCTCCCGCGCCTCCACCGGCGGCGGGCCCTATGTGGTCGAGGATTCCTACGCGCTGAGTGCGTGAGGTAGATCATCATCCGCTCTCACGGCTGTCATCATCCGCGAAAGCGGATGATCCAGTATCCCGGAGACGCCTGAAATCGAGCCGAGAAGCCGCAGGGTACTGGATACCCGCTTTCGCGGGTATGACGGCTTGGGTGCGGCGAGCCGTTTGCATACCCCCACCACTAATTCACGACTTGCAATTTCCGTCGCGGTGGGGCCGTAAGGTGGACTTATGCTGTCCACCTCGCCCAATTCGTTCCGTTCCCAATATCAGGCGCTGGTTTCCTCCGGCGCGATCGAGGCCGATCCGGCCCAGGCCGACGCCGTCGCGGCGCTGGCTGCGCTCGACGAGCGGCTGGCGAGCTACAAGCCGCCACGCAAGCTCAGTCTGTTGGGGCGGCTGTTCGGCGACAAGGACGAGGCGCCGCCGCGCGGGCTCTACATTTATGGCGAAGTCGGCCGCGGCAAGACCATGCTGATGGATCTGTTCTTTCAGCACAGCCCGGTCGAACACAAGCGCCGCGCCCATTTCCACGAATTCATGGCCGAAGTGCATGAGCGCATCTACGGCTATCGCCAGAACATCGCGCGCGGTGAAATCGCCGACGGTGACGTGATCGCGCTGACGGCGAATGCGATCTTCGAGCAGGCCTGGCTGCTGTGCTTCGACGAATTTCACGTCACCGACATTGCGGACGCGATGATCCTGGGGCGGCTGTTCTCAAAACTGTTCGAACTCGGCACCGTCGTGGTGGCGACCTCGAACGTGGCACCCGACGATCTCTACAAAGGCGGCCTGAACCGCGCGCTGTTCCTGCCTTTCATCGCGCAGATATCGGAACACATGGACGTGCTGCGGCTCGATGCGCGCACCGATTTCCGGCTGGAAAAACTCGTCGGCGTGAACATGTGGCTGGTGCCCGCCGACGCTGCGGCCAAGACCGCGCTCGACAAGGCCTGGGGCAGGATGACCGGCAACGCGCCGTGCAAGGCGCGCGACATCGCAATCAAGGGCCGGATGCTGCGGGTGCCCTGTTCGGCGCACGGCGTCGCGCGGTTTTCGTTTGCCGATATCTGCGAAAAGCCGCTGGCGGCGTCGGACTATCTGCGGCTGGCGCACGACTATCACACCATTCTGATCGATCGCATTCCGGTGATGGACTACGCCGAGCGCAACGCCGCCAAGCGCTTCATCTCGCTGATCGACACGCTCTATGACAATGCCGTGAAGCTGATGGCCTCTGCCGCGGCCGATCCGGTGTCGCTGTACCTGGCGGCCGAAGGCGTCGAGGCCAACGAGTTCAAGCGCACCTCCTCGCGGCTGATCGAAATGAGTTCGGAATCCTATCTGGCGCTCCCGCACGGGCGGAAGGATTCAGCGGCGAGCGGGTCCACCACGGGGCTGGTGGAGACCTGACGGCGACGAGAGAGCCCTGACCGAAATCAAGGCAGGACCGACAATTGGGCACGCCCCGACTTGAACGTATCAATCGAAAGGGATAACCAGCCGTCCAGTCCAACTTTCCCTCCCTCTTCGTCTCAGAAGGACAAATTTCCCATGGCGCGCGACAAGATTGCTTTGATTGGCTCCGGTCAGATCGGCGGAACGCTGGCTCACCTCGTCGGCCTGAAGGAGCTCGGCGACGTCGTGATGTTCGATATCGCCGAGGGCGTGCCGCAGGGCAAGGCGCTCGATATCGCGCAGTCGTCCCCGGTCGACGGTTTCGACTCCCATCTGACCGGCGCCAATTCCTATGAAGCGCTGGACAATGCCAAGGTCTGTATCGTCACCGCCGGCGTGCCGCGCAAGCCCGGCATGAGCCGCGACGATCTCCTGAGCATCAACCTCAAGGTCATGGAGCAGGTCGGCGCCGGCATCAAGAAATACGCCCCCGACGCCTTCGTCATCTGCATCACCAACCCGCTGGATGCGATGGTCTGGGCGCTGCAGAAGGCCTCCGGCATGCCGCACAAGAAGGTGGTCGGCATGGCCGGCGTGCTCGACTCCGCGCGCTTCCGCTATTTCCTGGCCGATGAATTCAACGTCTCGGTCGAGGACGTCACCGCTTTCGTGCTCGGCGGTCACGGCGACACCATGGTGCCGCTGACGAAATATTCCACCGTCGCCGGCATCCCGCTGCCCGACCTGGTCAAGATGGGCTGGACCTCGCAGGCCCGCATCGACGAGATCGTCGACCGCACCCGCAATGGCGGCGCCGAGATCGTCAATCTGCTGAAAACCGGTTCGGCGTTCTACGCGCCGGCGGCGTCCGCGATCGCGATGGCCGAAAGCTACCTGAAGGACAAGAAGCGCGTGATGCCCTGCGCCGCCTATCTCAACGGCGAATATGGCGTGAAGGACATGTATGTCGGCGTGCCCGTCGTGATCGGCTCCAAGGGTGTCGAGCGTATCGTCGAGATCGAACTCGCCGGTAAGGACCGCGAAGCGTTCGACAAATCGGTCGGCGCCGTTCAGGGCCTGGTCGACGCCTGCAAGAAGATCGCGCCCGACCTGCTAGGCCGTTGATCCTGCTCGGCTAATAGTCGATTGCAGGGAATATTTGCACTCCATCTGGTATATGGTATACCAGATGGAAATCCGGTGTGAACGTCGATCGCACCGCGTCAGGGTTTGGGGAGCGTCGCGATGAATATCCATGAATACCAGGCCAAGGCCCTGCTGCATGAATTCGGCGTGCCGATTTCGCGCGGCGTGCCGGTCTTGAAGGCCTCGGATTCCGACGCTGCCGCCAAGGCGCTTCCCGGCCCGGTCTGGGTGGTCAAGAGCCAGATCCACGCCGGCGGCCGCGGCAAGGGCAAGTTCAAGGAAGCCTCGGCCGGCGACAAGGGCGGCGTCCGCATCGCCAAGTCGGTCGCCGAGGTCAACGAATTCGCCAAGCAGATGCTCGGCGCGACCCTGGTCACGATCCAGACCGGCGCGCACGGCAAGCAGGTCAACCGGCTCTACATCGAGGACGGCTCCGACATCGACAAGGAGTTCTATCTCTCGATCCTGGTCAACCGCGAAACCTCGGAAGTTTCGTTCGTGGTCTCGACCGAGGGCGGCGTCAACATCGAGGACGTCGCGCACAACAACCCGGAAAAGATCGTGACCTTCTCGGTCGATCCGGCGACCGGCATCATGGGCCATCACGGCCGCACGGTGGCGAAGGCGCTCAATCTAAGCGGCGATCTCGCCAAGCAGGCCGAGAAGCTGGTGGTGCAGCTCTACAACGCCTTCACCGCCAAGGACATGGCGATGCTGGAAATCAATCCGCTGGTTGTCACCAAGCAGGGCCTGTTGCGCGTGCTCGACGCCAAGGTGTCGTTCGACGACAACGCGATGTATCGCCATCCCGAAGTCGCAGCATTGCGCGACGAGACCGAAGAGGACGCCAAGGAAATCGAGGCGTCGAAATACGATCTCAATTACGTCACGCTCGACGGCACCATCGGCTGCATGGTCAACGGCGCCGGCCTCGCCATGGCGACGATGGACATCATCAAGCTCTACGGCATGGAGCCGGCGAACTTCCTCGACGTCGGCGGCGGCGCCAGCAAGGAGAAGGTTGCCGCGGCGTTCAAGATCATTACCGCCGATCCCGCAGTGAAGGGCATCCTGGTCAACATCTTCGGCGGCATCATGAAATGCGACATCATCGCCGAGGGCGTAGTGGCCGCGGTCAAGGAAGTCGGCCTGAAAGTGCCACTGGTGGTGCGGCTCGAAGGCACCAATGTCGACGCCGGCAAGAAGATCATCCGCGAGTCCGGTCTCAACGTCGTGCCCGCCGACAATCTCGACGATGCCGCGCAGAAAATCGTGAAAGCCGTTAAGGGAGGCTAGCAATGGCTGACCATCTCGACGCACCGACGCTGCTTGAGGAACACCGCAAGCTCGCGGCGTTTGCGGGCGAGTGGAGTGGCGAGGAGATGGTCTATCCGTCGCGCTGGACCGCGGGCGGACCGGCGACCTCGCGCGTGGTCGCGCGCATCGACCTCAACGGCTTCTATTTGATCCAGGACACCCGTCAGACCCGCGACGGCAAGGAAACCTTCGCCACCCATGGCGTGTTCACCTACGATCGCGAGGACCGGCTCTACAAATTGTTCTGGCACGACTCGCTCGGCTACTATCCGCCGTCGCCGGCTTCCGGCGGCTGGAGCGGCAGGTCGCTGATCCTGGTGCGCGGCTCGCTGCGCGGCAATGCGCGTCATGTCTACGAAGTCATCGACGACAACAACTACACCGTGAAGATCCAGTTCTCGCCTGACGCCGAAGGATGGGCCGACGTGCTCACCGGCGCGTACCGGCGGATCCACTAGCTCTCCTTTTAGCTCTCCCTTTCCTGGCCATTTGCGAAAGTAACATCCATCATGTCCGTTCTGATCGACAAGAATACCAAAGTCATGTGCCAGGGCTTTACCGGCAAGAACGGCACGTTCCATTCCGAGGCCGCGATCGCGTACGGCACCAAGATGGTCGGCGGCACCTCGCCGGGCAAAGGCGGCGCGACGCATCTTGGCCTTCCGGTGTTCGACACGGTTGCCGAGGCGCGCGAAAAGACCGGCGCAGACGCGTCTGTGATTTACGTACCGCCGCCGGGGGCTGCGGATGCGATCTGCGAAGCGATCGATGCGGAAATCCCGCTGATCGTCTGCATCACCGAAGGCATTCCGGTGCTCGACATGGTGCGGGTCAAGAGATCGTTGAGCGGATCGAAATCGCGCCTGATCGGGCCGAATTGCCCGGGCGTGATGACCGCGGGCGAATGCAAAATCGGCATCATGCCGGCCAACATTTTCAAGCCCGGCAGCGTCGGCATCGTCTCGCGTTCGGGCACGCTGACCTATGAGGCCGTGTTCCAGACCACCCAGGAAGGCCTCGGCCAGACCACCGCGGTCGGCATCGGCGGCGACCCGGTCAAGGGCACCGAATTCATCGACGTGCTGGAAATGTTCCTGGCCGACCCCAAGACCACCTCGATCATCATGATCGGCGAAATCGGCGGTTCCGCCGAGGAGGACGCCGCCCAGTTCATCAAGGACGAGGCCAAGCGCGGCCGCAAGAAGCCGATGGTCGGTTTCATCGCAGGGGTGACCGCCCCTCCCGGCCGCCGTATGGGCCATGCCGGCGCGATCATCTCCGGCGGCAAGGGCGACGCCGGATCCAAGACCGCGGCGATGGAATCGGCCGGAATTACGGTCTCCCCGTCGCCCGCCCGGCTCGGACATACCCTTGCCGAAAAATTGAAGTCTTAATTCAATTCTTGGTTCTTTTGGGCGGGAAAGTTCGTCCTAAATAGGGTAATGGGTTCTTTATCCAGCCGATCCGGCCTCCGGGTCGGCTTTTGCGCCGTCTGTTACGCGCGAACCGAAATCACCAGGACGCCCTCATGTCTCGTCAGGACGCGAATGCCGCTTTTGCCCTCTCCTCGTTTTTGCAGGGCGCCAATGCCACCTATATCGACGAACTCTACGCCCGCTACGAGCAGGACCAGGCTTCGGTCGACCCCGAGTGGCAGGAGTTCTTCAAGAGCCTGAAGGACAGCCCTACTGACGTCCGGAAGAACGCCGAAGGCGCTTCCTGGGGTCGCGACAACTGGCCGCTCACGCCGCGCGACGAACTGACCTCCGCGCTGGATGGCAACTGGGTCAGCGTCGAGAAGGCGGTCGGCGCCAAGCTCGCCGCCAAGGCGCAGACCAAGGGCGCCGAAATATCGGCCGCCGACATCCACCAGGCGACGCGGGATTCGGTCCGCGCCTTGATGCTGATCCGCGCCTACCGCATGCGCGGTCACTTCCACGCCAAGCTCGATCCGCTTGGCATCGAGGCGCCGCGCGACCGCGAAGAACTCGATCCGCGCTCCTATGGATTTGCCGAAAGCGATTTCGACCGCAAAATCTTCCTCGACCACGTGCTCGGCCTCGAATACGGCACGTTGCGCGAGATCGTCGCGATCTGCGAGCGCACCTATTGCCAGACGCTCGGCGTCGAGTTCATGCACATTACCAACGCCGCGCAGAAGGCCTGGATCCAGGAGCGCATCGAGGGTCCGGACAAGGAAATCAGCTTCACCCGCGAGGGCCGGCGCGCGATCCTCAACAAGCTGATCGAGGCCGAAGGCTTCGAGAAATTCTGCGACATCAAGTTCACCGGCACCAAGCGCTTCGGCCTTGACGGCGGCGAGGCGCTGATCCCGGCGCTGGAGCAGATCATCAAGCGCGGCGGCAATCTCGGCGTGAAGGAAATCGTCTTCGGCATGCCGCATCGCGGCCGTCTCAACGTGCTGACCCAGGTGATGGGCAAGCCGCATCGCGCGCTGTTCCATGAATTCAAGGGCGGCTCCGCCAATCCCGACGCGGTCGAAGGCTCCGGCGACGTCAAATATCATCTTGGCGCCTCGTCCGATCGCGAGTTCGACAACAACCGTATCCATCTGTCGCTGACCGCCAACCCGTCGCATCTGGAAATCGTCGATCCCGTGGTGCTCGGCAAGGTGCGCGCCAAGCAGGACCAGCACGGCGATCCGCCAGACCAGCGCATTTCGGTGCTGCCGCTGCTGATGCATGGCGACGCGGCGTTCGCCGGCCAGGGCGTGGTGGCGGAATGCTTCAGCCTGTCCGACCTGAAGGGCTACCGAACCGGCGGTTCACTGCACTTCATCGTCAACAACCAGATCGGCTTCACCACCTATCCGCGCTATTCGCGTTCCTCGCCCTATCCGTCCGACGTGGCGAAGATGATCGACGCGCCGATCTTCCATGTGAACGGCGACGATCCGGAAGCCGTGGTGTTCGCGGCCAAGGTCGCGATCGAGTTCCGGCAGAAATTCCACAAGCCCGTCGTGATCGACATGTTCTGCTACCGCAGGCACGGTCACAACGAAGGCGACGAGCCGATGTTCACCCAGCCGGTGATGTACAAGAAGATTGCATCGCATCCCGGCACCGTCGAGATCTACTCCAAGCGGCTGATTGCCGACGGCGTGATGACCGAAGGCGAAGTCGAAAAGGCCAAGGCCGACTGGCGCGCGCGGCTCGATGCCGAACTCGAGGCCGGCTCCGGCTACAAGCCGAACAAGGCCGACTGGCTCGACGGCAAATGGGCTGGCTTCAAGTCTGCCGATCAGGAAGAAGACGCCCGCCGCGGCGTCACCGGCGTCGATGTCAATGTGCTGAAGGATATCGGCCGCAAGATCACCAAGGTGCCCGACGGCTTCCGGGTTCACCGCACCATCCAGCGTTACCTGGAGAATCGCGCCAAGGCGATCGACAACGGCGTCGGCATCGACTGGGCGACCGGCGAGGCGCTGGCGTTCTGCACGCTGATGCAGGAAGGCCATCACGTCCGCCTGTCCGGCCAGGACTCCGAGCGTGGCACCTTCTCGCAGCGTCACTCCGTGCTGATCGACCAGGAAGACGAGAGCCGCTACACCCCGTTCAACCATCTCGGTAACGACCAGGGCCATTACGAGGTCATCAACTCGCTGCTGTCCGAAGAGGCGGTGCTGGGCTTCGAGTACGGCTACTCGCTGGCCGAGCCGAATGCCCTGACGATGTGGGAAGCGCAGTTCGGCGACTTCGCCAACGGCGCGCAGGTGCTGTTCGACCAGTTCATTTCATCCGGCGAACGCAAGTGGCTGCGCATGTCCGGCCTGGTCTGCCTGCTGCCGCATGGCTATGAAGGGCAGGGGCCGGAGCATTCCTCGGCGCGGCTCGAGCGTTTCCTGCAGATGTGCGCCGAAGACAACATGCAGGTGGTCTATCCCACCACGCCGGCCAACTACTTCCACGCGCTGCGGCGTCAGCTGCATCGCGAGATCCGCAAGCCGCTGATCGTGATGACGCCGAAGTCGCTGTTGCGCCACAAGCGCGCGGTGTCGCGGCTGGATGAGCTCGGCGCCAACGCCACCTTCCACCGAATCCTGTACGATGACGCCCAGATGCTGCCCGACGAGCCCATCAAGCTGGTGCCGGACGACAAGATCCGGCGCGTCGTGCTGTGCTCGGGCAAGGTCTATTACGACCTCTACGAGGAGCGCGAGAAGCGCGGCATCAACGACATCTACCTGATGCGTGTCGAGCAGCTTTATCCGGTGCCGCTGAAGGCGCTGGTGCACGAGCTCGGACGCTTCAAGGGTGCCGAGGTGGTCTGGTGCCAGGAAGAGCCGCGCAACATGGGCGCGTGGCACTTCATCGAGCCCTATCTCGAATGGGTGCTGAGCCAGATCCACGCGCCGAACAGGCGCCCGCGTTACGCCGGCCGCGCCGCGTCGGCGGCAACCGCCACCGGTTTGATGTCGAAGCATCTGGCGCAGCTCAAGGCCCTGCTGGATGAGGCGCTGAACTAGGATTTTTTCATTTGTCATGCCCCGCTCAGGCGGGGCATCCAGTACGCCGGGCCGTCCGTTTTGATCACGGTTCTCTCGGGTACTGGAACGTCCACCCAATGCGCACAATCGTGCACCAGGCGGGCGATGACGGCACAAACGACTGAGGAAACAGACCATGACTGAAATTCGTGTTCCGACGCTCGGCGAGTCCGTGACGGAAGCCACCATCGGCCGCTGGTTCAAGAAGGCCGGCGACGCCGTGGCGGTGGACGAACCGTTGGTCGAGCTCGAGACCGACAAGGTCACCATCGAAGTCCCGGCGCCGTCGGCGGGCGTGCTCGGCGAGATCGCCGCCAAGGATGGCGAAACCGTCGCCGTCGGCGCGCTGCTCGGGCAGATCACGGAGGGTGCCGCTGGTGCCAAGCCGGCCGCTGCGCCAGCCAAAGCTCCCGCTGCTGCCGCAGCCCCGGCCGCAGCAGCTGTAGCTGCTCCGGCGCCGAAGGCGGCACCGGCCGATGCGCCGCTGGCACCGTCGGTGCGAAAACTTTCCGCCGAAAGCGGCGTCGACGCCGCCACCGTGCCTGGCTCCGGCAAGGATGGCCGCGTCACCAAGGGCGACATGCTGGCTGCGATCGAGAAGGCGGCTTCGGCGCCGACGCCGGTCAATCAGCCGGCGGCCGCGGTGCAGGTGCGTGCACCGTCACCCGCCGACGATGCCGCGCGCGAAGAGCGCGTGAAGATGACGCGGCTGCGCCAGACCATCGCGCGGCGGCTGAAGGACGTGCAGAACACCGCCGCGATGCTCACGACCTTCAACGAGGTCGACATGAGCCACATCATGGAGATGCGGTCGCTGTACAAGGACGTGTTCGAGAAGAAGCACGGCACCAAGCTCGGCTTCATGGGCTTTTTCACCAAGGCCGTCGTGCAGGCGCTGAAGGACATCCCGGCTGTCAACGCCGAGATCGACGGCACCGACCTGATCTACAAGAACTACTATCACATCGGTGTTGCCGTCGGCACCGACAAGGGCCTGGTCGTGCCGGTGGTGCGTGACTGCGACCACAAGTCGATCTCCGACATCGAGAAATCGATCGCCGATTTCGGCCGCCGCGCCCGCGACGGCCAGCTCAAGATCGACGAGATGCAGGGCGGCACCTTCACCATCACCAATGGCGGCATCTACGGTTCGCTGATGTCGACGCCGATCCTGAACGCGCCGCAATCGGCCATTCTCGGCATGCACAAGATCCAGGAACGGCCGGTGGCGATCGGCGGCAAGGTCGAGATCCGCCCGATGATGTATCTGGCGCTGTCCTACGATCACCGCGTGATCGACGGCAAGGAAGCGGTGACGTTCCTGGTTCGCGTCAAGGAAAGCCTGGAAGATCCGGCGCGGCTGGTGCTGGATCTCTGAGGCATTCGGCATGCCGGCGTCGGCGTTCGAGCCCGCCGTCGCGCGCTGTGGATCGATGCGTACCAGAGCGTTTTCGAGCGAAGTGGATGCCGGTTCGCGTGAAGAAAACGCGTCAACAAAAGAGTAAAAGCCCGGTTCTGATTCAATCCGAACCGGGCGCTTATTGGGGGCTGATGTGACGGACAAGGTTGTTGTGATCACCGGCGGGAGCCGCGGCATCGGCCGCGCTGCCGCGCTTGCCGCCGCCGCGCGCGGCTTCCGGATCGTGGTCGGCTACGCCAGCAACGACGCCGCGGCCAAGGAAGTCGTCGCCTCGATCGAGCGCAAGAACGGCAAGGCGATCGCGGTGAAATGCGACGTCGCCAGCGAGCAGGATATTCTGGCGCTGTTCCGCGCCGCCGATGATTTCGGCACGCTCGGCGCGTTGATCAACAATGCCGGCATCGTCGGGCCGTCGGCGCGGGTCGAAGACATGTCGGCCGAACGCATTCAGCGCATGATGGCGATCAACGTCACCGGCAGCATCCTGTGCGCGCGTGAAGCCGTCAAGCGGATGTCGACGCGCAATGGCGGCGAGGGCGGCGTCATCGTCAATCTGTCCTCGGTCGCGGCAAGACTGGGCGCCCCCAATACCTATGTCGACTACGCGGCCTCCAAGGGCGCGGTGGATTCCTTCACCGTCGGGCTTGGTCACGAAGTTGCCGGCGAGGGCATTCGCGTCGCCGCGATCCGGCCCGGGCTGATCGATACCGAAATTCATGCGAGCGGCGGCGAGCCCGATCGCGCCCACCGGCTCGCGCATATGGTGCCGATGCAACGGGTCGGCACCGCGGAAGAAATCGCCAACGCCATCGTCTGGCTGATATCGGACGAGGCGTCCTACGTTACCAGCGCCATCCTGGATGTCTCGGGCGGGCGCTAATCCCTGTCACATCTCTCAGCTACAGGACTTCGATCATGGCTACCTACGATCTCGTCGTCATCGGCACCGGCCCCGGCGGATATGTCTGCGCGGTGCGCGCGGCGCAACTCGGCATGAAGGTCGCCGTGGTCGAGAAGGACCCGACGCTGGGCGGCACCTGCCTCAACGTCGGCTGCATGCCGTCGAAGGCGCTGCTGCATGCTTCCGAAATGTTCGAGGAGGCGGGGCATTCCTTTGCCAAGATGGGCGTCAGCGTTTCCTCGCCGAAGCTCGATCTGCCGGCGATGATGAATTTCAAGCAGCAGGGCATCGACGGCAACGTCAAGGGCGTCGAGTTCCTGATGAAGAAGAACAAGATCGACGTCATCAGCGGCAAGGGCAGGATTCTCGGCGCCGGCAAGGTCGAGGTGACCGGCAGCGACGGCAAGACGCAGGTGGTCGAGACCAAAAACATCGTCATCGCCACCGGCTCGGATATCGCGCGCCTGAAGGGCATCGAGATCGATGAGAAGCGCATCGTGTCGTCGACCGGCGCGCTGTCGCTCGACAAGGTGCCGTCGAGCCTGTTGATCGTCGGCGCCGGCGTGATCGGGCTCGAACTCGGCTCGGTGTGGCACCGGCTGGGCGCCAAGGTCACCGTGGTGGAATTCCTCGATCGCATCCTGCCCGGCATGGACGGCGAAGTCGCCAAGCAGTTCCAGCGCATCCTGGAAAAGCAGGGCTTCGCGTTCAAGCTCGGCGCCAAGGTCACCGGCATCGACACCTCGGGCAAGACGCTCGCGGTCAAGGTCGAGCCGGCGGCCGGCGGCGCGGCGGAGACGCTCGAAGCCGATGTGGTTCTGGTCTGCATTGGCCGCGTGCCCTACACCGAGGGCCTCGGCCTGAAGGAGGCCGGCGTTGCGCTCGACAGTCGCGGCCGGGTGCAGATCGACGCACACTTTTCCACAAGCGTGAAGGGCATCTATGCGATCGGCGACGTCGTCGCGGGGCCGATGCTCGCGCACAAGGCCGAGGACGAAGGCGTTGCCTGCGCGGAAATCATCGCGGGGCAGGCCGGCCACGTGAATTACGATGTGATCCCAGGTGTTGTGTATACCACGCCGGAAGTATCGTCGGTCGGCAAGACCGAGGAAGAGCTGAAGCAGGCGGGCGTGGCGTATACGTCGGGGAAATTTCCCTTCACCGCCAATGGCCGTTCCAAGGTCAACCAGACCACTGACGGTTTCGTGAAGATTCTCGCAGATGCGAAAACGGACCGGGTGCTCGGCGTGCACATTATCGGCCGCGAGGCCGGCGAAATGATCCACGAGGCCTGTGTTTTGATGGAGTTCGGCGGTTCCGCCGAGGATCTGGCGCGGACTTGCCATGCGCATCCGACCCGCTCCGAAGCCATCAAGGAAGCGGCGCTTGCAGTCGGCAAGCGGGCGATCCATATGTGATCGACGTCCGGCAGAAGCCGGGTGCATGATCCGGAAACGTGGATGCCGGTTTTCCGGAACGATCATGCTCAAACGAGAAGATAGAGCGGGATGACGAAAGTCAGGCCGCTCTAGAGATGACGTCCATGATGCGCCGCCTACTTCAACCGTTCTGGGTTTTGCTTGCGGTCATCTTCCTGGTCGAAGCTTGGCTGTGGGATCATCTCGAGCCGATCGTGGCGCGCGTCGTCGCGCTGATCCCGCTGCGCGCCTTCAAGCAGTGGCTGGCGGAGCGGGTCGACACGCTGTCGCCGGCGATGACGCTGATCGTGTTTCTCGTGCCGGTGATTCCGCTGTTTCCGCTCAAGCTGGCCGGGCTGTGGCTGCTGGCCCATGAATATTGGATGGCCGCCGTCGTCACCATCGTGTTCGCGAAATTCCTGGGCGTAGGCGTCACCGCCTTCATCTTCGACGTGACGCGTGTGAAGCTTCTGGAAATGCGGTGGTTCGAGAAGCTCTATGAATTCGTGCTGGCCCTGCGTGCCAAGGCCGCCGCTTTGGTCGACCCGGTCAAGCAGCGGATTCTTGATATCGTGCGCGGCGATGGCGATGGCTGGTCATCGCGCATGCTGCGGTTGATCCAGCGCTTCCGTAAAAGCGTGCACTCAGCGCGCTGAACTACTGTCATCACCTGCTCCAGTGCGCAATTGCGCACAAGGCGGATGATGACAGCAGCAGCGGTGGCTCAGTGCAGATGCAGGAAGTGCGGCGCGTAGACGCCGAGTGCGGTCACAACGATGCCTGCCAGCGCCAGCGCGCCTGAAACCCAGGCTAGAGCGATGATGCCGGTGATGATGGTCGCCGAAGCCAGCACGATGCCGATCTGGAACGCGGCCGACGCCAGTTCATAGTGATGATACTTGGCCGTCGCCTCGTCGCGTTCGTGCTCGGCTTCCTTGGCGCGCTCGGAGAGTTGTTCCGAGCCTTCGCGGGTTTCCGGCTCCGAGCGATAGCGCGACGCAGTCTTGTTCCAGTCGTCGATCTGCTTTTGCAGCGCCGCCTTGGCGGCATCGTCGCCCATGGTCCCGAGGCTGAGCTTGGCGTGTTCGGCGGTGGCCTGAACCACGGTGCGGCGGATGCTCTTGGCCTGGAAGAAGGCCCACAGGTTGGAGGCCTCGACGTTCTTGCTGATCGACTCGGTCTGCGCGCCCTTGCCCAGCGTTTCCGACAGCGCCAGGCACAAGGCGATCACCGCGATCAGCAGCGCGATCTTCCTGTTTTCGCCCGAAGCTTCCTCGGCATGCTCCGCATGCTCCATGCTCTCATGTGCGCTCATGATTCCCTCCTGCCTGATGACCGGATCACGATTGCCGAACCGCAACGCCGGCGCAAGGGGGCAACAGCGGGGACGAACAGGCCGTTGGCGGTGTGACGGGAATGTGTCGCCGCGAGGCGATGGCCTGCTCAGCGGCGCGGATGCGCTGTGCGGTAGACTTCCAGCAGCCGCTCCGAATCGATGCCGGTATAGATCTGCGTGGTCGAGAGCGAGGCGTGGCCGAGCAATTCCTGGATCGCGCGCAGGTCGCCGCCGCGGCTCAACAGGTGGGTCGCGAAGGAATGCCGCAGCGCATGCGGCGTTGCACTGTCGGGCAGGCCGAGCGCGCCGCGCAGCCGCTCCATGGTGAGCTGGATAATTCGGGGGCTGAGCTGCGCGCCGCGGGCGCCGACGAAAATCGGTCCGGCCGGCGGCAGCGGATGCGGGCACATCGCGGTGTAGTCGGCGATCAGCGCCAGCACGTTCTGCAGCACCGGCACCATCCGGGTCTTGTTACCCTTGCCGGTCACGACGATGACGTCGCCTTCGCCGGGCTTCGGCACGTCGCGGTGCTTCAGCCCCAGCGCTTCGGAGATGCGCAGGCCCGAACCGTAGAGCAGCGCCATCACGGCGGCGTCGCGGGCCCAGATCCAGGGATCGCGATCCTCGCCGGCGCGTTCGTCGGCGTCGGCAAACCGTTTGGCGGCGGCCATCTGGATCGGCTTCGGCAGGCTCTTGCCGATTTTTGGCGCGCGGATTGCCGACAATGCACCGACCTTGCCCTTGCCCTCCCGTTCCAGGAAACGTCCGAACGACCGCAGGCCCGCCAGCGCCCGCATCAGCGAGCGGCCGCCGATATCGTCGGCGCGGCGCATCGCCATGAACGCCCTGACGTCACTGGCTTCGAGCGCGGCAAACGCCTTGAGCGACACGCGCCTGCCCCAATGTTCGCAGAGAAAGGCCAGGCACTGCCGGAGGTCGCGGGCATAGGCCTCCAGCGTCTTCGGCGACAGCCGCCGCTCGGCGCGCAGATGCGTCAGCCAGCGCGTCATCTCCAGCGCCAGACCTTCGTCGGCGCAATCGAGATCGATGGTTTGAACTGGCGCGGCAGATCGGGTCATGAAGCTTGGGTCATGGAGCTATGGCGCCCTGATTCTTCCCGATTATATCGCACCTGTTTCGTTTACCGTTCGCTAACTTGGGTAGCCCCCGCCGCCACGCGCCTTTACCTTGAGCCGTTGCCACCCCGAGCCTGATTCGATGGACCATTCCACGCGCCAAACCACCTCATCGGCATCGTCAACGCGTGTCGTCGACGTGCTGGTGCCGGTTGCGCTCAATCAGGCCTATTCCTACCGGGTGCCGCGCGGCATGGAACTGAAGCCTGGCGACGTCGTCTGCGTGCCGCTCGGTCCGCGTGAGGTCGTGGCCGTGGTGTGGGCGGAGAACGCCACGCCCGATCCGCGTCTGCACAACCGCCTCAAGGATGTCGGTGAAAAGCTCGACGTGCCGCCGCTCAAGGAGGAGCTGCGCCATCTGGTCGACTGGGTCTCCAATTACACGCTGTCGGCGCGCGGCATGGTGCTGCGCATGTGCCTGCGGATGGGAGAAAATCTCGGCCCCGAGCGAATGCGGCTTGGCGTGCGGCTGGTCGGCGAACCGCCACGTCGTTTGACGCCAGCACGGCGGCGGGTGATCGAGGTGCTGTCGGATGGCCTGCTGCATGGCAAGTCCGAAGCGGCGAGGGAAGCCGGCGTCAGTGCCGGCGTGATCGACGGTCTGGTCGATGAGGGGACGTTGGCGATCGAGGTGATGCCGCCGCCGCTGGCGCCGCCGGCGCCCGATCCGGCCTTTGAGCAACCGGAATTCTCATCCCTGCAGCGCAGCGCCGTCGATGCGATGCGGGCGCTGGCCGCCAATGGCAGCTTTCACGTCGCCCTGCTCGATGGCGTCACCGGTTCGGGCAAGACCGAAGTCTATTTCGAGGCGATCGCCGAAACCGTTCGCCGCGCCAGGCAGACGCTGATCCTGATGCCCGAGATCGCGCTGACCGGGCAATTTCTCGATCGCTTCGCGCAGCGTTTCGGCGTCCGTCCGCTGGAGTGGCATTCGGAGCTCACGCCGCGAACCCGCGCGCGCAACTGGGCTGCGATCGCCTCCGGCGAAGCGCCGGTCGTGGTCGGCGCCCGCTCCGCGCTGTTCATGCCCTATGCCGATCTGGGGCTGATCGTGGTGGATGAAGAGCACGACCAGGCCTACAAGCAGAGCGACGGCGCGCACTATCATGCCCGCGACATGGCGGTGGTGCGGGCGCGGATCGAAAAGATTCCGATCATTCTGGCCTCGGCGACACCGTCGGTCGAGACCGAGGTCAACGCCCGCAAGGGCCGTTATCAGCGCGTGGTGCTGCCGTCGCGCTTCGGCGGCCAGCACATGCCGCATATCGAAGCGATCGATCTGCGCCGCGCGCCGCCGCCGCGCGGCCGCTTCATCTCGCCGCCACTGGCCGAACAGATCAAATTCGCGATCGAGAAGCGCGAACAGGCGCTGTTGTTTCTCAACCGCCGCGGCTACGCGCCGCTGACGCTGTGCCGGGCCTGCGGCCACCGCTTTGCCTGCACCATCTGCGACGCCTGGCTGGTCGACCATCGGTTTCGACAGCGGCTGGTCTGCCACCATTGCGGCTTCTCGATGCCGCGTCCGAATATCTGTCCGCATTGTGCGGCCGAGGAATCGCTGGTCGCGGTCGGCCCGGGCGTCGAACGCCTGCAGGAGGAAGCCGCCCAACTGTTTCCCGAAGCCCGCACCATGGTGCTGTCGAGCGACCTGATCACCTCGATCGAGACCATGCGCAGCGAGCTGAACGAAATCGCGGAAGGACGCGTCGACATCATCATCGGCACGCAACTGGTGGCGAAGGGCCATAATTTCCCGCGGCTCAATCTGGTCGGCGTCGTCGATGCGGATTTGGGCCTCGGCAACGGCGATCCGCGCGCCGCCGAGCGGACGTGGCAGTTGCTGAACCAGGTGATCGGGCGCGCCGGCCGCGACCAGGGCCGCGGCGTCGGCTATCTGCAAACCCATCAACCAGAGCATCCCGTGATGAAGGCGCTGATCGCCTGCGATCGCGAGGCGTTCTACGGCAGCGAAATCGACGCGCGCGAACGCACCGGCTATCCGCCGTTCGGCCGGCTCGCCAGCCTGATCATTTCCGCGGGCGACCGGCCGACCGCAGAAGGCTTTGCACGAAAACTCGCCGCCATCGCCCCGATCGACGAGCGCATCCAGGTGCTGGGGCCCGCCGAGGCGCCGCTGGCGGTGATCAAGGGGCGCTATCGTTTCAGACTTCTGGTGAAGTCGCTGCGCAACGTCGATCTGTCCGACTACCTGCGCGAATGGCTCGCCGCAGGTCCGAAGACCAAGGGCAATCTCAAGCTCGAGGTGGATGTCGATCCGCAGAGCTTTTTGTGAACTTGTCTTACCCTCCCCTGGAGGGGGAGGGTAAGAAGACAAAAAAAGCCTGCCGTCATTTGCGACGGCAGGCTCTTGTCGGCCCGGGGAACGAATCCGCGACCGTTACGCAACGCAACGCTTACCCAATCTGGTGGACCGGAAAACGACGCGATCAACGCGCGTTAGGAGACGACCTCGGCAGTGACGTGGCCGACGCCGGCGCTGGTCAGGCCGATGGCGCGGGCAGCGCCCGTGGAAAGGTCGAGCACGCGCCCCTTGATGAACGGACCACGGTCATTGACGGTGACGACGACGCTCTGGCCGCGATGGGTCACCCGGAGCTTGGTGCCGAACGGCAGCGAACGGTGGGCGCAGGTCATGGCGTTCTGGTTGAAGCGCTGACCGGAGGCGGTCTTGCTGCCGGATTCGTTGCCGTAGAAGGAAGCCATGCCCGTGAAGCTGTGGCCGCCCGAAGTGCCGCCCATGGAGGCGTTGGCGTCCCGCCAGTCACCGCCGGTCGACTTGGCCGCTTGGTGGGCGTGGTGGCGATGATGCCTGGATTTGGCAGAAGCTTCGCTGACGCTGCCACCGACCAGGAGAGTTGCGGCGATCAGAGCGAAAGCCGTACGCGACCGGGTTAGATTTCCCAGCACCGCCTTATTGGTATTCAACATTAAACTAGTCCCTCAGATAGTATTGCCACATGTGTGACAAGTGGAACCCCCGTCCCAGTTTGAGTGACTGCCGTTTGGTGGCGCAATGAGGCATGAATTGGGCAGTAAAGCCCGTATATGCCCGGCTGACATATCTTGTTACTCAGATCAACTAACCAGATAATATTCCGTAATAGTTGGCTTTAACCAAATTTTAACCATTCGAATACTTGCGATTACTGATTAGTATAGTCATCGCTCGCAACTGCGAGATTTGCGCAAGTAATCGGCGGAACTTGAAAAAGGTTCAATCAAGGCTGCTCATGGCCCCTATGCAGATACGGGTGGAACTAAGGAGCTGAGGCCCGGCGGGCGTGGGCCGGACCGCTGCCGACCGGGATTCCCCGGTGCGGAACGGACGGCGAAACGGCGCGTGAGCGGCGTCGGAAATTGACGTGCGACAAGGCATCGCCAGCGCGCGCCGTCATGTTGCACCTGCGCGCTTGCTATGTTAGCAAAGCCGCGATTTTAACGATCCCGTTACCCCGCGTGACGGTCGAAAATCGAAGTCCCGCTTGAATTCCAAGGGCTTGGATCGCTAGGCGCCGCTCACGCGGCGACGGTTTTTCCCTTGCGAGTTTGACAGCTAAAAAAGAGCGTCTAGTGGCTGCTGAAGATCCGTCCGTTTCGGGAGTGTCAGGTCGTTATGCAACGGCCTTGTTCGAGTTGGCGCGCGACGAGAAATCCGTCGACGCAGTAAGAGCCGATCTCGATAAATTCGAGGCCATGCTGGCCGAGAGCGCCGATCTAACGCGCCTCGTTCGCAGTCCGGTTTTCTCGGCAGATGCGCAGTCGAAAGCGCTCACCGCGGTGCTCGACAAGGCCGGAATTGCAGGCACTTCCGCCAAATTTCTCAAGGTCCTTACCGCCAATCGCCGGCTGTTTGCCGTCACCGATGTGATCCGCGCCTTCCGCGCGCTGGTGGCGAAGTTCAAGGGCGAGGCCACCGCCGACGTGACGGTTGCCGAAGCGCTCAATGAAAAGAATCTCGACGCCCTCAAGACCGCACTGAAGTCAGTGACGGGCAAGGACGTCGCGCTCAACGTGAAAGTCGATCCCTCCATCATCGGCGGCCTTGTGGTCAAGCTCGGCAGCCGCATGGTGGATAGTTCGCTTCGCACCAAACTCAATTCGATCAAGCACGCGATGAAAGAGGCAGGCTGATGGACATCCGCGCCGCGGAAATTTCCGCGATCCTGAAGGACCAGATCAAGAATTTCGGCCAGGAGGCTGAAGTTACCGAAGTCGGACAGGTGCTGTCCGTCGGCGACGGCATTGCCCGCGTCTACGGCCTCGACAACGTCCAGGCCGGCGAGATGGTCGAGTTCGAGAACGGCACCCGCGGCATGGCGCTGAACCTCGAAACCGACAACGTCGGCATCGTGATCTTCGGCGCCGACCGCGAGATCAAGGAAGGCCAGACCGTCAAGCGCACCCGCGCCATCGTCGACACGCCCGTCGGCAAGGGCCTGCTCGGCCGCGTCGTCGACGCGCTCGGCAACCCGATCGACGGCAAGGGCCCGATCCAGTCGACCGAACGCAAGCGCGTCGACGTCAAAGCGCCCGGCATCATTCCGCGCAAATCGGTGAACGAGCCGATGGCGACCGGCCTCAAGGCGATCGATGCGCTGATCCCGGTCGGACGCGGCCAGCGCGAGCTGATCATCGGCGACCGTCAGACCGGCAAGACCGCGATCGCGCTCGACACCATTCTGAACCAGAAGCCGCTCAACGCGCAGCCGGACGAGAACATCAAGCTGTATTGCGTCTATGTCGCGATCGGCCAGAAGCGCTCGACCGTTGCCCAGTTCGTCAAGGTGCTCGAAGAGCAGGGCGCGCTGGAATATTCGATCGTCGTCGCCGCCACCGCATCCGATCCGGCGCCGATGCAGTACATCGCGCCGTTCACCGCCTGCACCATGGGCGAGTATTTCCGCGACAACGGCATGCATGCCGTGATCATCTATGACGACTTGTCCAAGCAGGCCGTCGCCTACCGCCAGATGTCGCTGCTGCTGCGCCGCCCGCCGGGTCGCGAAGCCTATCCGGGCGACGTGTTCTATCTGCATTCCCGCCTGCTCGAGCGCGCCGCCAAGCTCAACAAGGAGCACGGCTCGGGCTCGCTGACCGCGCTGCCGGTCATCGAAACCCAGGCCAACGACGTGTCGGCCTACATCCCGACCAACGTGATTTCGATTACCGACGGCCAGATCTTCCTGGAAACCGACCTGTTCTTCCAGGGCATCCGTCCGGCGGTGAACGTCGGCCTGTCGGTGTCGCGCGTCGGATCGTCGGCGCAGACCAAGGCGATGAAGAAGGTCGCCGGCAAGATCAAGGGCGAGCTGGCGCAGTACCGCGAAATGGCGGCGTTCGCGCAGTTCGGCTCCGACCTCGACGCCTCGACCCAGCGCCTGCTGAACCGCGGTTCGCGCCTGACAGAACTCCTGAAGCAGCCGCAGTTCTCGCCGCTGAAGATGGAAGAGCAGGTCTGCGTGATCTGGGCCGGCACCAACGGCTATCTCGATGCGCTCCCGGTCAACAAGGTGCGCCCGTTCGAAGACGGCCTGCTGTCGCTGCTGCGCGGCAAGAACGTCGAAATCCTGAACGCGATTCGCGAAAGCCGCGATCTCAGCGACGATACCGCCGCCAAGCTGAAGACGGTGGTCGAGGCTTTCACCAAAACGCTTGCTTGATTGGCCGGTCGGCCAGTTGAAGTTTTGGCCCGGCGCGACGCCGGGCCTGATTGAAGATAGGCTTGCGGTCGGGTCGTGACGATCTGGTCGCCGGGGTGGACTAAGAATGGCTTCACTTAAAGACATGCGGGTCCGCATCGCCTCCACCAAGGCGACGCAGAAGATCACCAAGGCGATGCAGATGGTCGCGGCTTCCAAGCTGCGCCGCGCGCAGAACGCCGCCGAAGCGGCGCGTCCCTACGCGGAAAAGATGGACGCGGTGATTTCCAACATCGCAACCGCTGCCGCCGGTTCGCCCGGTGCGCCGGCGCTGCTGGCCGGTACCGGCCAGGATCAGGTGCATCTGCTGCTGGTCTGCACCGGTGAACGCGGCCTGTCGGGCGCCTTCAACTCGTCGATCGTGCGTCTCGCCCGCGAGCGCGCGCTGGCCCTGATCAACCAGGGCAAAGAGGTCAAGATCTTCTGCGTCGGCCGCAAGGGTTATGAGCAACTCCGCCGCCAGTTCGACCGGCAGATCGTCGAGCATCTCGACCTGCGCTCGGTCCGCCAGCTCGGTTTCGTCAACGCCGAAGATATCGCAAAGAAAGTTCTGGCGCGTTTCGATGCCGGCGAGTTCGACGTCTGCACGCTGTTCTATTCGCGCTTCAAATCCGTCATCGCCCAGATCCCGACCGCGCAGCAGATCATTCCGCTGGTGGTGGAAGCGCCGGCCGCCAACGCCGGTCCGGCGACCTCCTACGAGTATGAGCCGGAAGAAGACGAGATCCTGACGCGCCTGCTGCCGCGCAATCTCGCGGTGCAGATCTTCCGCGCGCTGCTGGAAAACAACGCCTCGTTCTACGGCGCGCAGATGAGCGCGATGGACAACGCCACCCGCAACGCCGGCGACATGATCCGCAAGCAGACCCTGATTTACAACCGCACCCGTCAAGCCCAGATCACCAAGGAGCTGATCGAGATCATCTCCGGCGCCGAGGCGCTCTAGCCATTCGCGCGATGGACTGACGGACTTCTAGAGACAGAATTCGAAGGAGAGAGTTTTATGGCCGCACCAGCAAACCAGACCGGACACATCACCCAGGTCATCGGCGCCGTCGTCGACGTGCAGTTCGAAGGGCATCTGCCCGCCATTCTGAACGCGATCGAAACCAGGAACGGCGGCAACCGCCTGGTGCTCGAAGTGGCGCAGCATCTCGGCGAATCCACGGTGCGCACCATCGCGATGGACACCACCGAGGGTCTGGTCCGCGGCCAGGAAGTTACCGACACCGGGTCGCCGATCCGCGTTCCCGTCGGCGCCGGCACGCTCGGCCGCATCATGAACGTGATCGGTGAGCCGATCGATGAAGCCGGTCCGATCGTTGCGGATGGCGTCCGCCCGATCCATGCCGAGGCGCCGTCCTATACCGACCAGTCGACGGAAGCCGAAATTCTCGTCACCGGCATCAAGGTCGTCGATCTGCTGGCGCCCTACGCCAAGGGCGGCAAGATCGGCCTGTTCGGCGGCGCCGGCGTCGGCAAGACCGTGCTGATTCAGGAGCTGATCAACAACGTCGCGAAGGCGCATGGCGGTTATTCGGTGTTCGCCGGCGTCGGCGAGCGGACCCGCGAAGGCAACGACCTCTATCACGAGTTCATCGAATCCAAGGTCAACGCCGATCCGCACAATCCCGATCCGAGCGTCAAGTCGAAGTGCGCCCTGGTGTTCGGACAGATGAACGAGCCGCCCGGCGCCCGCATGCGCGTTGCGCTGTCGGGTCTGACGGTCGCCGAGAATTTCCGCGATCAGGGCCAGGACGTGCTGTTCTTCATCGACAACATCTTCCGCTTCACGCAAGCCGGCTCCGAAGTGTCGGCGCTGCTCGGCCGCATTCCTTCCGCCGTGGGCTATCAGCCGACGCTGGCCACCGACATGGGCGCGCTGCAGGAGCGCATCACCACCACGCACAAGGGCTCGATCACCTCGGTGCAGGCGATCTACGTGCCCGCCGACGACTTGACCGACCCGGCGCCCGCGACCTCGTTCGCGCATTTGGACGCCACCACGGTGCTGAACCGCGCGATCTCGGAAAAGGGCATCTATCCGGCGGTGGACCCGCTCGACTCGACCTCGCGCATGCTCTCCCCGCTGATCGTCGGCGAAGAGCACTATCAGACCGCGCGTATGGTTCAGCAGGTGCTGCAGCGTTACAAGTCGCTGCAGGACATCATCGCCATTCTCGGCATGGACGAATTGTCGGAAGAAGACAAAATCGCCGTCGCCCGCGCCCGCAAGATCGAGCGTTTCCTGTCGCAGCCGTTCCACGTCGCCGAAATCTTCACCGGCTCGCCGGGCAAGTTCGTCGACCTCGCCGACACCATCAAGGGCTTCCGCGCCATCTGTGAAGGCAAGTACGATCACCTTCCGGAAGCTGCCTTCTACATGGTCGGCGCGATCGAAGAAGCCGTCGAGAAGGGCAAGAAGCTCGCGGCCGAAGCAGCGTAAGAGCGGCGAATAGCGAATAGGGAGTGGCGAATAGGCCGCTCCCTTCCTTCACTACCCGCCATTCGCCACTCGCCATTCGCAGGACTATTTCATGGCTACCTTCCACTTCGATCTGGTTTCACCCGAAAAGCTCGCCTTCTCCGGCGACGTCGATCAGGTTGACGTCCCCGGCGTGGAAGGCGATTTCGGCGTGCTGGCCGGACATGCGCCGATCGTGGCCGCGATACGTCCGGGCATCCTGACCATCACCACCGGCGGGACCCATCAGAAGATCATCGTGCTCGGCGGGCTGGCCGAAATGTCGGAGAACGGCCTCACCGTGCTTGCCGACGTCGCCACCTCGACGGCCGAGATCGACCGCGCGCAGTTCGCCGAGACCATCGCCGAGATGGAAGCCAAGCTTGCGGAGAAGGAAGGCTCGGAGCTCGACCATGCGATCGAGCGGCTGGATCACTTCAAGAGCATCCAGCAAGAACTCAATACGACGGCAATGCACTAGGCCCCGGCGCACCGCGTCGGGGCGCATTGAAGGCCCGAATGAATTCAGCGCCCGTCACATCGTGACGGGCGCTTTTTTGCGTTTTCCGGTTGCCGACAGGTCCCAACCAAGTCCGAAATCGCTATAGTTGCACCCGGGAACTTCTGACGGCATTCTGCTGGTCCGTATTTTTGTCCGGGGCTGCTTTTCATGAAACGCAAGATCGCGGCAATTTTTGCGGCCGATATTGCCGGCTACAGCCGACTGGTTGCCGAGGACGAAGAAGAGACGCTGCGCCGACTGGCGTCCTATCGCCAGGTGACCGACGATTTCATTGCCAAAGGCGGCGGCCGGATCTTCAACACTGCGGGTGACGCCGTGCTCGCCGAATTTCCCAGCGCGGTCGAAGCCGTGCGTTGCGCGATCGATATCCAGGAAAGCCTGCGCACCCGGAACATGGCGTATCCGCCGAGCCGGCAGATGGCGTTTCGCATCGGCATCACCATCGGCGATGTGGTCGAGCGCGACGGCGATCTGCTCGGCGATGGCGTCAACATCGCAGCGCGCCTCGAGGGGCTCGCCGAGGTCGGCGGCATCTGTGTCTCGCGCGCGGTGCATGAGCAGGTCGTCAACAAGCTGTCGGTGCAGTTCGCCGATATCGGCGCGCAGGAAGTGAAGAACATTCCGACGCCGGTACACGCCTACATGGTGGCGATGCGGCGCGAGGACGGAACCTACTCGATCCCGCAAGTGAAGAAACCCGCCAAGGCTTCGGCACAGCCGACCTGGATGTGGCCGGTCGCGGTGACGCTGGTCAGTCTGGCCGCGATCGGTGCCGGCGGTTTCCTCTATTTCACCAAGCTGGAGACGCAGGCGGTCAAGGTTGCGACGCCCGCGATCAATGTGAGCCCGGCGCCATCGGCGGTGCCGGCGCCGACGGCCGCACCGACTGCCGCCCCCGACTCGAAAGCCGCGACGTCCTCGCCGCCGCCCGCACCTTCCCCGCCGCCGATCGGTTCGACGGAGAAATTCGCGGCCGCGAATGTCCCGTTCGTCAGCGATAAAACCCGCACGTCGCTTGCCGGCGAATATGCCGGGGCGCGCGATTTCAAGGCGTTCTCGCTCAACACCGGCGGGTTCAGCGCGTGGGTCACCGCGCAACCGAGCGAAGAGGCCGCCCGGACCGCCGCCGTCGAGCAATGCCAGAAGCGGGCGGATGCCGCGCAGTCGCCGAGAAAATGTGAGCTCTACGCCGCCGGCGACGACGTTGTTTACGCGCACGGCAAGCCGCCGGTGCCGCCGCTGCCCTGGGTCAGGCATGACGCGGTGACCGAACAGCCGTTCGCCTCCAAGGACGTACCGCTCACGCGCGACGCCGGGAAGACGAGGTTTGAGAATATCTATGTGCCGGGCAAAAAGACCAAGACGATCGCGCTAGGCCCTGGCGGCGCGTTCTTCTTTTTCACGGCGATGGATTCGGTGGACGAAGCCGTGCGGCGATCCCTCGAATCATGCGGCGCCGTCGCCGGCGTTCCCTGCATGATCATCGCCCTCGATGACAATTTCGTGGTTCCGATTCCGACTACGCTCAGGGTCACCGGTTTCTTCAAGGCTGCCGGCAACGCGATGATCAGCCCTGAGGCACGCGACGATGTCGCCCGCCGGATCGCCGATGCAACGAGCGGCTGGAACGCGGTCGCTGTGGGCGCGGCCGGCCGGCCGGGACTTGGATTGAAGGCGGCTACCGAACAGGCCGCGGTCAATGCCGCACTCGCCGATTGCGTCAAGCGCGACGGCGATTGCCATGTCATCGCGATCGGCCCGTTTTCCGTCGGACCGCATTAGACCGCGGGTGTGCCGTTCGGGTTCATTGCGTGTGACGGAATTCTCCGCGCGCGGCCGATGGCCGGGGAGTCTCCGGATCGTTGCCTCGCCAGCTGGAGGCCAGCAGCATGAACAGCGCGCGATAGCCCTGGTATCGCGCGGCCGGACGGCTTTTTTCCCGCCCGCCCATGATCAGGATACCGCTCCGATCGCGCAGCTGCCATTCCCAGGCCCGCCGGCGCTTCATCACAATCACTTCCTTCATGTCAGCCAAACATCTCGCGGTGCAGTTTATTCCGGGGCGCCATCCGTGGACACAGTGACGCTATAGTGTGTACGAGCGGAGAGGGGGCCGGTTGCAAAAAAAGCGTGAGCGAACCGAGAAAAATTCAGGCCCGGTTCCAATTCAGTTAACAGCCTAGCCCGTCGCAGGCCCCGCGAATTCGGCAAACAGCCGCGCCACCGCCCGGTAGACGTCGCGCCGGAACGGGACCACGAGGTCGGCCACGCGGTCGAGCCGTTCCCAGCGCCAGGTATCGAACTCGGCCGGCTGCCCGTTGCGCGGCGCCAGCGGATCGATCTCGTCGTCACGTCCGATGTATCGCAAGGCGAACCATTTTTGCCGCTGGCCACGGAACTTGGCGAGGCGGTGGGTCGGCGGTCCGTCATAGGGCGGGAACTCGTAGTTCATCCAGTCGGTCTCGCCGAGATGTTCGGCGCGGCTTACGCCGGTCTCCTCCCAGAGCTCGCGCATGACAGCCTCGCGCGGGTTCTCGTCGGCGTCGATGCCGCCCTGTGGCATCTGCCATTCGAGGCCGGGCAGGATGATTTCCGGCCCGTCGTCGCGGAACCGGCGGCCGATCAGCACCAGGCCGGCGCCATTGAACAAAGCGATCCCCACATTGGGGCGGTAGGGTTTGTCGGGCATGGCACTTTCAAGCGAAGCATGCCCCCGGACTTGATCCGAGAGCGGATCCAGGTTCGCGTTCGGAAAACGCGTCAAAAACAGCGTCAGTTGCCGGCCAGGCTGGAAAATTCCTTTACCACGCGCTCATAGACCGGCCGCTTGAACGGCACGATCAGTTCCGGCAGGTTCTTCATCGGCTCCCAGCGCCAGTTGACGAACTCGGCCTTGTGGCCACCTCCGGGGGCCGCCACGTTGATCTCGCTATCCTTGCCCGTGAAGCGCACGGCGAACCATTTCTGCCGCTGCCCGCGATAGCGGCCCTTCCAGGTGCGGCCGGCGACGGTGCGCGGAATATCGTAGATCAGCCAGTCGGCGACCTCGCCGAGCTTCTCCACCGAGCGGACACTGGTTTCCTCGTAGAGCTCGCGCTTCGCCGCCGCCCAGGTGTCTTCGCCGGGATCGACGCCGCCCTGCGGCATCTGCCAGACATGGGTTTCATCGACATGTTCGATGCCGCCGGCGCGGCGGCCGATGAAGACCAGCCCCGCTGCGTTGATCAGCATCATGCCGACGCAGGTCCGGTAAGGCAGGTCTTCGTAGCGCGCCATTCCGTCCGGCTCCCTTGCGGCACAATCGATCGAACCGGCGTCGTCCGGAAGGCCGGATCGGCGTCATCAGGTTGATCTCTAGCCTGATTTTGATTTCAGCATCGCCGTTGTCAATGGCACAAGCATGATGCCACGGCTATCGAGGGTCTTGATCCAGGCCGCAATCCGCTCGATCGAGATCGGCAGGGCCGAGGCCACGCCGACGGCCAGCCCGCGCTCCTTGGCCAGCGTCTCGAGCTTGATCAGCGTCCGGTCGATTTCGGCCGAGGTCGGCACCGCGTCGATGGCGAAATCGGCCTTGGCGAACGGCATCGCCTGACCTGCCGCCAGGGACGACGCGACGCTGCGCGGCGTGGAGCCGTCGTCGAGGTAGCCAAGGCCGCGTTTGGCCGCTTCGCGCATGATCGGCTGCATCACGGCGTCGGTCGCCAGGAAGCGTGCACCCATGAAATTGGCGATCCCGGCATAGCCCTGGAAACGGCTCAGGTGCCAGTACAGGCGGTCGATATTCTGCTCGGGCGGCAGGCTGGTCAGCAGGGTCTGCGGGCCGGGGTCGTTGTCGGGATAGTCGAACGGCTCCATCGGGATCTGCAGCAGGATCTCGTGACGCTGGGCGCGGGCCCGTTCTGCGAGCTTGGTGGGGTCGGCCCCGTACGGCGTGAACGCCAGCGTCACGGCCGGCGGCAGCTTCATGATGGCGTCGACCGTCTTGGCGGCGCCGACGCCGAGGCCTCCGACGACAATGGCGACCACCGGCATCTTGGCCGCCTTGGCGCGGTCGGCCTCGGCCGCATAGACGGTAAAGGGCTTCAGACCGTCGGCGACGACGGGGATCATGCCGTAGCGTGTTTTCTCCAGCAGCCGCGGATCTATCCCGGCCATGACGGCGGCAGGCGCGACGGCCTCGGTGTCGGTCTTGCCGGCAGCGTCGCCGCCGATCACGACATCCTGGCGCTTGCCGCTGGAGCCATCGATGATCGTGACGGTCTTGTTCTCGGCGGCAGCGGCCGGTCTGGATTCGGCCTTCGCCGCCGGTTCGGCATGCGGACCGGAAGCGGCCGCGGCGGGCTTCTCGTCCGCCGCCGGCTTGCGCAGGGCGATCTGGGCGACCGGCTCGCCGCCCAGCGGATTGTCGGTGAAGAGCGCAATGCTGAGGAAGGCGACCAGGAACAGGCCGAGCAGCACGGCCAGTGCCTGCATCGCCGAGAACGGCAGCCGAAACCGGCGCTTCGGGCGCTCCGCTTTCTGTCCGAGCGGCGTGCTCAGTTCGTCGGCCGTCTCCGTCATGAACCTCACCGAATCAACCGGAGCGACGATACCACGATGGGCCCGAATCGAGCGCCTGCGCCGCGCGCAAAAGCTTTGGCTCCGGCGTGGCCGGGAAGCTGGATCCGCCAACAAAAAGGGCGACCCGAAGGCCGCCCTTTTCACCGATATCGATTTGGCAGGATCAGTTCGCCGCCTTGTTGGCCGCCGGCTTGTCGGCCGAAGCCTTGTCGCCGGTGGCCGGTGCGGGCGCAGGGACCGCAGCGGTGGACTTGATGCCATGCAGCAGGTCGGCGGCCGTCTTCAGCGCCTTGTCGTCCTTGGCGTCCGGCGGCACGTAGGATTGCGAGCCGGTCTTCTCGTCGCCGTCGTTCTTCAGATGGCCGCGCAGCGAGGCCTCACCCTTGGTGTCGGTGCGCGACTTCAATTCGTCCGGCACGTCCTGCAGCACTTCGATGTCGGGCACGATACCCTTGGCCTGGATCGACTTGCCGGATGGCGTGTAGTAGCGCGCGGTGGTCAGGCGGAGTGCGCCGTTGCCGCTGCCGAGCGGGATGATGGTCTGCACCGAACCCTTGCCGAACGAGCGGGTGCCGACCAGCGTCGCACGCTTGTGGTCCTGCAGCGCGCCGGCGACGATTTCGGACGCCGAAGCCGAGCCGCCGTTGATCAGCACGATCACCGGCTTGCCCTTGGTCAGGTCGCCCGGATGCGCGGCGCGGCGCTGGGTTTCCTCGGCATTGCGGCCGCGGGTCGAAACGATCTCGCCGCGATCCAGGAAGGCGTCGGAAACGGTGACCGCTTCCTCGAGCAGGCCGCCCGGGTTGTTGCGCAGATCGATGATGTAGCCCTTGAGCTTGTCGCCGATCTGGTTCGACAGATTGCCGATCTCGCGCTTCAGGCCTTCGGTGGTCTGCTCGTTGAAGGTGGTGACGCGGATGTAGGCGATGTCGTCGCTCTCGACGCGGGCGCGGACCGAGCGGACGCGGATATTGTCGCGCACCAGCGTGACGTCGATCGGATTGTCCTGGCCCTTGCGGATGATCTTGAGGCGGATCTTGGTGTTGACCGGTCCGCGCATTTTCTCGACCGCCTGGTTCAGGGTGAGACCCTGCACCGCTTCGTCGTCGAGATTGGTGATGATGTCGTTGGCCATGATGCCGGCCTTGGAGGCGGGCGTGTCGTCGATCGGCGAGACCACCTTGATCAGGCCGTCTTCCATCGTGACCTCGATGCCGAGCCCGCCGAACTCACCGCGGGTCTGCACCTGCATGTCGCGAAAGCTCTTGGCATCCATGTAGCTGGAATGCGGATCGAGGCCGGCCAGCATGCCGGAGATCGCGGATTCCACCAGCTTCGAATCGTCGGGCTTCTCGACATAGTCGCTGCGCACGCGCTCGAAGACGTCGCCGAACAGATTGAGCTGGCGATAGGTGTCGGAGGTGGCGGCACGCGCGCTCGATCCCATCAGTACAGCGCGAGGCTGCGTGATGAAGAGCGTCAAAGCCGCGCCGGCGGCGGCGCTGAGGAGAATTACAGAAGTCTTGCGCATCATCCGCGAACCTTTTCGCCTTCATTTGCGGCCCACCATGGACCTGGATCGATTGGAGTGCCGTCCTTACGGAACTCGACATAGAGCACGGGCTGACTCGCGGTCGTTGCGAGAATGGATGCAACCAGGGATGTCGACCCCATGGTCGCGACCGGCTCCCCCGTAAGTACAAACTGGCCGATGTTTACCGAAATGCGCTCCATCCCGGCGATCAGGACATGATACCCGCCCCCGGCATTCAGGATCAAGAGTTGTCCGTAGCTGCGGAAGGGTCCGGCGTAAACAACCCAACCGTCACACGGGGTTGTGACCTGCGCGCCGGCCCGGCTCGCCAAAGAAATGCCTTTTTCGACGCCACCCGCACCGTCGGAACCGCCAAAATCGCGAATCTTGGAGCCATTGACCGGAAATGCCAGCAATCCCTTGGCGGAGGCGAAGGCGATCGCCGGGCTGAGCCGCGCGGGGTCCTTCAGCGCGCCCGGATTGGGCTTGCCGTTCGGGGCCCCCTGCAGGCTGGCTGTTGCGGCCGCCTTGGCGGCGCTCTTGACGTCCTGCTCCATCTTGGCAATCAGGCCCTGCAGGCTGTCGACCTGCTTGGACAGCGTGATGGCGCGCGCGCCTTCGGCTTCCATGTCCTTTTCGATCGCGCTCTGCTGGCGTTGCCGTTCGTCGACAAGTGCTGCCAGCCGGACCTGGTCGTCCTTCGACCTGTCGCGATCCCGCGCCAGCGCGTCGCGCTCGGTGGCGATGGTCTTGCGCAGTGCGACCAGTTCGCCGAGGTCGCTGGAGAGTTTTTCCGCGCGTCCGCGCAGTTCGGGCACGACCGAGCCGAGCAGCATCGCGGTGCGCAGCGATTGCAGCGCGTCCTCGGGCCGGACCAGCAGGGCCGGAGGCGTGCGCCGGCCGGCGCGTTGCAGCGCCGCCAGTACCTCGACAATCTCGGAGCGCCGTGAATCGAGCGAAGCCCGGATCTGCTGCTCGCGGGCGTCGAGCGGGCGCAGCCGCGCCTCGGCGTCGACAATGCGGGTCTCGACGCCGCGCACCCCTGCTGCGATGTCGATCAGTTGCTGGTTGAGCTTGGAACGGTCCTGTCCGATCGCCGCGATATCGGCCTTCAGTTTCTGCTGCAGTTCGGTTGTTTTTCGCTGCTGCTCGCGGGCGGCTTCCAGCTCCTGCTCGCGCTGCTTGATGATGTCGGGCGAGACGGCGGCCGCCTGCGGGGAAGGAGCTGCTACCTGCGCCGCCGCCGGTGCGACTGCGAGGCTTGTCAGGCTCAAGAGGCTTATCAGACTCAAGAGGCCTGCGGACAACAGCACCAACGGCCGCCTGCGGCTGGCGGCGTCGGGGCGCGGGTAAATGTCCGGCAGTGAGTGCATTCGGCCTGATCAGCGCTTTCTGTATTCACGCCACCGTGCCTAGGCACGGTGATAGGGATGGCCGGCCAGAATGGTCGCGGCGCGGTAAATCTGTTCCAGAAGCATGACGCGAACCATTTGATGCGGCCAGGTCGCCGAGCCGAACGCAATGCGCAATTTAGCCTTGCGCTGCAAATCGGGCGAAAGTCCGTCCGCGCCCCCGATTGTGAAAATAGTGTTGGCGACCCCTTCGTCGCGCCAGCGGCCGAGTTGCTGGGCGAAGCTTGCGCTATCGACGCTCTTGCCGCGCTCGTCGAGCGCGACGAGGACGGACTTTTCGGGGATCGCGGCCGAAATCGCCGCTGCTTCTTCCGCGATTCGGGTCGCAGCATCGCGTGCGCGGCTTTCCGGGATTTCATGAATCTCGAGGCCGCGAAAGCCGAGCTTGCGGCCGATATCGTCGAACCGTTCGCGATAGCGCTCGGCCAGTTCCCGCTCCGGACCCTGCTTCAGCCGACCGATTGAAACCACCAGAAGACGCATCAGAAGATTTGGCGCATGAGAGAATGCTCCGGCACGCGCGCGTTATGCCGCGCGCACGCAAACTACATGCGCTCCCGCCGATTCGCATCGGCCGGGGAATTCAGATCGCCTTCGCGGCCGCCGGGCTTTGCGTCCACAATCTTTCCAGATTGTAGAACTCGCGCACCTCGGGTCTGAACACGTGCACGATCACATCGCCGGAATCGATCAGCACCCAGTCGCAGTTGGGCATGCCCTCGACATGGATGCTCTTGATGCCGTTTTCCTTCAGCGCCTTGGTGACATTTTCCGCGATCGCGCCGACGTGGCGGTTGACCCGTCCCGTGGTAACGATCATGTAGTCGGAAAATGCAGATTTGCCGCGAAGGTCGATGGTGACCGTTTCCTCCGCCTTCATATCGTCGAGGCGGGAGAGGATCATATTCAGCGTCTTGTCGGCGTCGGGTTGCGCCTTCAAGGCCGCAGCTTTAGTCGATGTTTTACGCGGGGTTTTGGTAGCCGGTTTAGTAGCCTTGGAAACCTTGGGTAAAACAGACTTGGACAATACAGATGTGGCCAGGGACCATTCCTTTCACTGTATCGCGAACGCCGAATCCTGACGTCCACGGACTATATTAGGCATGTGGGGTTAATGGTTTCAATATTCTAGTGAACCCCGCCTGCCGGTTCCAACCCGACTGTCACTTCTTTGCCTTCCAGCTTCCGTCCGGGTTTCGCAGACCGGTCGACGACAGGCTCGATTTCATGCCGGTGAGGAAAGCCCAGGCGGGGGCGTGCTGATCGGCTAGCCGGGCCGCCTGATTCTCAGGCAGCCGATAGCGCACCAGCGCCTGTGCGGCGGGGGCGGCGAGCGCCCGGAAACTCTGGGGCGGACGGTCGATCACCGCGATCGGCACCTCGGAGGCAATGCGCCGCCAGTTTTGCCAGCGATGGAACTGCGCAAGGTTGTCAGCGCCCATGATCCAGACGAAGCGCAGGCCGGAAGCACGGCGGCGCAGGTAAGAGATGGTATCGACAGTGTAACGGACGCCGATGACAGCTTCGAGACAGCTGATGTCGATCCGCGGATCGTCGGCCATTTTGCGCGCGGCATCCATCCGCGTGTCGAGGTCGTTCAGTGCGCCGTTGGACTTGAGCGGATTGCCGGGAGTCACCAGCCACCACACCCGATCCAGCTTCAGTCGCTTGATCGCGAACAGGCTGATGGCGCGGTGCGCCTCGTGCGGTGGATTGAACGAACCGCCGAGCAGGCCGATCCGCATGCCGTTGCTGTAGAGCGGTATGGCCTGCGAGACCGATTGCGACGCGACCGAAGCTGGCTTCAACGCGGCCACCGCGTGCATTCGCCGGAAAACGCGGTTGCATTCACGGCCGCGTCTGCCCGGTGCCGTGAACGCGATACTTGAAGCTGGTCAGTTGCTCGGCGCCGACCGGGCCGCGGGCGTGGAACTTGCCGGTGGCAATGCCGATCTCGGCACCGAAGCCGAATTCGCCGCCGTCGGCGAATTGCGTCGAGGCGTTATGCAGCACGATCGCGGAATCGACCTCGTTGAGGAATTTCTCCGCGGCAGCTGCGTCTTCGGTCACGATCGCATCGGTGTGGTGCGAGCCGTGATTGTGAATATGCGCGATCGCTTCATCGAGCCCGTCGACGACGCGCGCCGCGATGATCGCGTCTTCGTATTCGGTGTCCCAGTCTTCTTCGGAAGCCGGCTTTACCCGGCTGTCGGCGTGCTGCACGGCCGTGTCGCCGCGCACCTCGCAGCCGGCATCGATCAGCATGGCGACCAGCGGCTTCAGGCTTGCGGCAGCACCGGCGCGATCGACCAGCAGGGTCTCGGCGGCGCCGCAGACGCCGGGACGGCGCATCTTGGCGTTCAGCACGATCTTCTTCGCCATTTCGAGATTGGCGGAATGATCGACATAGACGTGGTTGACACCTTCGAGATGCGCGAACACAGGCACGCGGGCTTCGGCCTCGACGCGTGCGACCAGGCTCTTGCCGCCGCGCGGCACGATCACGTCGACGCCGCCGTTCAGTCCGGTCAAGAGCAGGCCGACCGCCGCGCGGTCGCGCGTCGGCACCAGCGTGATGGCGGCTTCCGGCAGACCTGCCTCGCGCAGGCCCTGCACCAGGCAGTCATGGATGGCGCGGCAGGAGCGGAAACTGTCGGAGCCGCCGCGCAGGATCACGGCGTTGCCGGATTTCAGGCACAGCACGCCGGCGTCGGCGGCGACGTTGGGGCGGCTTTCGAAAATGACGGCGATCACGCCGAGCGGCACCCGGACGCGCTCGATGGTCATGCCGTTCGGGCGCTGCCAGCTCTCGGTGACGGCGCCGATGGGATCGGCGATCCCCCGTACGGTGGCGACGCCATCGGCCATCGCGTCGATGCGCGCCGGCGTCAGCGTCAGGCGGTCGATGAAGGCCGATGTCGCACCGGCGGCGCGAACCTCAGCGACATCCTCGGCATTGGCGGCGAGAATGGCCGGCGCGCTGGCGCGGATGGCGCGCTCCATCGCATCAAGCGCCTTGTTCTTCTGTTCGGGCGAGGCAAGCGCCAGCACCCGCGCAGCGGCGCGGGCACGGGCAGCGAGTTCGGTCATCAAAGCCGGCAGATCGGCGTTGCCGTCGATAGCCTTCAGCGGCGCGGTCATCGGAGGTCTCGGGCTCAGGTTAAGGCCATGTTCTAGCATGGAAATTGGGACCTTGGCGAGGTCCGGAACCGGCATGGCAGGCAGGCGGCTCGGGTTGACGGTGGCTAGGCCATTGGCCGAGCCGGGTGAGGCAAGCGGTCAAATCCAGATCGGTTTGCCGTTGCCACGAATAGCATCAAACACCTTCGTTACCTCCCGGTTTGCCGGCACCGTTGAAGTTTTACTGCGGCCCATGCCAACGAGGTATGCTCACATTCGCCAACAGCGAAACCAGGTCGGATTGCCTTGCCGATCCGGTCTTGGCCAAAACCGCTTTCACCTGGGTTCGGATGGTCTCTCGGGACAACCCCATGCTGGCCGCGAGTTCGTTGATGGTTTTGCCCTGAAGGAGTCCATTGGCCGCGCGAATCTCGGCCGGCGAAAGATCGAATAGCCCATTGAGAAGCTCGTCGGGCAGAGACTGGGAGGAACCGAGCGGGGTCACTACCAGAATGCTCATCGCTGGCCCGAAAATGTCATGCGCGGAACGGCGGACCGGGATCAGGTGAACGATCACCGCGGCGCTTTCGCCTTTTGAGGGCACGGGGATCGATTTGGCACCAAATTGATATTCTGAGGAATTGAGATTTTGGATGGCCTCTGAAAGCAAGGCATTTGCGCCTGCATCGGCAAGAGCAATCTGGCCGAAAGCTCTCGATATGACTTGTCCACCAAGCTTCTCGAAAAGCGGGCTAGTGGCGATGACCTTGCCGTCGCCGAGCAGAACCGCCGACGGCAACCCCATTCTGTTGAGAGACTCGGCCATTCCCTGAGCGCGACCAAGACGCAGCCGGGCGGACATCAAGGCAGCACGCGCGAGATGGGGTCGCAGTGCATTCAGCGTCGGTATGTGCTGGTCTTCGACGGGGCCGTCTGCGAAGCGGCGTTCGATGCTAAAGGCAAGCATGTCCTCGCTGGGGACTTGGACAACGGTTCCTACCGCCCAGCCGAACCCGCGCGGACGCAGAAACTCCTGGAACGTCGGACTACTGTCCATTTCGTCGACGCCAAACATATCGATCTCGCGAACAAATCCCGAGTGCCGATTCAAAACCAGCCTCTCCATCCTCGGGTTGCGCTCATGCCAGCGCCCCTCCAGGAAGTCCAAAAACAATTGTCTTACCGAGTCCGAGCAGGTCCACCGCAAGTTGCGCGGATCAGTGGTAAGCAGAATTGTCCCGACGCCTCCGACCATTTCAGCCAGGTCGTCGAGAACGGCCGGCCACATATCAGGTAAGGCTGCTGCCTCATAAATGACATCCAGCATCCGGTTAGGCGCGTCGAACGACATCTGACTTTCCAATCCATTGGGCCGGCCGAAGAATTGAGCCGGTCTAACGCAGCAAAGCAATCTGGCTTGAGTTTAAGTTGCTGTTCGCGAGCCACAATATTGCCATTCACCCTAACGGGTGAAGCCATGCCCAGAAAGGACTGTCAATCAATAGATCCTGCGGGTTTCAAAGCCGGTAGGTCGATTAATTTTTGGCAAATCGCATTGCAAGGAGCGCGGTTGTATCTCCGCCGCGAAGGAAATGACGATTTTTGCGCGTAGTCGTAAGCTGCTTCTGGCCGGAACAGCGTTGGCAGGGGCGGCATTGCTTCCGTGTGTCGCGCAGGCCCAAAGCGTTTGGGGCGGGGCCGGTAGCACGACCGCCACTACAGACTATAATACTCCGACGAACTGGTCCGCCGGGGCGCCGACAGCCGCCGGTTCATCGGCGCAATTCGCCAGTACCGGCAACCCTTCGGTAAATCTGTCGGCTACGGTCACACCGGATTCCTGGACGTTTGACGCCAACTCGAAGTCTTACACCCTTACCGGATTGGACGTTAATTTCAGCAACGCCGCCACTTTGACCAACAATGCCAGTGCCGGCCAGGCGATCAGCATCGCCAATAATATGTCCGGCACAACCTTATCACAGGCCGCGGCCAGCACCTTGACGTTATCCGGCGACAACAGCTTTACAAGCACGTCGATATCGGCCGGCAGACTTGTGGTGGCTAATTTCGTCTCGCTCACATCGAACGTGAGCATTACTTCGGGTGGCACCTTCGACAACAATTCGTCGGTCACAGGCACGTTGAGCAACGGCACTGGCGGCACTTTCAACAATTTTAGCGGCGTTGTCTCGGGTCTGGTG
Organism: Bradyrhizobium ottawaense; assembly: GCF_900099825.1. Classification (NCBI taxonomy): domain Bacteria; kingdom Pseudomonadati; phylum Pseudomonadota; class Alphaproteobacteria; order Hyphomicrobiales; family Nitrobacteraceae; genus Bradyrhizobium; species Bradyrhizobium ottawaense. Next base: position 3,577,712 of record NZ_LT629693.1, on the reverse strand, counting down.
ACCAACTCGGGAACCGTGAGTAATGGCGGCCTTTTGCAAGGCGGCTTGTCTAATACGGCTGGCACCTTTGACAACAAAGCATTCTCAAGCATCAACGGCGGTGTAACTATCACCGGCGGCACTCTGAACAGCTTTCTCACTAATTCCCGGATCACGGGTGGCTTGATCAACTCGGCCGTCGTCAACGCCGGATCCCTTATCAGCGGCGCCATAGTTAATCAGGGGGCGGGCGTCTTTAACCAGACCGGTTTTTTTCTCTCAGACAACAACACATTCACGAACAACGACACGGCTCAATTGAACGTCATCGGCGGCACATTCGCGAACCTTACCACGGTGACCAACAATTCGACCAATGCGATCGGTATTAGCGTTTCGGCGGGACGCACGCTGAGTGCGACGTCGCTAATTAACGCTGCCGGCGCAACCGTCAGCAATCTCGGAACCATCACGACGACCTCGATCACCAACAGCGGCACGTTCCGCAACAATGGCACGACCACCGGCACGTTTACGATGGCGGCAGGCAATCTGAGCGGTGTCGGCAATACACAAAGCCTCACCGTCAATGGCGGTACGTTCGCGCCGGGCAACGGCACCGCTGGTACCTCAATGACCGTCACCGGAAGCCTGGTGCTGCAGGCGGCGGCAACCTACCTGGTGCAGGTCAATCCGACGACGGCGTCGTTCACGAACGTCACTGGTGCGGCCACGCTCAACGGCGCCACGGTGAGCGCCAATTATGCCGCCGGCAGCTACATTTCGAAGCGCTACACCATCGTCACGGCGGCCAGCGGTGTGAACGGCCCCTTTGGCGCGCTGGTGACGACGGGCCAGCCGGCGAACCTGACCTCGACGCTGAGCTACGATATCAACAATGCCTATCTCAACCTGAACCTGAGCTTCGTTTTGCCCGGCGGCGTGTTGAACCAGAACCAGCAGAATGTCGGCAACGCCCTGACCGGATTCTTCAACACCACCGGCGGCATCTCGATGGCGTTTGCGTCCTTGACGGCGGCGCAGCTCACCCAGTCGGACGGCGAGGTTACGACCGGCTCGCAGCAGTCGACCTTCAACGCGATGAACCAGTTCATGGGCGTGATGACCGATCCGTTCGTGGCCGGGCGCGGCGATCCGGTGTCGGCCGGCGGCGGCGCGACCGGTTATGCCGACGAGCAGACCGCCAGGCGCAATCCGAACGACGCGCTGGCCGCGATCTATCGCAAGGCGCCGGTGGCGGCCGATCCGTTCGCGCAGCGCTGGAGCGTGTGGGCGGCGGGCTATGGCGGGTCGCAGACTACCAGCGGCAACGCGGTGCAGGGCTCCAACAATACCAGCAGCAATCTTTATGGCACGGCCGTCGGCGCCGACTACCGGCTGTCGCCGGACGCGCTGGCCGGTTTCGCGCTCGCCGGCGGCGGCACCAATTTCAGCGTCGCCAACGGGCTCGGCTCGGGCCGCTCGGATCTGTTCCAGGCCGGCGCGTTCGTCCGCCACAATATCGGTGCGGCCTATCTCTCCGGCGCGCTGGCCTATGGCTGGCAGGACATCACCACCAACCGCACGCTGACGATTGCGGGCCTCGACCAGTTGCAGGCGAAGTTCAACGCCAACGCCTGGTCGGGCCGCGTCGAAGGCGGCTACCGGTTCGTGACGCAGGGCATCGGCCTGACGCCCTACGCCGCGGGCCAGTTCACCACCTTCGACCTGCCGGCCTATGCCGAACAGGCGATATCGGGCGCCAACACCTTTGCGCTGGCCTATGGCGCCAGGAGCGTGACGGCGACGCGCAGCGAACTCGGTCTCCGCACCGATAAATCATTCGCGATGGAAGACGGCGTGTTCACGCTGCGCGGCCGTGCGGCCTGGGCGCACGACTACAACCCTGATCGCGCCATCGGCACCACCTTCCAGACGCTGCCGGGCGCCTCCTTCGTCGTCAACGGCGCACGGCAAGCCAGCGATGCCGTGCTGCTGACGGCGTCCGTCGAAAAGAAATGGCTGAACGGCTGGTCGGCCGCCGGCACCTTCGAGGGCGAGTTCTCCAGCGTCACCACCAGCTACGCCGGCAAGGGCGTGGTGCGGTACGCCTGGTAAAGCAACGGCTTCTGAAATTGGTACTTTTCGGAGATGGGACCATGTCCGACTTGAGTCATGGGCCGATCAGCTCTGATCGGTATGCCGGGGTCCGCCCACCACCAGATCGTCGCGGTGAATCATTTCGGCGCGGCCGCTGATGCCGAGGATGACCATCACATCCGGCGAGGAGCGGCCTTTGATCTTTTCGGCGTCCTCGGCGTCATAGGCGACGAGACCGCGGCCGATTTCATGGGTATCGGGGCCGCGCACCACCACGGCGTCGCCGCGGGCGAACTGGCCGTCGATCCGGATCACGCCGGCCGGCAGCAGGCTCTTGCCGGCGCGAAGGGCGGCGACCGCGCCAGCGTCGATGGTCAGCGTGCCCTTGGGCTCCAGCGAACCCGCGATCCAGCGTTTTCGCGCGGTAACAGGGTTCGCGGGGGTCAGGAACCAGGTGCAGCGGCCGCCGTCTGATATCGCCTGCAGCGGGTGCTCGATCTTGCCCGACGCGATCAGCATATGCGTGCCCGCGGTGGTCGCGATCTTGGCGGCCTCGATCTTCGTATACATGCCGCCGCGCGACAGTTCGGATTCGGCCGCGCCCGCCATCGCCTCGATCTCTGACGTGACCGACTCCACGATCGGAATCAGTTTGGCGTTCGGATTGGCGCCCGGTGGCGCGTCATAGAGGCCGTCGATGTCGGACAACAGGATCAGCAAATCCGCGCTCGCCATGGTGGCGACGCGCGCGGCGAGGCGGTCGTTGTCGCCATAGCGGATTTCGTTGGTGGCGACCGTGTCGTTCTCGTTGATCACGGGCACCGCGCGCCATTCCAGAAGCTTGGCGATGGTCGAGCGCGCGTTGAGATAGCGGCGGCGCTCCTCGGTGTCCTGCAGCGTCACCAGAATCTGTCCGGCGCCGATGCCGTGCGCGCCGAGCACCTCCGACCAGATCCGCGCCAGCGCGATCTGGCCCACCGCGGCAGCGCCCTGGCTTTCCTCGAGCTTCAAGGGGCCGCGCGGCAGCTTCAGGCGGCTGCGGCCGAGCGCGATCGAGCCGGACGAGACCACCAGAACGTCGCATCCCTTGCCATGCAGCTTGGCGATATCGGCCGCCAGCGCCGCCAGCCACGCCGCGCGGACTTCGCCCGCATTGGAATCGATCAGCAGCGAGGAGCCGACCTTGACGACGATGCGGCGAAAATTCTTGAGCGCGGGGCGTTTCATGGGCTTGGTCTGACGAAGCGGAATGTCGGGAAGCAATACGCGCCGGCTTCCTGATTTGGAAGTGGCGCAGCCAAGGAAGTCGCGGCTGATATCTGCCTCGATATCAGTCTTGCGGGTTCGCCGGCGCCCACGGCTCGGCCTGCTGGACGCCGCCCTTGGCCTTCAGCGACACCGGCGCTTCGCCGATCACTTCGACCAATGCCTTCAGCGCTTCGGGCACGCCTTCGCCGGTCGCGGCCGAGACCAGCAGCGGCGTCTTCTTGGCGGCGCGCTTCAGCCGGTCCTTCTGCTTCTTCAGTTCGTCCGGCGTCACCGCGTCGATCTTGTTCAGCGCCACGATCTCGATCTTGTTGGCGAGATCGCCCTCATAGGCATCGAGTTCGGTGCGCACCGTCTTGTAGGCCTTGCCGGCATGTTCGCAGGTGGCGTCGATCAAATGCAGCAGCACGCGGCAACGTTCGACGTGACCGAGGAAGCGGTCGCCGAGACCGGCGCCTTCATGCGCGCCCTCGATGAGACCCGGAATGTCGGCGAGCACGAATTCGCGGCCCTGCGCGTTCACGACGCCGAGCTGCGGATGCAGCGTGGTGAACGGATAGTCGGCGATCTTCGGCTTGGCCGCGCTGACGACCGAGAGGAAGGTCGACTTGCCGGCATTGGGCAGGCCGACGAGACCGGCATCCGCAATCAGCTTGAGCCGCAGCCAGATCCAGCGCTCTTCGCCTTCCTGGCCTGGATTGGCATTGCGCGGCGCGCGATTGGTCGAGGATTTGAAATGCGCGTTGCCGAAGCCGCCATTGCCGCCTTCGGCCAGCACGAATTTTTCGCCGAGCGTGGTGAAGTCGTGGATCAGCGTTTCGCGATCCTCGTCGATGATCTGGGTGCCGACCGGCACTTTCAGCACGATCGATTTGCCGTTGGCCCCATGGCGGTCGCTGCCCATGCCATTGACGCCCTTCTGCGCCTTGAAGTGCTGCTGGTAGCGGTAGTCGATCAGCGTGTTCAGCCCGTCGACCACTTCGATGATGACATCGCCGCCGCGGCCGCCATTGCCGCCGGACGGGCCGCCGAACTCGATGAATTTTTCGCGGCGAAACGCCACGCAGCCGTTTCCGCCGTCGCCGGAGCGGATATAGACCTTGGCTTCATCAAGAAATTTCATGGGTCACCATAGCGTTTTCGCGCGAACGGGACATCGTCTCGCGTCTGGAAAACGCGTTAAACATCAATTCGGAACATGGGGTGCTGCTGGGGCCTTAGGTAAGCCAAGGCCGCCGGTGCGGCAACCCTCAAAGCCCGCAATATTGGCAAAAAGCCTTAATTTTCGGGCCTTTTTGAGGCTTTTGGCGATATTCCGGCGCTTACCACCGTAAGTAGGGTCGGCAGGGCACTTAATCAGGCATCGGTAATTTGTTGGGCTGACAGGCGCGGCCGTCGCCACATGGCTCGTGGCAACGGGCGCTTACCGTCTCAGATACATTGAAATCTATTTGGCCGCCCGGCGGCGGATCAGAAACTTCTGCATCCCTTCCAGCACCAGCTCCTTGCGCTGGTTGAACACGGTCGAGCGCAGCGTCACCACGCCGGTGGTGCGGCCGGGCACCAGTTCGGTCACTTCGAGCGCGGGATAGATGGTGTCGCCGGCATAGACCGGCTTCAGGAACTTGCTCGACTGCTCGAGAAAGCCAATCATCGATTCCTCGACGATGTATGGAAACAGCCCGGCGCCGGGCGCGGTGTGTGCCAGGGTCTGGAAGCCATGCGCCAGCAGATCCGGCATGCCGCGGGCGCGGCAATATTCGACATCGTAGTGGATCGGATGGGTATCGCCGCTCGCAGTCTGGAACGCGGCGAACACCGCCGAGGTCTGGGTCCGGCTCGGGATCACGAAGCGCTCGCCGAGGACAAAATCTTCGAACCAGCGCTGTTCACTCACCATGCGATGCTGTGCGGGATCGAAGTCGGTCATATCAGGGTTTCCTCTCGGACGTTTCTTTGGATTGTCGCCGGTCTATCGGTATCGCAGCGCCGCGGCTGCGACAATTGGTTCAGTTCGACCGGTTCGCACGCGTGCCATTCTACTTTGCATGGGGTTGTTTTCGCGATTTTGGTTCTGGGCGCCTGCGGCGTGCCGCTATAGACATCCCGGGCGTCACCGTCTTTAAAGCATCGCAGCATGAGCCTATTCGCCAAATTGTCGACCTATGACGAGCGCTCCGCGCGGCTGGCCGGTATCGGGCTGATGCTGCTGTCGATCTTCATGTTCTCATTCGGCGATGCGCTCGGCAAATTCATGGTCGCGACCTATTCGGTCGGGCAGTTGCTGTGGCTGCGCGCCTGCGCCGCGCTCCTTGTGCTGTTGCCGATGATCTGGAAGCAGCGCGCCGAATTCACCCGCCTCGAGCGGCCGTGGCTGCAACTGCTCCGCGTGACGCTGTCCACGCTCGAGGTCGCCGCGTTCTTTCTCGCGACCGTCTATCTGCCGCTCGCAGACGTCATCACCTATTACCTGGCGTCGCCGATTTTCGTCACCGCGCTGTCGGGGATCGTGCTCGGTGAGCGCGTCGGCTGGCGGCGCTGGACCGCGATCCTGGTCGGCTTCTGCGGGGTGCTGATTGCGATGCGACCCTCCGCGCAGACCGTGAGCTGGCCGGCGATGATCGCACTCGGCGGCAGCGTGTCGTTCGCGTTCCTGATGCTGATCACGCGCTCGCTGCGGGCGACCCCGGATATCGTGCTGGCATCGTCGCAATTCGCCGGCACGTTCCTGCTCGGCGCATTGCTGTCGCCGATCGGCTGGGTCACGCCTGATCTCGGCAGCCTCGGCCTGTTCGCCACCGCCGGGCTGATTTCGGTGGCCGCGCTGCTATGCGTCAACCGCTCGCTGAAACTGGCGCCCGCCAGCGTCGTCGTGCCCTATCAATATTCGATGATCGTGTGGGCGGTGATCTTCGGTTTCGCCGTATGGGGCGACGTGCCGTCACCGGCAACCCTCATCGGCGCTGCCATCATCATCGGCGCCGGGCTCTATATCTTCCTGCGCGAGCAGAGGCTGGGACGCGAGGAAATCGTGGTCAATCCGCCGGTGTGATTCATGCCTCACCCTCCCCTAGAGGGGGAGGGTAAGTGAACTACCGCTCGCGCCGCGTCGAGCTTCCCCAGTTCTTCAGCGACGACCACACGCTGCGCGACAGCCGGAAGCAGTCGACCGGGGTCGAGGATCCCAGCGCCTCGAAGCGGTGCAGCTCGACGCCGCTCCACTGGAAGCCGCACTTCTCCAGGATGTTGCGCGAGGCCGGGTTGGCGACGCGTGCGCCCGAGATCAGGTGCTCGGCATCGAACTCCTCGAAGAAGAAGTCGATCACCGCGCGCGCGGCCTCGGTGCCGAAACCGCGGCCCCAATGCTCGAAGCCGAGCCAATAGCCGAGTTCCGGCGTGTCCAGCTCGCGCCAATCGATGCCGACCATGCCGATCGGCGAATGCGCGTGTTCGATCAGGAACACGGTCTCGCGGCGATCCGCGGCCATCGCGCGCACGAATTCGACGGCGTGATCCTGCAAATAGGGATGTGGCAGCCGGCGGGTGTTTTCGGCAATGCGGCGATCGTTGGCGAGATACGCGATCGCTTTTACGTCCGCGAGGGTGGGCCGGCGCAGCGTCAGCCGTTCGGTCTCGAGGACGCAGCTACTTGCCTTGCGCAAGGCCGGGGTGGGGATGTCCTGCAACATGGGAGGGCTCCTTGAAGGCAGCTCTTCGGTCATTGCGCGTGTCCTGACGGCACACGCGCAACAAAAAAGGGAGGCCGGTTTCCCGCCTCCCCTGGAGCCCTTTTTGACTCCGCCGGTTCAACAGGACCCGGCGGACTCAAACTGTGTCCACCGTCTATTCGGCCGCCTCCGCCATCGGAACTACCGATACGAACGTGCGACCATTGCCTTTTGCGCGAAACTCGACGTGACCCTCTACCTTGGCAAAGAGAGTATGGTCAGTGCCCATGCCGACATTAAGGCCGGGATGCCAGGTGGTGCCGCGCTGACGTGCAATGATGTTGCCGGGAATCACGTGCTCGCCGCCATAGGTCTTGATTCCAAGGCGTTTGCCCGCTGAATCACGTCCGTTCCGCGATGAACCGCCTGCTTTTTTGTGAGCCATGGCCCGTCTCCGACTTCGCTTTAAGTTCTAGATCAATTCCTTGACGGAATCATTTCACTTTTTATCACGCTTCAATTTCTCGAAACGTTTCGATCACTTTTTCGCGGCGGCGGCCTTCTTGGCCGGAGCCTTCTTCGCAACCGCCTTCTTGGCCACGGCCTTCTTGGCGGGCGCCTTCTTCGGTGCCTCGTTGCCTTCAGCGGCGGGAGCGACAACCTTTTCCCGCTTCGGCCGCGGGCCGATCGAAGGCTTGGCGTTGTCGGTCAGGATCTCGGTGATGCGAAGCACCGTGATCTCGTCGCGATAGCCGCGCTTGCGGCGTGAATTCTTGCGGCGGCGCTTCTTGAACGCGATCACCTTCGGGCCGCGCTTGTGGTCCAGCACTTCGGCCGCAACCGAAGCGCCGGCAACCGTCGGCAGACCCAGCACCGGCGTGTCACCGCCGACGACCAGAACTTCGCCAAGCTGCACGATCGTACCGACATCGCCGGCGATCTTGCCTACCTCGAGCACATCATCCGGAACGACGCGGTATTGCCGGCCGCCGGTTTTGATGACTGCGAACATCGTTTTATTCCTTCGTGTTCGATCCCGGCCTCGGACGTGTCCCATAAAGGGTTTGCCCGGGTCGGCTTTTTGGTCAGTCGTTATGGGTACGATTTTCGCGCGGATCGGGGGCGAACCCCTCAAAATCGCGCAAAAACAAGCGGCGCGAGAAATCCCGCGCCGGATGCGGGGACTTATAGCCGCTGAACGCCATGAGTCAAGGAAAACGGACCCGAAAAGTAGCCAAAAATGAGGGATTTGGGCCGAAAAGGGCGAATGGCGAATAGCGAATGGCCAATGGGGTGGAACGGACGCGCCAATTGCTATTCGCCACTCGCCATTCGTCCCCCTTGAAACCAAAGGGTTCCCTGCCCGTTGTCCTGCCGAAATCGGGCAGGGCAGGGGCAACATGGCAGAAGACATCGTCACGACCACGGGCATCGCCCGCCACGGCGCCACCCGGCTACCGTCGGTGGAGGTCGACAGCTTCAATATCGAGCTGAAGGACGACGACGGCTTTCTCGGCGATCGCGCCAGCAAGGGGGCGTTTCGCGCGATTCTGGACGGGTTGCGCGAGCCGCTGAAGAAGAACGGCGACGATCCGTTAGGCAAGAAATCCGCCGGGGAGATCGCCAAGAGCGAGCTCGACGAGGCACTGGTCGGCGACGATATCCATGCTTCGGCATTGGTGCACGGCGCGATCGAGGAATTCGCGCAGGAATTGGCCCATGTGACCGGGAAATTTCTCAAGACCAAGGCCTGGGCGGATACCGAACGCATCGTGGTCGGCGGCGGCTTTCGGCAGAGCCGGGTCGGCGAACTCGCGATCGCCCGCACCGACATCATCCTCAAGGCCGCAGACTTCAAGGTCGATCTGGTGCCGATCCGTTTTCATCCCGATGACGCCGGCCTGATCGGCACGCTGCATCTGGCGCCGTCATGGATCTTCGAAGCCCATGACAGCATTCTCGCCGTCGACATCGGCGGCACCAACATCCGCTGCGGCGTGGTCGCAACGCGCTGGAAGAAGGCGCCGGATCTCTCCAAAGCCGCGGTGTGGAAGTCCGAACTATGGCGGCACGCCAACGACGAGCCGACGCGCGAGGGCGCGGTGAAACGGCTGGTCACGATGCTGAAGGATCTGATCGCCGCATCCGAGAAGGAAGGCCTGAAGCTGGCGCCGTTCATCGGCATCGCCTGTCCCGGGGTCATCAACGAGGACGGCACGATCGAGAAGGGCGCGCAGAATCTGCCGGGCAATTGGGAGAGCAGCAAATTCAATCTGCCGGCGAGCCTCGTGGAAGCGATTCCCGAGATCGGCGGTCACGACACCGTGGTGCTGATGCACAACGATGGCGTGGCGCAGGGGCTTTCCGAGGTTCCGTTCATGCAGGATGTCGAGCACTGGGGCGTACTGACCATCGGTACCGGGCTCGGCAATGCACGCTTTACCAACCGCCGGAAGGATAACGGCAAGGACGAGAAGAAGGCGAAGAAGAGCAAGGATTAACCCTTGCTCTCGCGCGGTAAGGTTGACTGGTTAGGTTAAAATCGAGATCGCGTTGCCGTTTCCGCCCGCATTGCTACCGTCATCTTGTCGCTCCCCTCTGGCCGGCGAAGCCGCACTTCCCAGCCAGAATTTCGATGAAGCGGCACGGGGCCGTCAGTGTTTTGTCGCGTCTGGCGGCCCCACCTTTTTCTGATCTAGATCCAGCCGATGCGCGTGAAAAACGCCGCAATTTCGCTTGCCGCGCGATCGGAATCCTCGCGATGCGGAAAGTGTCCGACATTCCCAAACATCGCGAGATCGAGATCGGAAAACGTCTCGCCGAGCCGATCGGTCCACGCATAGGGAAACAGCGGATCGTGCTCGGCCCAGCGAACGCAGGTCGGCACTTCGATCGGAGCCAATTGCGGCGCTTCGCCTTTCATCATTCTGACGCGGCCGGCATGGGCGGCGCGATAATGCGCGAAGCCGCCGGCGAGATTGCCGGCTTTAAGAAAATTGTCGGTGAACTGCTCCAGCACGTCGTCGAACGCGTGCTTGCGGTGCGACCATTGCCGCAGGAAATGACCGATATAGAGCCGGCAGCTTTCGCGCGTGGCGCCGACGAGGTGAGGGGCCATCTCCATCTGGTGGAAAGATTGGTACCAGATATTATTGAGCCGCTCCGGCTCTGCCATCCGCGGTCCGATGCCGGGATAGACGAAATCGAAGAAGAACAATCCGGCCACGCGGGCCGGCGCAGTGCGGGCGAGCGGCTGCATCAGCGCGCCACCGACATCATGCCCGACGATGCCGGCCTGCTTCAGGCCGAGCGCGTCCATCAACGCCAAAATGTCTGCGGCCTGCTGATCGGGCCCAAATATTCCCTCCGGCTTGTCGCTGTCGCCAAAACCGCGCAGGTCCGGGGCGTACAGCGTGAAGCGGTTGGCGAGCCGCGTCATGGCCGGCTCCCAGCTCAGCCAGAATTCGGGCCAGCCGTGCAGCAGCAACAGCGGCTGCCCGGTCCCGATCCGGGCGACGTGGAACGCCGCATTGTTGGCCTGAACCGTCAAATGCTCCATTCCAGGCTCCATTTTCGGGCTTCAGGCCCCTCGGAATTGTTGGCACCGCGCCTTGTCTGGCCTGCCGTCCTCGCCTAGAACTCGCCCCGACCGCGGGTGAGGAATCACCCCAATTGGCGCCTGGAGAGGTGGCAGAGTGGTCGAATGCACCGCACTCGAAATGCGGCATAGGTGCAAGCCTATCGGGGGTTCGAATCCCTCCCTCTCCGCCATATTATGCGTTTAAGTACCTGATATTCCTTATATATTTGAAATATTTGGTAGGTCGGTCCCCAAATCAGTCCCCAAGCGCTGCGCAATCCACCGCTATGTCGTTTCGGGAATAGGATCGCAAATAAGCGCAGGTTCAATCAACGGTTCACGTGATCCGCCTCGGATGATCGCCATGAGTTGCCGGTCGGTCATTGTCTCAAGCGGAAGATCGCCACGCTCGATGGCCTGCCCATGTATCCCGTCTCCCAGACGTTTGAAGCTTCAAGCAAATCGACGACGGCGCCTAGGGCGCAACGTGGGCACCCCGGCTCGTTGACACTGCTGGCCAGCATCATTTCATCGTAATGGTTATTGAGGCCAAATTGGCGGATGCCTCTACCCCGAACTTAGCGCCCCGAAGTTCAAGCACCACGCCCTTCTCGTTACGTAACCTCACGCCGGAGACACCCACCGCGACGGCAACGCCTCCGCCGGAGCATCACACACCAGCGACCCCCGGCGTTCAAGAAGTTGAAACGTCGCCGGGACGTGTTGCCGAAGCGGCGCCGCGCAGCTTCTTTTTGCGGCTCAACCCGCGAATCTTCACCGCTCTCGATAGCGATGCCGTTTTTTTCCTGCGGTATACGGCTTCGGTTCTCTTCCCGTGGTTCTTATGGTCTTGGTTCTGTTTGCGAGGTGAACGGCTGGTAGCCGCAGCTTCTTTCACAAAGAACATGCTTAGTCTGACAATTTCCCTGCCCCGGGGGTCATACGACCATGGGTGTGGCCAACGGCTGAGATAGGGTCGAGGCCAAAAGAATGGCAAGCGACGGTCCAAATAGTTTCAGCCTCGACATCCTGCTCTCCGCAGTGTGTTGCCCGAATTAATCGCCCCGCAACATCACCCGCCAGAGTCCATCTACCTTGATCTGTATCAATACTGATGAAACATCGGCTCCGACGGTGCGCACCAAGCGCTGGCGGATGTCTCTTGTGGGGCCATCGTAGAGCCGCCGTTGCAACGTCAACGTGGTTCTCTGCGAAACGCTATAAGCCTAAACGCCCGACGTCCGTTCGGGGTCAAAAGGGTCCTGACAGCCTTAAAGTCGAATTTCCGTTTTACACCCGAAAGCGAATTCAACTCGGACATCGCGCCATGTACGTCGCGTGTCAAAATCGGAAGTCACGCCCTAGAGCGTTAGCATGGCACATTTCACCATCACGGAACGCAACGCGGGTTGTCCTAGGCGATTCGTGGCCCCTGCACGTTGGCGACTGAGGCGTGGTTTCGATCTAGAAATTCGACACCGCACGCATTCCCCTCCCTCCATACCACGTGGCAGTGCTTTGTTGTCTTGAAACCATCCAATGAGAGAACAAGCTCGAAGGCGGCAACGTGATGCGTAGAGCAATGAAGCGCAGCTCCGTGATCATGGAGGTTCACCACTCGGCAGGGGTGAACGCCGCGAACACCGTGAACTTGAAGCAGCGCAAGGCAATTGACTGAAATTCGTTGCTGAGCCCGAAGCTCGATCATCAGACAACTCCCCAAACTGATCACAACGTGGGTAGCAGGGAAAATCTTTAGTCCGCTCAATTCTTAATTAAAAGTCAGGCGGAATGACTTTCTAAAATTGTATAGAAGTGGAACCGAGTGAGAAATGAGCTCAATGAAACTTGCCACTAGCGTGCTGGAAGGCATCGACTTGCCTAACCCGCATTTGGCCGAAAAAAAGCCCCGGACGATGCCGGGGCTTAGGGTTGCTGGAGTTGGGCAGTGATCAATAGCGAGCGGTCACCGGCGCTCCGTAGCCGCCAAAGCGGTAGTTGATGCGTAAGGTGACCATATCCACATCTTGACTGATCCGATCGTTGAGGAAACCGACAAGACGCGGATCGGTAGCCGTGAACGAATTATTCGCGTGGCCCATAAATAGGTGATCGTATTCGATACCGGCGGACCAATTCGGTGCGAAGCCATACTCCCATCCAACACCCACGGTGCCACCCCAGCGGGTCGCGCTTGCCGCGGCCAGTTCAACGCCAGTGAGGTTATCGAGGATGCTAAAGCGGTTGTCTGTCACCGCCGCGCCGCCCTTGATGTAAAACAGCGAGGCGTTCCATGCATACCCGATCTGGCCGGTAAAGAGGCCGATTCCATCGGTTTTGGTGCGAGTGGAGAGCGTAGGATTGAACACGCTGACGCGCTGGTTGCTGAGATCCGCCCAATCGCCCTGTGCTTCCAGGCCGAACACCCACTGGTTGGCTTGCCAGCGATAACCGATCTGGCCGCCGACGAGGCCCCCGGAGCGCTCGCGGCAGCCATCAGCGACGACTACGCCAGCCACACCGACAAAGTCCACACAGTTGCGGCTCTGGCCCCAGCCGCCGTTTGCGCCGATGTAGAAGCCGCTCCAATTATAGATCACCGGGATAGGGGCCATCGGCACGGCCTTGACGGCCATGTCAGCAGCCAGTGCAGGTGAAGCCGCGCCAAGTGCGACGGCTGCGGAAAGCAGAAATTTCTTCATCATTTCAATCCCCTTGCTCGCATGTGGATGGCAATGTGCCGCCGTACACGTGTCGAAGGTAGACCCAAGAACTCCGAGTGCGCGTGCCAAAATGGCAACACTCAAGGAGAAATCAAGGGTGGTCGTGTCTAATACCGGCTATCTGCCGCTCAAGCGCGAGCCGACATGATGAGCGAGGCGGACTGGTCCTCAGAATGGAGGTCACTCAGCGCGTTCGCGCTACTGCTCGGTGAGCCAACGAGCGATGTCGTTTGGGAGGATTAATTGCTTGGGGGAATAGGGGCTGACGGTACCAGCGAATACGATCAGTCCTTCGTCCAATTTCGCACGCGCGAACATTTTGGCTTCGGCTTCGGTCGCAAACATTCTGCTTTCGCGAGGGCTGCGCTCTCTCTTATGCAGCAAGCCGCGTTTGCGGATTTCAAAAGTGACAAACCAGTCCGGCATCGTGACACCATGGACAACGCGGTCGCAGACTTTTTGCGAAATGGCGGGGGCAGTTTCAAAAAAAGCATGCTTTACGCTCGTGATTTTCCCTCTCCGGTGGGGTAAGTGGGAAAACTCTAATGTATCAGACATCCGTTTCGAGGCTTACCGTGCAGGGAGTCTTGCAATGGAACCGATCTGGATTTGGACGAGTTGCCAGACCAGATCGTTTGGGCCGCGCGTTTGTGGCAGAGCATAAGGACAAGAGATATCGTGTTTTTGAAGTTCGACGTCGTAACTAAGCCAGATGTTTTGAAGTCGCTCATGCAAGCTATTTGACCTTGTTTCGATCCATCTCAGCTCAGAAACCAAACGCTTCCTTATGGCAGCGGAGTTGGCCAAGAAGCCTTCGAAGGCAGAAAAGCGAGATAAGTGAGCAGATGTTATCGAAATATTACAGGAGGCGGAAAAGCGAGCGGTTGATTTAATTGGTAACCACATTCACCGTATCGCTGGTAGCGGCAGCAACGTGCGCTGCCGGCATTGGATTCGTTTAGGTCGCCGGGAGTTTAGCCTTTATCCAACCTTGCGTTGTGGCAGGCGCCAGCCCGGACGGACGAAATGGCAGGTGTAGCCGTCGGGATAGCGTTCGAGATAATCCTGATGTTCCGGCTCGGCTTCCCAGAAGTCTCCGGCGGCCGCGACTTCGGTGGTGGCCTTGCCCGGCCAAATTCCCGACGCATCGACATCCGCGATGGTGTCGCGGGCCACGCGCTCCTGCTCGGGGCTGGTATAGAAAATCGCCGAGCGATAGCTCATGCCGATGTCGTTGCCCTGGCGGTTGCGCGTCGACGGATCGTGGATCTGGAAAAAGAATTCGAGCAGTTGCCGGTAACTGAGCAGCCGCGGGTCGAAGACGATCTCGATCGCTTCGGCATGGGTGCCGTGGTTGCGGTAGGTAGCGTTGCGAACATCGCCGCCGGAGTAGCCGACGCGGGTCGAAATCACGCCGCTCATCTTGCGGATCAGATCCTGCATGCCCCAAAAACACCCACCGGCCAGAACGGCCCGCTCGGTCTTCTCAGCCATCTCGGTTCTCCCTTGGTTTTGCTCGGCCGGCTCTATGTAGGACCGAGAGTTGCTGCGTTCAACGGGCCGGGGGCCCGTTCAGCTCATGCTGCTCCGGCATTCTTCTGCAAGTGCTTCGCCGCGAAATCGAGATACCATTCGAGGCAGCCGGGATTGGCCATCGCGTCCTTGTTGATGACTTTCTCCAGCGGGTGGCCGAGCAGCAGTTTCTTGATCGGCAGTTCCTGCTTCTTGCCGGACAGCGTTCGCGGGATCTCGGCCACAGCGAAGATCTCGTTGGGCAGAAACCGCCGCGACAGCCCGGCTTCGATCGCGTTGTTGATGCGTGTCCGCATCGCGCGATCGAGCGCGAAACCTTCCCGCAGCACCACAAACAGCGGCATGTAGCTTTCGCGCCCGAGATATTCGAGGTCGACCACCATCGAGTCCAGCACCTCCGGCAGGGCCTCGATCGCCGAATACAGTTCGCTGGTGCCCATCCGCAGGCCGTGGCGGTTGATGGTGGCGTCGCTGCGGCCATAGATCACGCAGGAGCCGTCGGTGTTGATCTTGAGCCAGTCGCCATGGCGCCAGACCGCGCCGCGGCCGGTGCCGTCGAAATTGTCCGGGTAGGTATCGAAATAGCTGCCGCGGTAGCGCGCATCGCCGTCGTCGTTCCAGAATTTTAGCGGCATCGAGGGCATCGGCTCGGTGCAGACGAGTTCGCCGACTTCTTCGATGACGCCGCGGCCCCGCTCGTCGAAGGCCTCAACGGCGGCGCCCAGCAGCCGGCACTGCATCAGGCCCGGCGTCTGCGGCAATTCGGGGTTGGCGCCGATGAAGGCACCGGCGAAGTCGGTACCGCCGGACATGTTGGCCCAGAACATCCCGGCTTGCGCAATGCTGCCGTTGATTTCGGCGAGGCGGGCGAAGCGCGCGTTGAACCATTGCTGGGTGTCGGCAGACAGCGGCGAGCCGGTCGAGCCGAGCGCCCGCAGGCGCGACAGATCGCCGCTGGCGGCGAGGTCAATGTCGGCCTTGGTGCAACCGGCGAAGAACGCCGCCCCCGCGCCGAAGAACGTCGTCTTCGAATTCGAGACAAAGCGCCACAGCGTCGACCAGTCCGGATTTTCCTTCGACCCGCTTGGGCTGCCGTCGAAGATGCAGATCGTGGTGCCGTTGCGCAGGCCGGCGACCTGGCAATTCCACATGATCCAGCCGGTCGAGCTATACCAGTGATAACGCTCGCCGAACGATTCCGGCCGATAGCTGCAGCCGATATCGTTGTGCAGCACGTTCAGCGGCAATGCCACGATGACGACGCCGCCATGGCCGTGAACGATCGGCTTCGGAAGTCCGGTCGTGCCGCTGGAATAGACGATCCAGAGCGGATGATCGAACGGCAGCCAGTCCGGCTCGAACGCGTCGATCTCGGCGCCGGTCGCCGACAGGATTGTCGAGAGCAGGACATCGGAGCCCGTTGGGCGAACCGCGCCGTCGCGGTGGATGATGACATGCTCGACGCTCGGCAGCGACTGCCGCAACTCGTCGATCACCTGACGCCGGTCGTGGCGGCGGCCGGCATAGGTGACGCCGTCGCACGCGATCAGGATTTTGGGCTCGATCTGCTTGAACCGGTCGATCACGGCGGGCGCCGCCATATCGGGGGCGCAGACGCTCCATACCGCGCCGATGCTGGCGGTGGCGAGAAAGGCAATGATGGTCTCGGGGATGTTGGGAAGGTAGGCCGCGACGCGATCGCCGGAGCGGACGCCCCGGGCCCTGAGATGGATCGCCAGAGCGGCCGCCTTGCGCCGCAGCTCGGGCCAGCTTGTCTCTTTCAGGATGCCGTCTTCGCCGCAGGAAACGATCGCGGGCTGACCCGCGGCATGCGCCGCTTCGACATGCCGCAGCACCTGGCGCGCATAGTTGACCTCAGCGCCCGGGAACCAGACCGCGCCCGGCATCTTGCGCTGCGCCAGCACGGCGCGGTGCGGCGTCGGCGATCGCAGCTCGAAATAATCCCGGATGCTCTGCCAGAACGCGTCGAGCTCGCGAACCGACCATTGCCGCATTTCTTCATAGTCCGCGAAGTGCAGGCCGCGTTGCTCGCTGAGCCATTGGCGGTATCGCGCCATTTGCGGAATGGGTGGTGCTGTCATGATCTCTTCGACTCTTGCTGTGCCTGGCGGCTGCTGTTCAACCGAACGCTTTTAACATACAAGAATCGACAGGGAACGTCATGGCAGACAGGTCTTGGCCGGTTGGCGAAAGCGCGCGAATGCAGATCGGCGAACTCTTCATTCTCGGTTTCTTCGGCAAGACAATCCCGGCGTGGTTGCACGAATTCGGAGGTAGTTATGGCCTCGGTGGCGTGATCCTGTTCGACTACTCCTGCCAGACCCGGCAATACGACAACAACATCGAATCTCCCAAACAGGTGCGGCGGCTCTGCGGGGAGATCGCCCGCCTGCCGTCCCACCCGATGGTGTTCATCGACCAGGAGGGAGGATTGGTGCGGCGGCTGAAGGAAGGCCGCGGCTTTGCGCCGCTGCCGAGCGCGAAGGAATTCAATCATCTCGCTCCGGATCAAAAGCGCAAAATCCTGACGGCGAGTTTTGCCGAGATGCGGCAGCTCGGCATTCACTATGATTTCGCGCCCGTGATCGACGTCGACTACAATCCTGACAATCCGAATATTGGCCGGATCAAGCGGTCCTACTCCGCCGACATCGCCGAAGTCGAAGCCAATGCCCTGCTGGCCGGCGAGATCGCGCGCGAGCAGCGGATCGGCCTGTGCCTGAAGCATTTTCCCGGCATCGGCGGCGCGGTGGTGGATTCACACCAGGAGTTCATGGACATTTCGGATGCGCTGACGTCCGAACAGGAAGAGCTGTTCTATGCGCTGGCGCCCAGGATATTCGGCGATGCGGTATTGGTCAGTCACGCCATCGTCCGGCAATGGGACAAGGATCATCCGATGACCTTGTCGGCGGCAGGACTTGGCCGGTTGCGCAACCGTCTTCCCGACACGCTCCTGATTACCGACGACATGCAGATGCAGGGATTGCAGAAGGCGCTCGGCACAAGGGAGGCCAGCCTGCAATCGCTCCGGGCCGGCATGGATATGCTCTGCATCGGCAACAACCTGTTCGATCAGGAGCAGGATATGGCCGGTATCGCGGAACATGTCCGGCAAGCCGTGCGCGACGGAGTCTTGGCCGGTGCGGCGATCGCAAGATCGATCGAGCGGGTGCAAAAAAGAAAGACGCTTCTGGCATAGCGCCATGAGGCTTGGCCCTCTCGGGCCTTCAAACAACCAGATGCTGCTCGATCTGCTGGCCTGCCTTCATCAGCCGTGGCAGGAAATTCTTCACCAGGTCCTGCGGCGAATGCCGCGCCAGGTTGGTGGAGAGGTTGATCGCCGCCACCGTGTTTCCGTTCGGATCGCGGATCGGCACGGCGATGCCGCAGGCGCCGATTTCCAGTTCCTCGCCGACGAAGCTCCAGCCTTGCCGGCGCACGATGTCGATTTCGTGCATCAATTGTTGCACATCGGTCGTCGTCAGCCTGGTCCAGGCACGGCGCTCGGAGCCGTTGAGATTGGCCTCGCACGCTTCCGGCGAAAGTCCCGCCAGCAGAACCCGCCCCATCGAGCTGCAAAACGCGGGAATGCGGCTGCCGATGGTGAGGCCGCGTCGCAGCACGCTCGTGACCTCGGCCCTGGTGATGTAAATGACGTTGGCGCCATCCAGCACGGATATCGCGACCACTTCGTCGGTCTCGCGCGACAGGGTTTCGATGACGGGCTGCGCCACTTCCCGCAGCGTCAGCGAAGACAGATAGGAAAAGCCGAGTTGCAGCACGCGCGGCGTGAGCGTGAAGGCATCGCCGGACTGCTGCACGAATCCGAGCGCGATCAGCGTGTGCATCAGCCGCCGCACGCCGGCGCGGGACAGCCTGGTTCGTTTGGCGATGTCGCTCAGGCCGAGGCTACGCTCATGGTGGAAGGCCGCGATCACCAGCAGGCCCTTCGCAAAAGCCTCGACAAAGGTGTCGCTGCCAGCAGGCCATTTTGACGCATCGGTCCAGACGTCATCGATTCCAAGCACGGTTGCCAACTCCGTCGAACATGTTAGGTTGTTCGACAGTAGACCATACGTTCGATAGTCGAACAAGAAGAAACGGAAGGGAATGGAAATGGGGCGCGGCGTGAGGGGGAATTTGCTGGCTTTGGTGTTCGCGCTGGCGTGGGCGGTACCTGCCGTCGCCGACGGCTTTCCTTCCCGGACCATCAAGATTGTGGTGCCGGCCGCAGCCGGCGGGCCGACCCATATCACCGCCCAGCTGCTCGCCGAAAAGATGCAGGTGTCGCTCGGCCAGCCTGTCATCGTCGAGCCGAAGCCGGGTGCCGGCAACAATCTCGGCGCCGAGTTCGTCGCCAAGAGCCCGCCCGATGGTTACACGCTGTTGCTGGCGACGACCGGAACCCACGCCATCAACCAGACCCTGTTCAAGCATCTGCCGTTCGATCCGATCAAGGATTTCGAACCGGTGTCGCTGGTGGTGCAGTATCCGCTGCTGCTGGTCGTCAGCCCGGATCTTCCGGTCAATTCGGTCAAGGAGCTGATCGACTACGCCAAGAAGAATCCCGGCAAACTGAACCGGGCCTCGGGCGGCAACGGCACCTCGATGCATCTGTCCGGCGAGTTGTTCGTGCATCAGGCCGGCATCGATGCGCCGCATGTTCCTTACCGGGGAAGCGCGCCGGCGTTGAACGACCTGATGGGCAATCACGTGCAGCTGATGTTCGACTCCATGATCACGGCACTGCCGCTGGTCGAAGGCGGCAAGCTGCGTGCGCTCGCGGTCACCGGTAAGAAGCGCTCGCCGCTGTTGCCGAACATTCCGACGCTGGCCGAAAGCGGCTTGCCCGACTACGAGGCGACCGGCTGGACCGGAATCGTGGTGCCCGCCAAGACGCCGCCGGACGTCATCGCCACGCTCAATGCCGCGAT
The DNA here is from genome assembly GCF_900099825.1 of Bradyrhizobium ottawaense. Lineage (NCBI taxonomy): Bacteria > Pseudomonadati > Pseudomonadota > Alphaproteobacteria > Hyphomicrobiales > Nitrobacteraceae > Bradyrhizobium > Bradyrhizobium ottawaense. The sequence goes on along the minus strand of NZ_LT629693.1, from coordinate 3,557,905 downwards.
CGTTCAGGCGCTGAAGTCGCCGGAACTGCAGCAAGCCTTCGAGAAGCAGGCCGCCGAACCCGTCGGCTCCACGCCCGCGGAGTTTGGCGCCTTCATCCGCAAGGAAACCGACAAGTGGGGCAAGACCATCCGGGAAGCAGGCATCAGCGTCGAATAGGGGGGCTGTCTCGGAGCCCTTCGCCGAGATGGGGGCCCGACGAAAGCGTCAAGCCGAAACAAGGAATGACCCGTTGTTGCGACAAGCCAACTCCTTTCCGAAGGTCGACTGCGACCTTCATCTGACGCTGCCGACGACCGGCGAATTGCTGCCGTTCCTCGACGCGTATTGGCACGAGCAGGTGACGAGCCGCGGCATCGATCGCCTGGAGTTGACCGGCGATATCTCGAATATGCCGGCCGCGGTCAGGCCGGACTGGCGAGGCCCGGCCACGCTCGAACTGGTACAGGCGCGGGCGCTGGATGCGTTCGACACCGATATCGCCATCTGCAATTGCCTCTACGGCGCGCAGGCGGTCTACAACGCGGATCTGGCCGCGGCGCTGTGCGGCGCGATGAACGACTGGCTGATCAGCAACTGGCTCAGCAAGGACGACCGGCTCCGCGCCTCCATCATCGTGCCATGGCAGCATGCCGAACTCGCCGCAAAGGAAATCGAGCGCCGCGCGCCCGATCGCCGCTTCGTCCAGGTGTTGCTGATGGTGATGGGCGATGCGCCGCTCGGCAAGCGGTCGATGTGGCCGATCTACGCCACGGCCGAAGCGCATGGTCTGCCGATCGGCGTCCACGCCGGCAGCACCTATCGCTTCGCGCCCTGGACCAACGGCTGGCCGTCATTCCGTATCGAGGACCAGGCGGCGCAAAGCGTCGGCTTCCAGACCCAGCTTCTCAGCATGATCGCCGAGGGCGTGTTCAAGGAATTTCCGAAGCTGCGGGTGGTGCTGACCGATTCCGGCGTAACCTGGCTGCCGTCCTTCCTGTGGCGCATCGACAAGCTCTGGCGCGGCCTTCGCATGGAAGTGCCCTGGGTCAAGCGCCCGCCGAGCGAAATCGTCGCGGAACATGTGCGGCTGACCATGCAACCGTTCGACGGTCCGGCCGATCCGCAGATCGCCAGGGAAATGATCGAACAGATCGGTGAGGAGATGATGCTGTTCTCGACCGACTTTCCGCACTGGAATTTCGAACAGGCCGAGTTCGCGCCTGCGGGATTCGACGCCGATCTGATGCGCCGGCTGCGAACGGAAAATCCGCTGAAAACCTATCCGCGGCTGCAGGAGACATCATGATGAGCGTCATCGAGAGCTCGCGCGCAGGTGCGGTCGCGAAAAGCGACGTCGGCATCATCGATTGCGACATTCATCCGCTGCCGAAGAATCCGAAGAGCCTCTATCCGTATCTCGCCCGCCGCTGGCAGGATCATTCGGAACAATTCGGCACGCATCTGCGCCAGCCGTTCATCAATACCACGCAGTATCCGCGGACGGCCCCGCTGATCTGCCGGCGCGATGCCTGGCCGCCGGCCGGCGGACCGCCGGGATCCGATCTGGCGTTCATGCAGCAGCAGCACCTCGATCCCTTTCACATCCTCAAGGCGATCCTGATCCCGTTGTTCGGCAACGTGGCCAGCGAGCGCAATCAGGATTTCGCCCGTGCGCTCGCCACCGCACACAATGACTGGCAGGTCGCCGAATGGCTCGATCGCGACGAGCGCCTTCGTGCCTCGCTGGTGGTGACGCAGGATGACCCGGTTGCGGCCGTGAAAGAGATCGAGCGCTGCGCCCGCGACGGCCGGTTCGTTCAGATCATGCTGGCGCCGCGCAGCAGCGAACCGCTGGGCCGGCAACGCTACTGGCCGATCTACGAAGCCGCACAGGCCCATGGTCTGCCGCTCGGCATTCACTCCTACGGCATCGGCGGTCACGCTTCGACCGGCGGCGGCTGGCCTTCGTTCTATATGGAAGAGCATTATGCGACGACGATGGGCGGTCCCGCCGTCATGAGCAGCATGGTGATGGAGGGTGTGTTCGAAAAGTTTCCGGCGCTCAAGGTCGTGCTGGTCGAAATCGGCTTTGCCTGGGTGCCGAGCTTCGTCTGGCGGCTCGACCGGCTGTGGGAGCGGATGAAGGGCGAAGTGCCGCATCTCACTTGCGCGCCCTCGGACTACGTCAAGAAGCACTTCTGGTACACGACACAGCCGATGGAAGAGCCGGGCCGGCCCGAGCAGCAGTTGCGGCGTTGCTTCGACTGGCTCGGTTGGGACCGGTTGCTGTTCTCGACCGATTATCCGCATTGGGACCAGGACGATCCTTCCTACGCCTTCAAGATGAAGTTGAGCCTCGCCGAGCGGAAACAGATCTGCCGCGGCAACGCCGAAAATTTGTACAGGTTCTAGCCATGCCGAAAGAGCGCGTCGGGCTCGTCAGTGAAATTCCTCCTGGCAGCAACAAGGTCGTGACGCTTCGCGGCCGGGAAATCGCAGTGTTCAATGTCGGCGGCGACTTCTATGCGCTGCTGAATCGCTGCCCGCACGAAGGCGCCAGGCTCAGCCGGGGCATCATCGTCGGACTGCCCGAATCGGAAGTGCCCGGCTGCTATCGGCTGTCGCGCCCCGGCGAAATACTGCGCTGTCCCTGGCATGGCTGGGAGTTCGATTTGCGCACCGGCAAATCGCACTGCGACCCGCAGGGGCTGTTTACCCGGCAGTACAAGACCAGCGTCGAACAGGAGACGTCGTCTCCGGACACCTGCGGCGATGGTGGACTGACCGCCGAAACGTTTCCGGTGATTATCGAGAAGGCGATCGTGTTCGTCGAATTGTGAGCACCGCCTCTGGTGGCCAGATCGATGGCCTGGGCGCAACGCACTTCAGAAAAAGGGACAGGATGCAAAACGGAGCTTGGCACTCGGTGTGCGCCATCGCCGAGATCGCGGCGGGTGCGATGATGGCCGTTGAAATCGGCGACCTGCAAATCGCGATCTACAATGTCGGCGGCGAGTTCTTCGCGACCGATAACGTCTGCTCGCACGAGTATGCGCTGCTGACGGACGGCCTGCTTGAGGACGATATGGTGGAATGCCCGCTGCACGGCGCCTGTTTCGACGTGAAGACCGGCAAGGCGCAGTGCGAACCGGCCGAAATTGATCTTCGCGTCTATCCGACGCGGCTGAGCGGGAACCGGGTCGAGATCTGCGTGGCGGATTGACGAGGGGCTTATCGGGTGTTTGGCGTATGGAACCGAGGCCCGGCTTGCTTGGGCCAGCCCTGCTGGGCCTTGACCGGCTAACCGAACGGCGATTGGTGCCGATCGGGCTGCGGAGATTTGTTGCTTTGGCGCCTTGTTCCGACTAAAAGGCGCCTTATCAACCGAAAGACGCACGATGGCCCACAACTACGCGATCAATGACGACGTCCATCACCAGCTGCAGGGCCCCCAGGGCCGCGCAACGGTGAAGGAACGAAGCGTCTATACCATCGTCTCCTGCCTGCCGATCGAATCCGACGGCCGCCCGCGCTACCGCATCAAGAGCAAATCCGAGAATGTCGAGCGCGTCGTGACCGAGGAACAGATCAGCCGGCTCGGCTGATCCGCTACCGTCTGAATCGATCAGCCACTTCCTAAGCAGGCCTTGCTATTGCGCCTTGTCGTGCGCCGCGATGCCGATCGCCTTGTAGTCGTAGGTCGGATAGAACTCGGTGCGATAGCTGCCCCAGGCGGTATTCTCGAAGATGCGATTGACCTCGCGTAGCCGCGACGCCGGCAGGCGCAGCGTCACCACCTGGCCGATCCCCATCATCACATACCAGCTGACGACTTCGATGCCGGCCGGCGGGAAAGCCTTGTAATAGCCCTGCCGCTCAAGCTGTGCATTGAGTTCGCTTAACGGGCGGGACTGATCGTGCTTCAGGAACACGGTGAGCATCACGGCATTGTCGGCCGTGGCTGCGGCATTCTCCGCCGGTGCGGGTGCGGTCTGCGCCAAGACGCTTGAACTGAACAAGGCGGCTGAACCGAACGTCAGGGTTCCGGCCAGCGCAGCCATCGCCATCCAATGTCCCTTGCCTTGCAACATCGCCGTCTCCCGCCTGAATGATGTGCCGGATGATTGAGGACCTCGATCATCGCGAGGCCGGCAAAGCCTGTAAATCGGAATCGGCGCGAAAAGCGGCCGTGTGCGGCCGGCGGCGACGGTGTTTCTACGGTCGATTGTGAAGCAACTCACAGGGGCGCCCCGGCGTCCGCGCTATCCAAGGTGCCACGCGGGCCGCCTCGGCCCGCCGGGTGGGACCGATGAAAACGCGACGGCTGGCGCTTTGGTGGTTCAGGTTCGTGGTCTCGGGTCGGTTCCTGGGAAAATTCCTCAAGCGGCCGCGCACCTGACGTCGCGCAATCGTAACGACGTCCAAACCCCAATCCGGCCGGGGCGTCCAAAATTTCAACCCCCGAAGGGCGCCCGGACCGCGGGCTCGCGCATCACGCCTGGCTGCGGTGCGGCAGGGCTGCGCAGGCCGTCAAAATCGATCGGACTCCATTAGAAACGTAAATGCGGTCCCAGTGAAAATACGGGGTAACGTGCGCGGCCATAAATTTATTTGATCGGTAGAATTACCGGATTCCGGACCAAAATGCGCCGTTTGCGGATGTTTTCGCGCATTTTTTCTCAACTTCGGCCATCGCAGCGGTCGAGTACCGGGTTGCCCCGTATTCTTACTGGTGAGGAAATTAACCATGAACGAGAATGGAGCCGATAACTTGGTTATATGTCCCAAGCAGACGATCGAGCCGCCGATTCGCACTTTTCAAAGTGGGTGAAGGACATCACGCCCCTCGAAGACAATCTCGACTTGGTCCATCTGTCCGCCGCGCGGGTCAGGGCGACGGAGGAGGCCGGTGCTGCGATCGCCCGGCGGTTGAATGGTCCGCTGACCGCGCTGCTGCTCTACATGAACGAGATCAAGCAGCACAGCCACCAATTTTCGCAGGCGCCCGGCAATCGCGTTTACCTGCAACAGGTCGTCGAGAACGCGCTTCAGCAGACCGAACGTGTCTGCGCCCTGCTCAAGCAGATCTCGGATAGTCACCCGGCGGCTGCCGATGGCGATCACCAGCAAGGCCAGGGCGGCCGCAGCCGGGATGTCGGGCGTACGCCGGGAGTGATGTTCGCGACCGAGTCCGGTCAGAAGCCGCTGACGAAGCGCGAGCGCGAAGTGCTCAGCCTGATCAGCGAAGGTTGCTCCAACAAGCAGGGCGCCTTGCGAATGAACATCAGCCCGCGGACGTTCGAGAGCCATCGCGCTGAGGCGATGCGCAAGCTCGGCGCCCGCAACACCGCCGATCTCGTGCGCAAGGCGTTGCTGCAGCCTGCCTGATCTATCAACCGTCATGCTCCATGCAGCCACCGTCGGGCTCGCGGACGAAGTGCGTCTTCTGCCTTACGCGAGCCGGCAGCCACCCTCGGATCAAGTCCGAGGCATGCTTCGCTCGGGAACGCTATGGCCGGCGGACGCCTGAACAGGCGCGTTGCGGCGTGGACAGCGCCGTTGCTGCCTAGCAGCGGTCTTCCAGGAAGGAGCGGACGCGAGGCGACGGCCGTAACGCGGCGGTGGCCCTGGGCCCTTCCGGGATGATCGTGATCGTCCATGCGGCCGGAACGCTCGCCTTGTTTTCCACGATCGATCGAACGTGGCCGGTGACCGCCGAGCCGGCGGCGCGAGCGGTTGCGGTTCTGCCGTTGAACTGCGCGATACGGAAACGCCGCACTTCCTTCTGATCGCTCGTTTCAAACGTGAACATGAGGTACTCCTTCAGTCCACGCGACTATCGCCAGTCAAGATTAGCTGTCTGTGAAAATCTGACGCCGTAGAAGTACGGCCAGGGTGCACGATGGCGCCGGGCGCACGGCCCTGCCATGTTCGAAACGGATCCTGCGATGCGGGAATGCCTGCCGATGCCGGCCAGGTCCGCGAAGATTACGCGATGCGGATTTGCGGTCGCGGGGGCATTTTCGAGCGAAGCTGCCCTCGGATTTGATCCGGGGGCGGGTACCGGTTCGTATGGAGCAAGCGCGTGAAAACAAAATCCGGTGCGGGGACATCGCGCCCCGGCAGAGGTTATTCGTTGGGAAATACCGCTTCCATCTTGGTCCTCAGCGTCGCCGCGTTGAACGGCTTGACGATGTAATTGCTTACGCCGGCTTTCTTCGCGGCGATGACGTTCTCGGTCTTGGATTCTGCCGTGATCATGATGAAGGGCGTCTTCGAGAATTCCGGACTGGCGCGGACTTCCTTGAGCAGGTCGTAGCCGGTCATCGGTTCCATGTTCCAGTCGGAGATCACGAGGCCGTATCGCTTGGTCTGCAATTTGGCCAGCGCCGCCGATCCGTCGCTGGCATCGTCGACGTTCTCGAATCCAATCTGCTTGAGAAGATTGCGGATGATGCGGATCATGGTGCTGTAGTCATCGACCACCAGGATCGGCATCGACAAATCAAAAGCCATGTCTTTAACTCCGCGCAATTCACAAGCCGCTGAACACGGGTGAATGCGCGCAGCATGCGAAAAGGCTTCGCCGCTTTTCTCGTACTCGCACCCGTCAGCAGCGTGACAAATATCAGGGCTCATTGAACAGCGCGTTAATTCCGGGCTGGACCGATCGGCCGCGAAACCCCCTGGCTGGCAGTAATTATACGGGGTAAGCGGCCGCCGATTGCGGCCCGGCACAATCCTCGCGCGCAAGGTGGCGGGGAACCTATCAGAGCGATCGGGACACGGCCGGTGCGCAGGTCATCACGCCGCCGCGCAGCGGATGTGCGGGTGCAGCAGCCTCGTGTACTGGGCCTTCACGGTTCCGTAGCATTCGCAGGAGGTCCTGATCAGGCCGTCCAGATTGGTAATCTCGATATGCCCGCGGCTGTAGTGGATGAAGTTCGCCTGCTGCAGCGTGCTGGCCACCAGCGATACGCTGTTGCGGCGGGCGCCGATCATCTGCGCCATTGATTCCTGGGTCAGCACCAGCTTGTCGCTGCCGGACAGGTCGCGCGTCTGCAACAGGCATCGCGCCAGCCGGGACTCCACCGTGTGGGAGGCGTTGCAGCCCGCGGTTTGCTGAATCTGCGCATAGACTGCCAGTCCATGTCGAGCCAGTGCGGCGCGGAGCGTTGCGCTCTGGTCGGCCGCGGCGCGAAGCTGGTCGATGTCGATCGTCGAGGCTACCCCGGGTACCAGCACCACCGCGCTGTTCAGCGCGACGGCGTCGCCGAGGGCGGAGAACGAACCGAATATGCTGTCGCGACCGACCATAGCGACCTGAACGTGTTCGCCGCGTGCGAGCTTGACCACCAGCGAAATCACGCCACGGTGCGGGAGATAAGCGCGTTTGAGCGTCTCGTCGACTTCAACCAGCACCATCTCCTGCTGGAGATCGGTGGTGCGCAAATGTGGGCGGATCAATTCGAAGTCGTCCGCAGTCAGCGAAGACAAAAATCCATTCGGGGAACGGGGGGCTGATTCCACAGCAGTCTCCCTGTTTATAGGTATGGCCTCGTAGCCAAAGCCTTGCGGATCAAGCCGTCTCTGGCGCTGGCTCCCAATACGTACACTCCGAATTCGCCGATGATGATCCTGGCCCGTAAGGTTGGCAAGGAGAATTGACAGGCTTTTCGACCGGGTCGTTAGACGATCGGAGTAGCCCGAACGCCACGGCTTTGAAGTAGCGGTCGCCGATGGCGGCGAAGCCGGGCATCGCGCGCCGGAAGCTGCGGGTTCGACCGGATGATCGTCGATATCTTCGTGCCGCACATGCGTGGTTTCGAATCGGTCAGGACATTTCACGAGCGCGCGCCGGCGATTCCGCTGATCGCAATGTCCGGTCGCGCCTTCGCCAACCTCGACTGACCGGCGCCGGACTTCCTGCGCATGGCGCGCGAACGCGGAACGGTGCGTTGCCCGCGCATGCCGCTCACGCCAATAGCTTTGCCGATGTCATCAATGAGTGTCTCGCCGAAGTCAGTTCGCGCTTCGCAGGCGTTGTCCGGTCGAGCCAGCCGTCGCAGGCTTCGTATCGCAGACTTTGTGCAGACGTCGTGACGCGCGCATGCGGCATGCGCCGTTTAGGATCTGTTTACCATAAGCCGAGTTGCCGATTTTTTTTGACGTGAAGGGTATTTGTACGGAGCGTCCGTTAACGAAAGCGTAGGCTCCGCGGGGACAGGGTGGCACGATCGCCGAATGAATGTTTCGGCGTTGCGTCAATCGTGTTCATCCAGAAGGATATGAGTTATGTCAGGTATCGTCCTCTCCTCGTCGGTTCGCCAGAACCTGCTCTCGCTGCAGTCCACCGCTGATCTGCTCGCGACCACCCAGAACCGTCTCTCGACCGGCAAGAAGGTCAACACGGCTCTCGACAATCCGACCAACTTCTTCACCGCGGCGAAGCTCGACAACCGCGCTAGCGACATCAACAACCTGCTCGATGGTATCGGCAACGGCGTGCAGGTGCTGCAGGCTGCCAACACCGGCATCACCTCGCTGCAGAAGCTGGTGGACAGCGCCAAGTCGGTTGCCAACCAGGCTCTGCAGACCCAGGTCGGCTATTCGAGCAAGTCGAGCTTCTCGGTTTCCCTCGGCGCGGGTGCAACCGCCACCAACCTGTTCGGCGGCAACTCCTACGTCTCGGCGACCCTGACCGGCGTGGCAGCGACCGACGCGAACGCCGCCGCTTTGGCCTCTACCGGCTCGCTGACCTTCACCGCTGCCTCTACCTCGATTTCAGCGACGATCGCCAACGGCGACACGTTGACGGTCGATGGCCACACCATCACCTTCAAGACCGGTGCGCCTCCGGCGGCTGGCTCGGTCCCCGCCGGCTCCGGCGTCAGCGGCAACATCGTCACCGACGGTTCCGGCAACTCGTCGGTCTATCTCAATGCGGGTGCGGGCAAGGTCAGCGACCTCCTCACCGCGGTTGACCTTGCCACCGGCGTGCAGACGGCTACGTTCACCGGCGGCGGCAACGCCACCATCGCCGCCTCCGTCCCCGCTACCGGCACCGCCGCCGCGGTCACTGGCGGCAAGCTCGTGATCTCGACCGGCACCGCCGCCGACCTTGCGATCAGCTCGAGCAATGCGAACTTGCTGGCCTCGCTCGGCATCGGCACCGGCGGCGCGACCACGACCCTGGCGCGCACCGCCTCGACCAACTCGAACCTCGCCATCGGCACGGTTCTCGACGTCGCGGCGGTCGGCACCGGCACGGCAACGTCGATCACGTTCGGCACCGGCGCCGGCCAGGTCAAGGACCTCAACGGTCTGAACGCCGCACTGGCCTCCAACAACCTGCAGGCCACGGTCGATGCCTCCGGTACGCTGACGATCCAGACCAACAACGACAACGCTTCGCTTCAGATTGGCGCTCTCACCGGCAGCACCAATCTGTTTAACGGCAAGTCGGCCTCGGCTCCCGTGCAAGATGCGGCTGCTCAAGCCACGCGCGCCAATCTGGTTGGTCAGTTCAATAACATCCTGTCGCAGATCACCACGACCTCGAAGGATGCGTCGTTCAACGGTGTCAACCTCCTGAATGGCGACTCGCTGAAGCTGGTGTTCAACGAGACCGGCAAGTCGACGCTGAACATCACGGGCACGACCTTTGACGCGGCGGGCCTCGGCCTTGCCAACTTGACCGTCGGTACGGACTTCATTGACAACAATGCCACGAACAAAGCGTTGGCGTCACTGAGCAGCGCTTCCGACTCGCTCCGAGCCGAAGCGTCCGCGCTGGGTTCGAACCTGTCGATCGTGCAGATCCGCCAGGACTTCTCGAAGAACCTGATCAACGTGCTGCAGACCGGCTCGTCGAACCTGACGCTGGCCGACACCAACGAGGAAGCGGCGAACAGCCAGGCGCTGTCGACCCGCCAGTCGATCGCGGTGTCCGCGCTGTCGCTGGCCAACACGTCGCAGCAGAGCGTGTTGCAGCTGCTCCGCTAAGTTCGGCCACGACTTCATCGATCAAGGCGGCGGGGGAAACCCCGCCGCCACCCTCGATCCCAAATCCCTGAAGATCAGATGGCGGCTCGCTTGCCGCGCATTTGCAAGATGCTTCGCAAACGTCGTGAGCACTACGCTCGCGCGCGTCTTCGAACGGGAGAAGACTGTGCCGTTACGTGTCGAACTTAAACCGTTTGAACGGATCGTGATTGGCGAAACTGTTCTCGTCAATTCTGGCACGCGCACCTCGTTCCTGGTCGACGGCGATGCGCCGATCCTTCGCGAAAAAGACACCGTCACACCCGAGAACGCCAATACGCCTGCCAAGCGGCTCTATCTCTGCGTTCAGACCATGTATCTGAAGAATGACATCCCGCGATACCGGATGGCTTATCAGGGTTTCCTGCGCGACCTGCGCGAGACCAATCCGGGCGATCGCCTTGCGATCGACAGCGTCAACAGTCATGTGATTGCCGGAACGCTCTACAAGGCGCTCAAGGAAATCCGGAAGTTGATGAAGCGCGAGGAAGCGCTGCTCGCGGCCTGATACCGGCCGACTGCCCCGAGACGACGTTTTCCAATTCGTCGCGTGTGATCGTCGCGCGTCCGCACGAAACGTCGATATCTCCCGCATCACCAAAACTGTCTGATACGCCACGTATTCGCGCGTGGCCGGCGATGATGCCTACGCGAGTCCGCCTGCCTGAGACTCCAGGCGATAGCGAAGCGCCGAGACGTCGTAAACGTCCGATAGATGCCGAACGCATTTGTTGCAAAATTGAATGATGTTTCAGGTCGCGGCGCTGCGGCAGATAAAGAATGTCGGAGAAATATTCCGAACGCCTATGGTTACAGGTGTAACGTGACTTTCATGTCATTCGCCACGCGCGCCGTTGTTGAAGTTGCATGCGATCGCGAACGCGCGCAGGCGGATAGTGAAAATTCGCTTCCTCCGTATTTGCACGGACAACGAAATTAACGTCGTCGTGAAACCCGGACAGGTATGCCTGAGAAGCGACCGTGACATGAATTTTGGAAGGCATGCTCTGATGGATGATTTGTTGCGGGAGTTCCTGACCGAGACCAGCGAGAGCCTGGATACGGTCGATAATCAATTGGTGCGGTTCGAGCAGGACCCGACTGACGCCAAGATCCTGGATAACATCTTCCGCCTGGTTCACACCATCAAGGGCACCTGCGGCTTCCTGGGCTTGCCGCGGCTCGAAGCGCTGGCCCATGCCGGCGAGACCCTGATGGGCAAATTCCGCGACGGCATGCCGGTGACGGCCGGCGCCGTGACGCTGATCCTGTCCTCGATCGACCGCATCAAGGAAATCCTCGCCGGCCTCGAGGCCACCGAGACCGAGCCGGAAGGCACCGACGAAGACCTGATCGAGAAACTGCACGCGATGGCCGAAGGCGCCGCGCATGCCGCGGTTGAAGCCGCACCGGTACCGGTGGTCGCCGCACCTCCGGTTGCACCCGCAGCGCCCGCGGTCGCGCAGGGCACGCTGGTCGATCAGGTGCTGGAGCGTCCGCTGCGTCCCGGCGAAGTCTCGCTCGACGACCTCGAACGCGCCTTCCGCGAGACCGCCATCGAAGTCGCGCCGCCTGCGCCCGCACCCGCACCGGTCGTCAAGGCCGCCGAGCCGGAGACGGCCCCCGAGCCGCGCGCCAAAGCCAAGCCGTCGAAGAAGGCGGTCGCCGCCGAGACCGACGTCCAGGAAGCCGACAAAATCGCCAACCAGTCGATCCGCGTCAACGTGGACACGCTGGAACACCTGATGACCATGGTCTCCGAGCTGGTGCTGACCCGCAACCAGTTGCTCGAGATCTCCCGCCGCAACGAGGACACCGAGTTCAAGGTGCCGCTGCAGCGGCTCTCCAACGTCACCGCCGAACTGCAGGAAGGCGTCATGAAGACGCGGATGCAGCCGATCGGCAACGCCTGGCAAAAGCTGCCCCGCATCGTCCGCGACCTCTCGGGCGAACTCGGCAAGCAGATCGAGCTGGAGATGCACGGCGCCGACACCGAGCTGGACCGCCAGGTGCTCGACCTGATCAAGGATCCGTTGACGCACATGGTGCGCAACTCCGCCGACCACGGTCTGGAGACGCCCACTGAGCGCGCCGCCGCCGGCAAGCCCGAGCAGGGCACCATCCGTCTCTCCGCCTACCATGAAGGCGGCCACATCATCATCTGCATCGCCGACAACGGCCGCGGGCTCAACACCGAGCGGATCAAGGCCAAGGCCGTTCAGAACGGTCTGGTCTCCGAGTCCGATCTGGAGAAGATGACCGAAGCCCAGATCCACAAGTTCATCTTCGCGCCGGGCTTCTCCACCGCCGCCGCCGTCACCTCGGTCTCCGGCCGCGGCGTCGGCATGGACGTGGTGCGCACCAATATCGACCAGATCGGCGGCACCATCGACATCAAGTCGGTGGCCGGCGAGGGCTCTTCCGTCACCATCAAGATCCCGCTGACGCTGGCCATCGTCTCGGCCCTGATCGTGGAAGCCGCCGGCGACCGCTTTGCGATCCCGCAGCTGTCGGTGGTCGAGCTGGTTCGCGCCCGCGCCAACTCCGAACACCGCATCGAGCGCATCAAGGACACCGCCGTGCTCAGGCTGCGCAACAAGCTGTTGCCGCTGATGCACCTGAAGAAGCTGTTGAAGATCGACGACGGCTCCTCGTCCGACCCCGAGAACGGTTTTATCGTGGTCACGCAGGTCGGCAGCCAGACCTTCGGCATCGTGGTCGACGGCGTGTTCCACACCGAAGAGATCGTGGTCAAGCCGATGTCGACCAAACTGCGGCACATCGACATGTTCTCCGGCAACACCATTCTGGGTGACGGCGCCGTGATCATGATCATCGACCCCAACGGCATTGCCAAGGCGCTCGGCGCGGCAGGCTCCGCCTCGCGCGAGCTCGCCGACGAGCATGCCGCGGCGCACGCCTCCTCGGGCGAGCAACTGACCTCGCTGTTGGTGTTCCGCGCCGGCTCCAATCAGCCCAAGGCGGTGCCGCTCGGGTTGGTGACCCGTCTGGAAGAGATCGCCACCGACAAGATCGAACTCTCGAACGGCCGCTACATGGTGCAGTACCGCGAGCAGCTGATGCCGCTGGTGCAGATGGACGGGGTGACGGTCCAGACCTCAGGCTCGCAGCCGATCCTGGTGTTCGCCGACGACGGCCGCTCGATGGGGCTCGTGGTTGACGAGATCATCGACATCGTCGAGGAGCGGCTGCACATCGAGGTGGCGGGCTCGCAGTCCGGCATCCTGGGTTCGGCCGTGATCAAGGGCCAGGCCACCGAAGTGATCGACGTCGGCCACTTCCTCCCGATGGCGTTCGCCGACTGGTTCTCGCGCAAGGAGATGCGGCCCTCGATGTCGGCGCAGTCGGTGCTGCTGGTCGACGACTCGGCGTTCTTCCGCAACATGCTGGCGCCGGTGCTGAAGGCTGCCGGCTACCGGGTGCGGGTCGCCCCCAACGCCCAGGAAGGCCTCACCGCGCTGCGCTCGGGCCAGACCTTCGACGTGGTGCTGACCGACATCGAGATGCCCGACATGAACGGGTTCGAGTTCGCCGAAGTGATCCGCGCCGACCAGCATCTGAGTTCGATGCCGATCATCGCTCTGTCCTCGATGGTGTCGCCGGCGGCGATCGAGCGCGGCCGGCAGGCCGGCTTCCACGACTACGTCGCCAAGTTCGACCGTCCCGGCCTGATCGCGGCGCTGAAGGAACAGACCGCCGCCCCCGAGATCAGGCACGCGGCTTAAGGGCAATAGATCATGACAACGACCAAGACCGAGACCATCGAGGGCACCGTGGCCGAATACGTCACCGCGGTGATCGGCGGGCAATTGTTCGGCCTGCCGATCTCCCGCGTCCAGGACGTGTTCATGCCGGAACGGCTGACGCGGGTGCCGCTGTCGTCGGCGGAGATCGCGGGCGTGCTCAATTTGCGCGGCCGCATCGTCACCGTGGTCGACATGCGCGCCCGGCTCGGCCTGCCGAAGAACGAAGACGGCAAGCCGCCGATGGCGGTCGGCGTCGATCTGCGCGGCGAGTCCTACGGCCTGCTGATCGATCAGATCGGGGAGGTTCTCAGGCTCCGCGATGACAGCCGCGAGGAAAATCCCGTCAACCTCGATCCCCGCATGGCCAAGCTCGCCGGCGGCGTCCACCGGCTCGACGGCCAGCTCATGGTCGTCCTCGACGTCGATCGCGTCCTCGAAATCGTGCCCAAAGCAGCCCTCGCAGCATAGCCCCATCGGCATGCGCCGCTCGTCAGACAAGGAGGCCCAGAAATGAAAACCTGTCTCGTCGTCGATGATTCCAGCATCGTCCGCAAAATTGCGCGCCGCATCCTGGAAGAGATGTCTTTTCAGGTCATCGAAGCCGAAGACGGTGTAGACGCGCTGGTCGTCTGCAAGCGCGCCATGCCGGAGGCCATCCTGCTCGACTGGAACATGCCCGTGATCGACGGCTACCAGTTCCTCGGCCATCTGCGCCGCATGCCCGGCGGTGAGACGCCCAAGGTCGTGTTCTGCACCACAGAGACCAGCATCGACCACATCTCGCGCGCGATCGACGGCGGTGCCAACGAATACATCATGAAGCCGTTCGACAAAGGCATCGTGACTGCGAAATTCCAGGAAGTCGGCCTGATCGAGTTGACGGAACCGACGGTCTAAATTCTTTCCGCTTGCCCTTGAGAGGCCCCGTGACCCCGCCAGACTATGAGTATCTGCGTAAGCTCTTGAAGGATCATTCCGGTCTCGACCTGTCCGCAGACAAGCAATATCTGATCGAAAGCCGCCTGCTTCCGCTGTCGCGCAAATGCGGCCTGCCTGGCATCAGCGAACTCGTGCAAAAGATGAAGGGTGGCTCGTCCTCCCTGATCGCCCAGGTGGTCGAAGCCATGACCACCAACGAAACCTTCTTCTTCCGCGACAAGGTGCCGTTCGATCACTTCCGCGATTCGATCGTGCCGGAGATCATGAAGGCGCGTGCAAATCGCAAAACGATCCGGATCTGGTGCGCGGCCGGTTCGACCGGCCAGGAGCCGTATTCGCTCGCGATGAGCCTGAAGGAAATGGGCGCTACGCTTGCCGGATGGCGGGTCGAAATCATCGCGACCGACCTGTCCCAGGAAGTGCTGGAGAAATCCAAGGCGGGCATCTACAGCCAGTTCGAGGTCCAGCGCGGCCTTCCGATCCAGTTGCTTGTGAAATATTTCAAGCAGAACGGCGAGCTCTGGCAGATCGGCGCCGACATTCGCGCCATGGTTCAGCACCGGCAGCTGAACCTGCTGCACGATTTTTCCCAGCTCGGGGCATTCGATATCATCTTCTGCCGCAACGTCCTGATCTATTTCGACCAGGACACCAAGATCAACATCTTCGGCCGCCTCGCCAGGACGATGGAACAGGATGGCTTCCTGGTGCTGGGTGCAGCGGAAACGGTTGTCGGCTTGACGGATGTGTTCAAGCCGTTTCCGGACAAGCGCGGGCTCTACCGGCCGACCGGCGCGCGCGCCGCCAATGCACCGGCCGCAACGGCACCGCCAAAAGTGGCGGCGATGGCAGGACGCTGAGGAATGTCAGAAGACAACAAGGGAACCGAGCGCGTCACGTTCAGCCGGGGCTATGATGTCTGCATCATGGCCATCGACGGCACGTGGCGTCGCGATTGCCTGCTAAACGCGATCTCGGACAACGACGCGACCTTGACCGTTGAAGGCTCGATTCAGGGCCTCAATCTCAAGGAGTTCTTCCTGTTGCTGTCATCGACCGGTCTTGCCTACCGCCGATGCGAACTGGTTCGCGTCAACGGCACGGAAATGGACATTCATTTCCTGAGGGGCAAGCATGGCAAGAAGCCGTCGGGCGGGACGTCGAAAACCGAAGAAATGACGAACTGAGGCGATCGCGCCTCGGGCTTGAGCGCGGCGTCGATTTTCTCCATCATCTCGTGGCGGAGTCCCGATCGGCCGGCGCGCCGGTGGCATGCTGGACGCCAGGCCGTCGCTGCGGCAGAGGGCCGATCGCGCGAGACGATCGGTCACGCAGGACATCGCGAGCCCCGCAAGAAAGCGGGACTTCGCCATACCCGCTGGTGCCGCGCCTGGGCGTCCTGGAATCCAGCAGGGAGTGGAGGGCGATGCCGAGATTGGCGTCGCAGGCTTTCAGCGCCGCGGTCGCCTTGACATAGCGCGGCGAGACGTCGTCCAGCACAATGACATTGGCGGCGTTTTCCTGGCTGCCGGGCGAGGTTTCCCGGACCATCGTTTGTTCGATCAGTCGCAGGCTCGCCTGGACATGCTCGATCAGGCTGACGAGGTCTGATACGACCGATCGATAGCTGTCATTCTGACCGTCGGTTCCGGACTCGATGCCGTCACCTGCTGCATTCTGCATGGGTACACTCCTTACTCTGTTGTTTAAGGGGCGCGTCGCTACTTGTGCGTTAAGCCAACGTCCCGTACAAATACTGGTGCGTTTCGATCGGGTATGGAGTTGAATACCGTCACCTGAGTATGCGTCATGATTCACTACGCACGGACGATGAAACATGGCTGAAAAGGCCCTCTCCCGCGGGGAGATCTTCGTGGTCGACGACGATCCGGCCGTCCGCGACACGCTGTCGATGGTCCTGACGGCGGGCGGCTATCAGGTCATCTGTTTCGCAGACGGCGCCGCCTTGCTCGCGGTTGCGAGAAGCCGGACGCCATCCTGCATCCTGCTCGACGTGAATATCCCCGGCAAATCCGGCCTCGACATTCTGAAGGAGCTTCACGGCGAGGACTATCCCGCGCCGATCTTCATGATCTCGGGGCAAGGCGACATCGCGATGGCAGTCACCGCCATCAAGAACGGCGCGCTGGACTTCATCGAAAAGCCGTTTCGCGGCAGCGAAATCGTGGCGCGACTGGACGAAGCGATCGAGGCATTTGCCCGCCGGCAGGCAGAAAATTCCGCATCGCGGATTGCGACGCTGCATTTTCCGGGACGCGAACCACTGACGCGACGCGAGCGCGAGGTGCTGGAGCAGTTCACCGCGGGCGCATCCAACAAGGAAGCGGGACGCCATCTCGGGATCAGCCCGCGCACGATCGAGGATCACCGCGCCAATATCATGAAGAAGCTCGGAGCGCGGAACGCCGCCGATCTGGTGCGGATCGTGATGACCATCCAGCGTCAGGCCTGACCGGCGCAAAAAGAGACCGTGCTCAGTCGGCGAGCGCTTTCCGGACCATGATCGCCATATCCGATTTGCGGTAGGGCTTGGCGAGCAGCAGCACGCCCTCGTCGAGCCGGCCGTGATGGATGATCGCGTTTTCCGTATAGCCCGACGTGAACAGCACCTTCAGCCCGGGCTTGAGCCTCAATATTTCGTTGGCGAGCTGGCGACCGTTGATGCCGGGCATGATCACGTCGGTGAAAAGCAGATCGAAGGGATGGCCATCATTGGCGATCGCGAGCGCCTCTGTCGCGTTCGCCGCGTCCAGCGTGACGTAGCCCAGCGAATGAAGCTGGGTCAGCACATAGTCGCGCACCAGCTTGTCGTCTTCCACGACCAGGATTGTCTCGTGACCGCCCTCGACGACAGGCGCCGGCGTCGGTTCGGCGGCCAGCAATGTGCCCGAGGCCGGCGGCAGATACATCTTGATCGTCGTCCCGTGGCCCTCCTCGCTGTAGATCATGATGTGTCCGGCCGATTGCTTGACGAAGCCGTACACCATGCTCAGCCCGAGGCCGGTGCCCTTGCCGGGACCTTTCGAGGTGAAGAACGGATTGAACACCTTGTCGAGCATGTTGGCCGGAATGCCGGTCCCGGTGTCGCTCACCGCGATCAGGGCGTAGCGGCCCGGCCGGACGTCGCTGTGCGTCCTGGCGTAATTCTCGTCGAGCACGACGCCCCCGGTCTCGATGATCAGCTTGCCGCCATCCGGCATGGCGTCGCGGGCATTGAGCGCGAGATTGAGGATTGCGGTGGCGAGCTGATTGGGATCGACCAGGGCCGGGCACACCTCGTCCTCGAACACCGATTCGATTTCGACGTGCTCGCCGAGCGTTCGCTGCAGCAATTTGGCGGTGTCGATGATCAGCGTGTTGACGTCGGTCTCCCGCGGTTCCAGCGGCTGCTTGCGGGCGAAAGCCAGCAGATGCTGGGTGAGGTCGGCGCCCCGTGACGCCGCTTCGTCGATCATCCGCGTGATCGCGGCCAGTTGCGGCTCGCCTTTGACCGCGTCGGCCAGGATTTCGATCGTTCCCGTGATCACCGTCAGGATGTTGTTGAAGTCATGCGCAATGCCGCCGGTGAGCTGGCCGACGGCTTCCATCTTCTCGGCCTGCCTGATCCTGTCCTCGGTGGCGATCTTGTCGGTCAGATCGCGCATGAAGCAGTTGAATACAAATCCGTCGCGGGTCTTCAACGCCGTGATGCTCAACTCGGCAGTGAATTCATTTCCGTCGCGCCGTCGCGCCTGGACCTCGCGGCGGGGCCTTGCAACCTGTTCGAGCCCGGACTTCAGAAAGTGTCCCAGGCCTGTCTGAACCGGACCCTCGGTCGGATCCGGGGCGATCATTTCGAAAACGTTCCTTCCGAGCACGTCCGCCCGTGGCCATCCGAAAATGACCTCGGCCTGCGAATTCCAGTCCCGGATGATGCCGTGTTCGTCGGTCTGGACGAAGGCATCGAGCGCGGAATTGATGATGCCGCGGGCGAGCTGCTCGCTTTCGCGCAAGGTCTCCTGCACCAGCCGGCCTTCGGTCATGTCGCGGCCGACGAAGAAAAACCGCTTGCCCGGTTCGGACCAGGTCCCGAGCCAGGACAGCCATACGGCTCGTCCGCTCTTGTGGATGCAACGCGTATCGGAAATCTTCGGACGCAGCCCGCGCCGTGCCGCGCGCATCTCCTCGCGGGCATTCTCAAGATGATCGGGGTGGATGAAGTCAGTCCCGCTGCGGCCGATCATTTCCTCGGGCCGAAACCCCAGAATGGCCTCGCAGCTCGGGCTGACCTGGACCAGAAATCCGCGAGAATCCATCACCAGGATCAAGTCCTGCGAGGTCTCGAAGATGCGACGAAGTTCCTCGGTCTGTTGGCGCAACACCTGCCGGGTCTTGTTGCTGTCGGTGATGTCGCGCGCCACCTTGGAGATGCCGATGGTCGCTCCCGAGGGCGCCTTGATCGGGGAAATACTGAGCGAGACCTCGATCGGCGTGCCGTCCTTCCGCAGCCGAACCGTCTCGTTGTGCTCGATGCTTTCGCCCCAGCCGATGCGGCGCAGGCTGTCCTGTACCTCCGACAACCGGTCGTCGGGTACGAGCAGCCTGATGCTTTGACCGGTGGTTTCGGCCGCTGAATAGCCAAACAGACGCCCGGCGGCCGAATTCCAGCCGGTGATGGTGCCGTCGAGAGACATTGTAATGATGGCGTCGTTGGACGATTCGACCGCCGCGCTGAACAGGCGCTCGCGTTCCGCATGGTGATCGCGCGACGCTATGGTGCGGCGGTGCTCCTGAACCTCGCGTTCGAGCGCGACCGCTTTGGCATTGGCTTCCTCCATCACATGCGCAAACGCGCGCCCGAGCACGCCGGTCTCGCCGCGCGCATCGACCGGGATCACCGCCGTCCCGCTACGGGCGGCGGCTTCGACGGCCCTGGTCAACTGGACGATCGGCCGGGTCAGCGATCGCGCGATCAGCAGTGCCAGCACGGCTGCGCACAATACGGCGATCAATCCGACGGTGATCGAGCTCTTCTGGATCGCCTGCGCCGGCGCCATGACGACGGCATTCGGTACCGATTCGATGACCGCGGTCCACTCGCTGCCGGCCAGAAGGGTAGGCGCAAAAGCCTCGCCGCCGGGGCGCCCGGCCTCCGTCTGCACGATCTGTGCGAAGCCTTTCGCGACGCCGATCGACGCCGCCAGATCCGGAAAGTCTTTCCGCCAGTCGGTCGGTGTACCCAGTTGCGAACCGAATTCGCGCGCCCGGTCGGGATGAACGAGATAGTTGCCCCTGGCGTCGACCACGTAGATGCTTTCGCCAGGCCGGACCGACGACCGGACGCGGTCGAGCCCGGGCCGCATATCGGCCGTGGCGATGACAATGCCGAACGGCTTGCCGTTGGGCGCGAGGACCGGCATCGCAATCCGCATCGTCGGCACATGCGGGTTCTCGATGACACCATTCTCTTCGTTCAAATCGACCGGCGAGACGTAGATTTCATTCGTTGCCAGTTTGATCGTGTCGCGGAAATACGGCGCGTCGCCGACTTGCTTCAACTCTGCATCCGGCACGACGCGGACGGCGCCGTTCGGACCTGAGCGATCGATGCGGACGATTTCGCGGTGGCTATCCGCAACGCCGATGACGCGGAGCGAATAGGCCGGCCGCAGCGACATCTGGGCGGCCAACCGGCTTTCCAGCCGTTCGCGCCAGAGCGCCTCGGACGTGCCATCGGTTGGATCGATCCCGCCATTGAGACGCGCCCGCATCAATCCCGTCACCGCCGCCAGCCCATGGAAGGTGGCGATGTCGCCGCGCCCGGTGCGGACCTGGGACTCCAGCTCGCTGGCGGCCAACCGCGAATGGGTCTCGATCCGATCGAGCACGCGCGGCAGGACGGCCTGTTCCAGGCTCCGATAGCTCAGCCATCCGACCGCGGATACCGCGATCGCGACCAGCGCAATCATCGCGATGGCAAGCCTGGTTGTCAGCGTCATCTTGCTTTCGCGTGCCCTCCCGTGGCGACCCGGTCGAGTCGCCAGGCAAAGCCAATGCTAGAGCGTTTTCCAGCGAAGTGGAAACCGGTTCGCGTCAGGAAAACACGTTGAATCAAAAATCCAGAGCGCCGCATTACCGGCAGGAAGTAACATCGCCGGACGGCCGGGGTGACGGCGAGGATAGCCCGGCTGCTTCCAGGCAGCCGGTGACTGCCGCCAGCAGGTCGGCGGGTCTGAAGGGTTTTTGCAGGCTCGAGACCGCCCCGAGCTTGGTGGCCATGGTGAGGAAGTCAGGTGCGGAGTCCGGCTCGACAGAAATCGGCCGGCCCGAAATGACGATGATCGAGATCAGCGGATGATGCTGACGAACCATCCGCATGGTCTCGAATCCATCCATTCCCGGCATGAAGATATCGAGGAACAGGAGATCGAAATCGCCGGTCTCGCACAAGCTAAGTCCCTTGCGACCGTCGCCGGCGGTGACCACGCTGTGGCCGGCGCGTTCCAGCAACAGGCGGACGGTGCTCTGAACCGCCACATCGTCGTCGACAACCAGTATTCTTGCCAAGATAGGTTCTCCGCTCCCGCTGGAATGGCCAACGGGAGGTTGTAAGTCTTGCCGAAAGCCCGTCCTCTCGCAACCGTTTCCGCTCGCCAGGGGTTCCGCGTCAGCAATCGAAAGGCTCCCGCGAAAGCGCTCTATCCGCATGGTGCCGGCCAGACAACCGCGCGACCTGCATGTCAGCGCCGCGCCGCTCAATTGCTCAGATATTCCGGATAGCGCGCCCTGATCTGGGCGAGTTCGCTGAGCGTGCCCGACAGATGGGTGCGCAGGTGCTTCTGCGCCTCGTCGGGCTCGCCGGCGCCGATGGCCTTTGCGATCAGTTTATGGTGCCGTACGATATCCTGCGCCTTGCCGGGAGAGGGCAGGTGCATCCGCCGCAATCGGTCGATATGCCCGCTGCGGCTGCGTACCAGCGCCCAGATGTCCTGCTTGTCGGTAGCGGCATAGAGCCGGGCGTGGAATTCGTTGTCGGCGGCCATGAAACTTTCGAAATCGCCGGCCTTGGCGAATTGCTGCTGGCGCGCGATGGTCGCGTTGAGTTCGGCGACGAACGCCTCGTCATGGCGGATCGCAAGCCCGCGCACGATTTCGAGTTCGACCGCCTGCCGCAGGAAATGCGCCTGTTGCGCCAGCCGCACGTCGACCCGGCTGACCACGGTGGCATATTGCGGAAACACCTCGACCAGCCCTTCCTCCTCGAGCCGCATCAGCGCGTCGCGGATCGGCGTCGAAGAGACCCCGAACTGCCCGGCAAGTGCGGCGCGCGACAGCGGCGATCCCGGCGGTAGATCCAGTGAAATGATCATGCCGCGCAGGCGTTCGTAGACCTGCGGCGCCGCCTGACGGTCGCGGTCGAGCCGATCGGCTGAGCCCGCGACGGCGCGGCGGGGGGCGGTGGGCGATGGAGTCATCAGGCTAGGCCAGCCGTTTCAGAAGGTGCTTGCATCAAATGCACTAATACATTAGTGCATCTCGCCAAAGGCGTCAACGCGACCGCCGGAGGAGATACACATGAAAAACATGATTTTGCGGGCTGGCGCGTTCGCCGTTGCGGTGTTCGCCATGGTGCTGCCGGGCTCGCCGGTGATTTCGCAGGCCCTGGCCCAGGCCAAGAGCGAGATCTCGCTGTCGCGGCAGCCGGGCATTTTTTACATGCCCTCGCACATCATGGAAAAGAACAAGCTGATCGAGAAGCATGCCGCGGCGCTGGGTGTGCCCGGCGTCACCACCAAGTGGATCAATCTCAGCGGCGGCGGCGCGCAGACCGACGCGCTCTTGGCCGGCGGCGTCGATATCCTCAACACCGGCACCGGCAATCTGTTGCTGCTGTGGGATCGTACCCGCGGCGGGGTCAAGGGCATTGTCGCCACCTCGGCGCAGCCGATGACGCTGATCAGTCGCGATGCCAACATCAAGTCCATCAAGGATTTCGGCCCGAACGACAAGATCGCGGTGCCGACCGTCAAGGTCTCGACGCAGGCGATCGTGCTGCAGATTGCGGCGTCCGAGGCGTTCGGCGCCGACCAATGGGCGAAGCTCGATCCCAACACCGTGCAGCTCGGCCATCCCGACGCCTATGTGGCGATGACCAATGCCCAGCATGAGGTGCGCAATCACTTCGCGATCCCGCCGTTTACGTTCCTCGAACTGAAGAACGTGCCCGGCGCGCATGTGGTGCTGTCGTCGCCCGACATCATGGGCGGGCCGTTGAGTCAGGCGCAATTCTTCACCATGACGAAATTCGCCGATGCCAACCCGAAGATCATCCAGGCGGTGTTCGACGCCACCAAGGAGGCACAGGACCTGATCCGCAGCGACACCAAGACCGCGGTCGAAATCTACAAGGAAGTCACCGGCGACAAGACCAGCGTCGAGGATCTGCTGGCGTGGCTCAAGGAGCCCGGCATGATGGAATGGAACCTGCAGCCGCAGGGCACCATGAAGTTCGCCGCCCATCTGTTCAAGACCGGCACGCTGAAGACCATGCCGAAAGCCTGGACCGACTATTATCTGCCGGTCGCGCATGACCTGAAGGGCAATTGAGCCCATGGCCGCGCTTCTCGACGTCAGTGACGTAACGCTGCGCTACAAGACGTCGAGCGCGGTCGTCACCGCGACCGAGCGGGTCAGCTTCACGGTCGATCGCTCCGACCGTTTCGTTCTGCTCGGCCCGTCCGGTTGCGGCAAGTCGACGCTGCTGAAGGCGGTCGGCGGCTATATGACGCCGAGCGAAGGCAAGATGCGGATCTCGGGCCGCGAGATCTCCGAGCCCGGCGCCGACCGGATGATGATCTTCCAGGAATTCGACCAGTTGCTGCCGTGGAAGACGGTGCTGGAAAACGTCATGTTTCCGCTCTTGATGACCCGCCGGTTGCCGCGCAAGGAGGCGGAGCAGCGGGCGCGGGCCTATATCGAGAAGGTCAGCCTGACCCGGGTGGTCGATGCCTATCCGCACACGCTGTCGGGCGGCATGAAGCAGCGCGTCGCAATCGCGCGCGGCATGGCGATGGAGCCGGATATTTTGTTGATGGACGAGCCGTTCGCGGCATTGGATGCGCTGACGCGCCGCACCTGCCAGGACGAATTGCTGCAGCTCTGGGCTGAAACCAAATTCACCGTGCTGTTCGTGACGCATTCGATCGCGGAAGCGATCAAGATCGGCAACCGGATCCTGCTGCTGTCGCCGCATCCCGGACGGGTCAAGGCCGAGGTGGTCGATGTCGACCAGGTCTCCAGCGAGGACGGCAGCGCGGCCCGGCTGGAAAAGCAGATCCACGACCTGCTGTTCGCCGATACCGTTACGGCACATTGAGGGAGCGCGCGATGGGTGAAGCGAGAATCCTGCTGCGCGATACCGCCGCTACCGCGGATGTGCCGGTCGAGGTCGAGCGCAAACTGACGGTGCTGGAACTGCTGTGGAACGACGGCTTCGTCCGCAAGGCCGTCATCATCGTCTTTCTCGCAGCCGCCTGGGAGGCCTACGGCACCTTCCTCGACAATCCGCTGCTGTTTCCGACCTTTCACGACACCATCATCACGATGTTCGAGAAGGTAAAAGACGGCACCATTCCGCTGCGCGCCTGGGCGTCGCTGAGGGTGCTGTTCATGGGCTATGGCGCCGGCATCGTGCTTGCCGCAATCTTCACCATTCTGGCGATCTCGACCCGGATCGGCACCGACTTTCTCGAAACCGTCACCGCGATGTTCAATCCGTTGCCGGCAATCGCGCTGCTGCCGTTGGCGCTGATCTGGTTCGGGCTCGGCAATGGCAGCCTTGTGTTCGTGCTGATCCACTCGGTGCTGTGGCCGGTCGCGCTCAACACCCATTCCGGCTTCAAGAGTGTGTCGAACACGCTGCGCATGGTCGGCCGCAATTACGGTCTGCGCGGTCTGCCGTATGTCGCGCGCATTCTGATCCCCGCCGCCTTCGGCTCGATCCTGACCGGCTTGAAGATCGGCTGGGCGTTTGCCTGGCGGACGCTGATCGCCGCCGAACTGGTGTTCGGTGTATCGTCGGGGCAGGGCGGCCTCGGCTGGTTCATCTTCGAGAACCGCAACCTGCTGGATATTCCCGCGGTCTTCGCGGGCTTGCTGACCGTGATCATCATCGGTCTCATTGTCGAAAACCTGATCTTCCGCACCATCGAGCGCAATACCGTCCAGAAATGGGGCACGCAGTCATGACCGCCAGAAAGAACCCTGCCGACCTCCGCAGCGCGCGCTGGTTCGCGCCCGATGATCTGCGCGCCTTCGGCCATCGCTCGCGCGCGATGCAGATGGGCTACGCGCCGGAGGAATGGAAGGATCGGCCGGTGATTGCGATCCTCAACACCTGGTCGGATGCGCAGCCCTGCCACATGCATTTCAAGTCGCGCGTCGATGACGTCAAGCGCGGCATCCTGATGGCCGGCGGTTTTCCGATGGAGCTGCCGGCGCTCTCGCTGTCGGAATCGTTCCTGAAGCCGACCACCATGCTCTATCGCAACATGCTGGCGATGGACGCCGAGGAGTTGCTCCGCGGCCATCCCGTCGACGGTGTCGTGCTGATGGGCGGCTGCGACAAGACTACACCGGGCCTGCTGCTGGGTGCCACCAGCATGGGCCTGCCTGCGATCTATCTTCCGGCCGGGCCGATGCTGCGCGGTAACTGGAAGGGCAAGACGCTGGGTTCGGGCTCCGACGCCTGGAAATTCTGGGACGAACGGCGCGCCGGAAAAATCTCCGACAAGGACTGGGTCGATGTCGAGGCCGGCATCGCGCGCAGCTACGGCACCTGCATGACCATGGGCACTGCTTCGACCATGACCGCGATCGCCGAATCGATCGGCATGACCTTGCCCGGCGCGTCGTCGATCCCGGCGGCCGACGCCGGCCATATCCGCATGGCCTCGGAAAGTGGCCGCCGCATTGTCGAGATGGTGTGGGAGGATCTGACGCCGGACAAGATTCAGACCCGAAAGGCCTTCGAGAACGCGATCACGGTGGCGATGGCGATGGGCTGCTCGACCAATGCGATCATTCACCTGATCGCGCAGGCCCGCCGCGCGGGGCAGGACATCGGGCTCGACGATTTCGAGACCGCCAGCCGCAAGGTGCCTGTCATCGCCAATGTGCGTCCGAGCGGCGACAAATACCTGATGGAGGATTTCTTCTACGCCGGCGGTCTGCCCGGCCTGATGAGCCGCATCAAAGAGCATCTGCATCTCGACGTCATGACCGTCACCGGCCAGACGCTCGGTGACAACATCGCGCGCGCCGAAGTCTATAACGACGACGTCATCCGCACGGTCAAGGATCCGATCTATGCCGAGGGCGCGCTCGCCGTGCTCAAGGGCAACCTCGCCCCCGACGGCTGCGTGATCAAGCCGAGCGCTTGTGAACCACGCTTCCTCAAGCATACCGGTCCCGCACTGGTGTTCGACGACTATCCGTCGATGAAGAAGGCCGTCGACGATCCGAATCTGGACGTGTCAGCGGATCACGTCATGATCCTGCGCAATGCCGGCCCGCAGGGCGGCCCCGGCATGCCGGAATGGGGCATGCTGCCGATCCCGACCAAACTGGTGAAGCAGGGCGTGCGCGACATGGTGCGGCTGTCGGATGCGCGCATGAGCGGCACCAGCTACGGCGCCTGCATCCTGCATGTCTCGCCGGAAGCCTATATCGGCGGGCCGTTGGCGCTGGTGCGGAACGGCGACCGTATCACGCTCGACGTCAACGCGCGCACCATCAATCTCGACGTCTCTGAGGCCGAATTGGCCAAACGCCGCGCCGAATGGAAGCCGCCGGAGCGTCGCTACGAGCGCGGCTACGGCTGGATGTTCACCAAACATATCAAGCAGGCCAACGAAGGTTGCGACTTCGATTTCCTCGAAACCGGCTTTGGCGCGCCGGTGGATGAACCGTCGATTTATTGATGTCATTCCGGGGCGATGCGAAGCATCGAACCCGGAATCTCGAGATTCCGGGTCTGGTCCTTCGGACCATCCCGGAATGACAAATCAAAAACAATCACAGGGAGGACCACCATGACCATTACCCGACGCAATATCCTCGCAGGGGCCGCCGCCGCTGCCGCCTCGACGCTGCTGTCCCGCGCAGCCTTCGCGCAATCGTTCCCGTTCACGCCGAACCAGCGCTACCCCGATCCGGCGGTGCAGATCCTCGATCCTGCCTTTGCGAAATACCGGCTCTATTCCTCCACGGTCGAACAGGTTTCGACCGGCATGCGCTGGGCCGAGGGGCCGGTGTATTTTCCGGAGGGCGGTTATCTGCTGTTCTCTGATATTCCCAACAACCGGATCATGAAGTTCGACGAGAAGACCAACCAGACCAGTGTGTTCCGCGCCAATGCCAATTACGCCAACGGCAACGCGCGCGACCGTCAGGGCCGCCTTGTGACCTGCGAGCATTCGGTGACGCGCCGCATCACCCGCACCGAGAAGGACGGCAAGATCACGGTGCTGGCCGACAAGTTCGAGGGCAAGCGGCTGAACGCGCCGAACGACATCGTGGTCAAGTCCGACGATTCGATCTGGTTCACCGATCCGCTGTTCGGCATCAATGGCGAGTGGGAAGGCAAGAAGGACAAGCCCGAACAGGCCACCACCAACGTCTACCGCATCGCCAAGGACGGCAAGATCACAGCCGTGCTCACCGATCTCGTCAATCCCAACGGGCTGGCGTTCTCGCCGGACGAGAAGAAGCTCTACATCGTCGAGTGGAAGGGCACGCCCAACCGCAGCATCTGGAGCTACGACGTCGGCGCCGACGGTACGCTCGGCGGCAAGACCAAGGTGATCGACGCCGCCGACCAAGGCTCGATCGACGGTTTTCGTGTCGACCGCGACGGCAATCTGTGGTGCGGCTGGGGTTCGAACGGCGCGCTGCAGGCCGAACCGTCGGATGTCGGCGGCCGAAAAGTGTTCCAGCTCAAGGGCAGGTCCGAGGATCTCGACGGCGTCATGGTGTTCAACTCGGCGGGCAAGCCGCTCGCCTTCATCCGCCTGCCGGAGCGCTGCGCCAATCTCACCTTCGGCGGCCCGAAGAACAACCGCCTCTACATGGCGAGCTGCCATTCGGTCTACGCGCTCTATGTGGAAGCCCACGGCGCGGTTTGAGAAACGCCGTCATTCCGGGATGGTCCGAAGGACCAGACCCGGAATCTCGAGATTCCGGGTTCGATGCTTTGCATCGCCCCGGAATGATGGAATAACAAGGACGTGAACCATGACAAAACTGAGCGACGCCACCCGTAACAAGCTGAAGACCGTCTCGACCGCCACCGTCGCCACCGCTTTGTTCAAGCGAGGTTTTCGCATCCAGATGATCCAGGACGTGCACCCCTTGGGTCCCGATCAGCCGGTCCTGGTCGGCGAAGCCTTCACGCTGCGCTACATGCCGGCGCGTGAGGACCTCAACAAGATCGACGTGTTTCGTGATCGCGCCCATCCGCAGCGCAAGGCGATCGAGGATTGCCCGGCCGGATCCGTGCTGGTCATGGACAGCCGCAAGGATGCCCGCGCGGCGTCCGCCGGCGCCATCCTGGTGACGCGGCTGATGCAGCGCGGCTGTGCCGGCGTCATCACCGACGGCGGCTTTCGCGATTCGGCCGAGATCGCAAAACTCGGCTTTCCCGCTTTTCACCACCGCCCGAGCGCGCCGACCAATCTGACCCTGCATCAGGCGATCGAGATCAACGTGCCGATCGGCTGCGGCGATGCGCCGGTATTTCCCGGTGACGTCATCCTCGGCGACAGCGACGGCGTCATCGTGATTCCGGCGCACCTCGCTGATGAGATTGCCGACGAGGCTGTCGAGATGACCGCGTTCGAGGATTTCGTCACCGAGGAAGTAGGCCGAGGCCGCTCGATCCTCGGCCTCTATCCCGCAACCGACGAGCAGACGCCAAAAGATTTTGCGGCATGGCGGAAGAAGAACGGAAGGTAGGCGCCAATGTCGTCCCGGGCAAGCGAAGCGCGGCCCGGGACCCATAGCCACCGGCTTTGGTAATTAGAAGACGACGTCAGCCATCCTGCCCCATGGATAAATCACGCGGTATGGGTCCCGGCGTTCGCCGGGACGACAGGCGAGACTCACACCTCGCCCTTCTCCGCCATCCCCACCGCCCACAGCGCGAACGCATAGACGATCGCGACTTCGTCGAGCCGGTTGAATCGGCCCGACGCGCCGCCGTGGCCGGCGCCCATGTTGGTGCGCAACAGCACCGGGCCGCCGCCGGTCATGGTCGCGCGCAGGCGCGCGATCCATTTCGCCGGCTCCCAATAGGTGACGCGCGGATCGGTCAGGCCGCCCATCGCGAGAATCGGCGGATAGTCCTTGGCCGCGACATTGTCGTAGGGCGAGTAGGACAGGATGGTGCGAAAGTCCTTTTCGCTCTCGATCGGGTTGCCCCATTCCGGCCATTCCGGCGGCGTCAGCGGCAGGGTGTCGTCGAGCATGGTGTTGAGCACGTCGACGAACGGCACTTCGGCGACGATGCCAGCGAACAGCTCGCCGGAACGGTTGGCGACCGCGCCCATCAGCATGCCGCCGGCGCTGCCGCCATGGCCGACGATGCGTTTTTCATTCGTGTATTTAGCTTCGATCAGCGCGCGGGCAGAGGCCGCGAAATCGTCAAAGCTGTTGGTCTTCTTCTCGCGCTTGCCATCGAGATACCAGCCCCAGCCCTTGTCGGCGCCGCCGCGGATATGCGCGATCGCGTAAACAAAACCGCGGTCGACCAGCGACAGCCGGTTGGCGGCGAACGAGGCCGGCATCGCCATGCCGTAGGAGCCGTAGCCATAGAGCAGCAGCGGCGCGCTGCCGTCGCGCACCAGGTCTTTGCGGTGCAGGATCGAGACCGGCACTTGAGCGCCGTCCTGTGCCGTCGCCATGATGCGGGTGGTGACGTAATCGGCCGGGTTGTGGCCGGACGGAATCTCCTGGCGCTTGCGCAACACGCGCGTCCGCTTTGCCATGTCGTAGTCATAGACTTCCGACGGCGTCGTCATCGAGGAATAGGAAAACCGCAGGTTGGTGGTTTCGAATTCGTAACCGCCCATGGTGTCGAGCGAGTAGGCCGCCTCGTCGAAGGCGATGGCATGCTCTTCGCCGCTCGTGAGGTCGCGGATGATGATGGCAGGCAGCGCGTTGGCGCGCTCCAGCCGCACCATGTGATTGGCGTAGAGCTCGACATCGAGCACATAGACGCCTTCGCGGTAGGGAATCAAATCGCGCCAGTTGGCCCGCTCCGGCGAAGCGAGGGGAGCGGTGACGACCTTGAAGTCGATCGCGCCGTCCGCATTGGTGAGAATGAACAATTCGTCGCCACGATCGGCGATCGAATATTGCACGTCTTCCTCGCGCGCCGCGACCAGCCGCGGCGGCGTCTCGGGATGCGCCAGATCGATCAGCCGCTGCTCTGACGTCTCGTGGTCGCCGCCGGCAATCACGCAGAACCGGCCGGAGGAACTCTCGTGCAGATGGGTGAACCAGCCGGAGTCCTGCTCCTCATAGACCAGCGTATCGTCGGCCTGTTTGGTGCCGAGACGATGACGCCAGACCTGCATCGGGCGGTGATTGTCGTCGAGCTTGACGTAGAAGAAGCTCGCGCCGTCCGTGCTCCAGACCACGCCGCCGTCGGTCTCCTCGACCAGATCGTCGCGGTCGGTGCCGTCAGCCCAGTCGCGGACCCGGATCGAGAAATATTCCGAACCCTTGGTGTCGGCGCTCCAGGCGTGCAGCTTGTGGTCGGGCGAATGCCGGCTGCCGCCGAACTTGAAATAGTCGTGGGTGGCCGCCAGCGCGTCGCCATCGAGCACGGTCGTCTCATTGCCGCCGTCGCGCGCCGTGCGCGCGAAAATCTCGTGCTGGCCGCCTTCGCGGAATTTACGGAAATAGGCGAACGGGCCGTCCGGCGACGGCACGCTGGAATCGTCTTCCTTGATCCGCCCGCGCATCTCCGCGACCAGCTTCTTCTGCAACGGCGTGGTGTGGCCGAGCAGGCCTTCGGTGTAGTCGTTCTCGGCTTCCAGATAGGTGCGGATATCGCCGTCGAGGATCGTGGGATCGCGCAGCACTTCCTGCCACTTCTCGTCCTTGAGCCAGGCGTAGTCGTCCGTCACTGATATGCCGTGGGTGGTGAACGTATGCGGCCGGCGCGGCGCTGACGGCGCCGAGAGCGAAGGTTTTTTGGTTACGGTCTGTGTCACTCGATCCTCGTTAGTCTGGGAAGCTGTCATTGCCGGGCTTGACCCGGCAATCCATCCTTTTGAAGAAGCCTTCTTTCCAGATGGATGCGCGGGTCAAGCCCGCGCATGACGAGAAGGAACCTGATGCCTTATATCGTATCTCAACGCGCGGATTGCCACACCCGGGCGCGCAGGGTTGTTGCCTCCCGCGTTGTATGGTTAGGCTTTTCGGCCCCGCCGGGAAAGCCCGATGCTCTTCAATTCCTATTCGTTCATTTTTTTGTTCCTGCCGGTCGTGCTGGCGGGCTATTTCGCGCTCGGCCGCGGCAGCAATCTGGCCCCGGTCATCTG